>JAQBZB010000025.1 GCA_027622275.1 Planctomycetota bacterium | reverse complement strand
GGGATTTTGAGTTTTTCTTGCTCAGCTTGCGAAGCAGTCTTCAAGAGTTCGCTTGTTCTGGGACTAGTGCGGGCCAAGTTTGACGACATCGGGTTCGCCGGTATGCTTGGAGCACGGTTAGGCGGTAACGTCGTGATAACGTTTTCTTCGCTGCTGTCGAACCAACCGTTCCAGTTGCTCTCCAACGATCCGTCGGATGCCTTGACATGCACATCGTAAACCATGCCAGCACTAAGCCCGGTCACGTTGAAATACGCGTTGGAGGTCGCCGCCGTGTTTGCCAATGGCCACGACAGCGCACCATCGGTCTTCCATTGGATCGTGTAGGTGATCGGATCTCCATCCGGATCGTTCGAGGCACCCCAACTGACCCTCGCGCTGGTGCGGGTCACGTTTGACGCCACCGGGTTCGTCGGCACGCTTGGAGCACGGTTAGGCTGAATAGCTGTAGCTAGCCAGATGACTTGGCCTTCGTAGTCCGTGGTGTTCCGGAATATGTCGGCTTGCATTTTGTAACTAGACACGGCCGCATTAAACGTCTTGTTGTGGATCTGCACTTTAGGCAAGAATCTCATCGACTTTAGAACTGATATTTCAAGAAACCGTGGCTCTCGACAATGATTTAGGAGTTGCAAAACCTCTAGCACATTGAAGGAGCCACGGATGGCTAAGCGTAAACAGTCTTCGAAGCGTCGGCAAGCTCGGCACAAGCGTCAGGGAAAGTCGTCACAATTCGATAAGCGGCAACGGCTCAACACGGTCAATCCGCGGCGCAAGAAGACTTCGCGGGCGAAGGTGCCCTTGGTTGGCGCATTGGCGGCTACGGTCTCCTCGATGGGTGGCATGCTCGATGCCCGCATGGCCTTCCGATTGTCGATCGTGATGGCGGGGATGATGTTGGCGGATGACCGGCGCGTGGCCGCTGCTTGGTTCACGGCCGCTGGCGTGCAAGATGACTGGGACCGGTTCTATGATTGTCTGATCAGCGTCGGACGCAACACTCAGCCGCTGGCCTTGCCGCTGTTGAAAGCGGTGCTACAGAAGTTCGATCCGGGTCCGGATGGTCATCTCACGGCAGTCATCGACGACTCGCCAACGCAGCGTTACGGTCGCCATGTGGAAGGCGCTGGTGTGCATCACAATCCAACGCCGGGTCCGGCCGATGGCGAGTGGCTATATGGACACAACTGGGTTTCGCTGTGTGTGCTTGCCAAGCATTCATTGTGGGGCGTGATCGCGTTGCCCTTGCGGTCGATGCTTTACGTTCGGGCTGTGGACGTCCCCAAGCTGCAAGAGAAATATGACTGGGAATTCCAGACCAAACATCAATTGGCGGTCAAGCTGATGACTTGGTTCGTCAGCACGTTACGTTCGCTGGGTGTGACGTGCCAGATCTGGATGGTGGCCGATGGTGCCTACGCTGCGATGAAAGTCCTGAAACCACTTAAAAATCGTGGAGTGGTTCTGTTCAGTCGCTTGCGCAAGGACGCTAAGTTGTTTGATCTGCCTCCTGAGCGAAAGGCCAAGCAGCTTGGTCGGCCACGTATCTATGGTTTCCATCGAATCTCCCTCAGCAAGCGGGCCAACCACGGCGAAGGTTGGCAAACCATCACTTATCATTGCCGCGGCGGAGAAGTTGTTCGGCAGTACAAAGAGTTCTTAGCGACATCGTGCCTCGTGGGAGACGTCATCCGAGTGGTGATCGTGCGCTTCGACGACGGCGGCTGGGCACCCTACTTCTGCACGGATGCTCAGGTCGAAGTGCGTGACATTCTGGAAACCGTTGCAGCACGATGGGCGATCGAAGAACACTTTCATGACGTGAAGGAAGTCTGGGGAGCCGGCCAACAACAAGTGCGCAACGTCTGGTCCAACATTGGCTGCTGGCATCTGAACCAATGGATGTACACCCTGGTGGAACTGAGCTCGTGGGACGTCGCTAAACCCGAGTTAACCGATCGCCGCCACCGTCCTTGGGACAATCCCGATCGGCGCCCGTCGCATGCGGACCGGCGGCGCGCAATATCCAAGGAAATGCTGGAGAAACAATTTTTGGCGGGTCTGCCCAAGACCCCAGATACGAGGAAATTCCGGAGGCTGATCGAAGACCTCATCAGCCTGAGCGTGTGACCAAAGTCGCACCTGCAACCGACCCTAGCCCTTTCCAGCAAAGTTACTCCCAGGCAGCCCACCGCCCAGCGTCCGCTACAATCATGTCCGCACCTGAGGATTAGAGATATACTCGCCTAAAGTGCAGTTGTGAAGGCAAGCACCCAAAAAGGGCTTGCGCGTTCCCGATGTCAGGCTGACGAGCAGCCGCCGGTATCGCCAATAGCAAAACCCGGTAACGGTCACAGGATGATGGCGGCAAACCTAAATAAGCCCGCCATGCCTGTGGCTCTCCCACTGTGTGGGGACTGCTTCCCGAATCGACGACGATCTGGCCTATCAAACCAGGGAGCCGATTCGGTGAACAACAAACACGACAATCAAGCCGTGATAACATATATATTCCAGTCGCCGAAGCTGGCGAACAATTGGATCGACCGGAGACCTCGTCGGCGTTGGTTTTGAATTCAGACATCACTTTCTCGGTCCCGGTCATCCAAAGCGTTCGCCCGCAAGAGTCTTTACGGAGAAGTAGATGCCCATCAAAGTGTTTATTAGTTGGTCCGGCCAACTTAGCTGTTCGGCGACAATTAGTTCTCCGCTTTAGCGACAATTAGAATTCCGTGTCATGAATTCTAGTTGGTGGCCTTCGATGCTTGTGATCGTCCTTGGGAGGTTGTTTTCTTGGCGGTCTCCACTCGATAACTCGGCACGTTCAACTCGATGATCACACTGTGGTGAACTAAGCGATCGATCGCGGCGGCCGTCGTCATGGCGTCCTTGAAGATCTGGTCCCATTTGCTGAACGCTAAGTTGCTCGTCAACAACACACTCCCGCGTTCGTAACGCTCCGCCAGCAACGTGAACAGCACCTCCATCTCCTCGCGGCTCTGCTGCACGTAGCCCAGGTCGTCGATGATCAAGCCCTCGAAGCTGGAGAACTGTTTGATCAACTTCGGCAGACGCAAGTCCCGTTTGGCGATCAGCAGTTGTTGAACCAACAGGCTGCAAGTCGTAAACAGCATGCTGTGACCTTGCTGCACCAACTGCTGGGACAACGCACACAGCGCATGGCTCTTGCCTGATCCCGGTTTGCCGAACAGCAGAACATTCTCCCGACGATTCAGAAACGAGCCGTCGCGAAGCGTTTCCAACTGCCGCTTCACGCTCAACGGAAGTCGCGCGAAGTCGAACGAGTCCCAAGTCTTGCCCAGCGGAAGTCGCGAGCGTGCCATCAATCGCCGGATCCGTCCCTCCCGCCGAGTTTCGCATTCCCGTGTCGTTAACTCCGAGAGATAATTCAAGTGACTGAGATTCTCCGTCGCTGCACGATCCGCCGCCAGCTGAAAGTGATCGCGAAAGCTCGGCAGACGAAGCTCGCGAAACTGGTCCGTCATCTGAAGCGTCACGTCCACTTTCGGTTTTGCCATCGGCGTTGGGGGACGTGTTGGCTTGCGGCTGGAGTGGTTCTTGATGGCGGCACTGTATTGATGGCAACACAGGGCGAATCGGTACGATGCCGCTGCGGCACACCACCGAATTCCCAAAACGCTTTTTGAATGCCCTCACTCAGGGCCTCGAACGATTCCGAGAAACACAGCGAGACCGATTCCACGTTGCTGTAGGTCAGCACGCAGTGAAAGAGCGTGTGATCGAATCTCGCTCCAGCGATCTTCACGTTCAGACTATTCATGACGGTGAAGTCGCTGGCGGCCAATCTTGCGGCGTGATGTTGTTGTGGGAAGAAGACGGTTTTGCCTGGCCCATGGAGGCTTCGCCACTGGGCGACGCGTCGTTCGAAGGTTCGTCGAGTGGAGTCGGGGAACTCGCCAGGCTGAGTCTGTTGTAGCCACGCGAAGAGCGTCTGGGCTTTCAGTTTTGACTCGGCTTCGAGTCGCTGCTGGACTTCGCTCCAGACGTCGGCGAACGGGTCGGTGCGAGTTCGATACTCGCGAGACCTTTTTCGCTGGGAGGGCAGACGATCATCGTCACGATAGCTGCGTGCAGTCTTCTCATCCATGAGTGTCATCCTTGCCGAAGCGGCCAGTGGCTTGCCTTGTGCAAGCATTCGCCGCAGTTCCTTGACTCGTCCATCAGTGATCATCGCAATCTCCATGAAAATAGGGAGATGCGATATTGAAGGAAACTTCGTTGGGCGGGAATTCTAATTGTCGCTGGGTGAAGAATCGCCCCAGCAAACAAAGCTAGCACTCCCCGTCAACCCAGGAGTTCTAATTGTCGCTGACCGGGAAAACTAATTGTCGCTATACACCGAAAGGAACGAATCCATGACAAAAGTACGAACCGGTGCGATTACCTTGAGGGGTACGCCCACCGATTTGGCTGGCGCTGAGTTGAAGGTCGGCGATGCAGCACCGGACTTCAATCTTCAGAACAACGCCTTGGAGAACGTCACGTTAAAGACGTTCGCCGGCAAGACGCTGTTGATTGCTGCCGTGCCTTCGCTCGACACGCCCGTCTGTCACGCCGAGACGAAGAAGTTCAATGAGCAGGCCGGAACATTAGCGAATGCTCAAGTGCTGGTGGTCAGCACGGACTTGCCCTTTGGACAAAAACGCTGGTGCGGCTCGGAGGGCGTGGAGAATGTTGTCACGCTGAGTGCCCATCGCTCGAATGAGTTTGGCGAATCCTACGGAGTGTTGATTGCTGGCGGACCGTTTGACCAGTGCCTGGCCCGCGCGATCTTCGTTGTGAACGGCGCGGGAATCCTCACGCACGTGGAGTACGTGAAGGAAGTCGGCCAGCACCCGGACTATGACGCGGCCCTGGCTGCCGCTCGAGCATAGTGTGTTGCGTCAATCGTCGAACGTCTTGCGGATCAGCCAGTCGACCACAATTGATGGTTGACTGGCGTCGATTTCTACGACGAGGTTTTCCGGCGACTGGGCGTATGCGGCTGAAGTTGTCTGCCACTCCCGAAGCGATTCGGCGCGGCGATTCGTTCCATCGACCAAGCCTTCGACGCGCAACGGTCGCGGGGCGATGGCGGCGGCGATGTCCGGCAGGTCGCCTGCCGTGAGCAGCCCCGGCACAACGAAATCGTGCGGCACGTGCATGAAGGGGCTGTCGAGCACGCTGCGCACCGAAACGAGCCCGCCGCGTGCGACCACCGCTTTCATGTCGTCGTCGAACAGTCCAGCGAGCAGCGCCAAGGTAGCGCCTAGCGGTTCGGAGTGAGTGGGTTCGTCGTCGATGCCCAGCGGGACGTCGATGCGGTGATCGGGACCGTTGACGTTGGCAAACGAATCGCCCCACACCGCGATCGACGCGTCGTCGATGTCCGGCCGCGTTCGCAACCAATGCACGACCGTCAGCAGATCGGACAGACGCGAACCGAGCAGCGTGCCGCCGAGCATGAGTTTGCTCGACGACAACCCGGTCGCGTTACTGCTTCGCCCGCGGTAGTCGCCCGGTCGCGTCTCGCCCGTCCCGCGCAGATCGGGCAGGCAAACGGCGATGCCGGCCTCCAACAGCCGCGCGATGCTGGCATGACGCTCGGCGAGGAAACGCTGTTTGCCGGACTGCGCGATCGCCACCACGGCGGGGCAGTGCTGGTGCGCGGGGTTCTTCGGGAGCAACAGGATGCCTGGCACCAGGATGTCGCGTTCCGGGTTCAAGGTGAAACGGACAAGACGGAACTGTTCTTGCTCGTCGGTCGTCGTTTTGGCGTCCGCCACTTGGGAATGCGCGACTCCGCCGAGCACTTCGGACCAGGCTGTTCTTAGAACGGCGGTTCGGTCCGTTGGGTTCGAGTCGAGCTGTTCGCGGAATGATCGCAATCGCTGGTCGGCGATTGCGCCGGCAAGTTCATGCACGCGAGGCAGCGCGATCGGCGTGTCTGTCTCAACACCCTCGACACACAGCAACGCGCTCGAGTCTCGCCGGTCGCGGAAGTCCGGATCGGACACGACGATGTTGAACCAGCGCTCGAACGCGGGATGGATCTGCGCCCGATGCTGCCCGCCGATGTTGTTACAGTGCGACGCTTCATTGGACGACAGTTGGACGGCTCCGTAGCCCTTCAGCGAACTCAGCCGATCGCGGCAATCGTACATGCCGAAGATGGACTCCAGCCGCTTCCACACGGGGTCGTTGTCGCTGTCCCACTTGAATTCGTGGGCATAGATCAGTGCCCGTGGCGCGGTGGCGGCGACGATCGTCCAAGGCAGAAAACCATCGCGCGCCGAGAGCCGCAGATTTCGCGTGGATTCCCAACTTCCGCCGCCGACGTAATTGAAGCTGAGTTCCGCGTCGTCGGGCAGCGGAAAGACTGTCTCCGGCTGCGGCCCGCCGAAGTTAAACGGCACGACGGCCTTGATGCGGTCGTCGATCGCGGCGGTCACTGCCGCGGGATCACCGCCACCGGCGACCGAGCCGAGCAAGATGATCCGCTCGGGATCGATGCCGGGCTGATCCAGCAGCAAATCGACTCCCCGCATCAGATCCCAGGCCATCCAGCCGATCAGGCTGTCGCCGATCAGATGCAGCTGGATGCCGACGTTGTATCGGAAGTAATAGTCCTGGCGACTCGCGCGGAACTCGCCGTCGTAATCCGCCGCGGTTTTAAACGGATGTTGCCGCCGCTCGCCGTGCCCGACTTGATCCATGATCAGGACGAGGCATCCGGCCCGCGCCCACATCATCCCCATGTCTTGCAGCTCGCCTTCCGTTTTCGGATTGTGGTGGCTGTGGCAAATCAGAATCCCCGGCATGGATTCGCGCGGCGTGGCCGGGCGATAGAGATTTGCGGTCACCAGCAGACCCGCGCGGCTTTCGAAGACGAGGCAGTCGATGACGAAACCGTCGCCAGGCAGCGAACGCGTCACCTGGACTTGCAGGTCATCGGGCGGGTCGGTGAACGTCCCGAGAGACTGTGTGAGCACCGCAATCTTGGCGTCCCGATGCCGCTCCCACTGATCGCGATCCGAAATGGTTCGCCAAGCGGTCAAGTCCCGTTCGTTGACCGATTGCCGCCGCGCGCGAATGTCCCTGGAAAGCATCGATCGCAGGTCATCCGGCGCGAGCTTCGGCTGCGCTTGCTCGTGCGTGAGGACGCGTGAGTCGAGATTGCGCAGCTCGTCGGCAACGCCGCCGGGTGCGGCCTCGGCAGGAGCGCCGGTGTGGATGACCAGCAAAAGCAGTAACGTCAATGTGGACTGCAATGGTGTTGTAGTAGTCATGAGTTCGCTCCGGCCTCGCGCGGTACGCTGGCGATGGTAACGCCGCGAGCGTGGCGTCGGCAAGAGGGAACTCTCAACTCAAAGTCGTCTCGGGAATGCTTACCAACCACCAGAGCCTTCCCCAGCCACAATTGTTCGTTTGGACGCGAGTCGCCGACAACAAGGAGTGAGGTGCATCGAAGCTGCCGGGGTAGTTCGATGTGTCGAGGGCATCCGGCCATTGTCTTGCCAATCGCGTCCGACGGAACCATAATCAGCGACCTGTACTAGCAATGTATCCAGCGCCCCGTCCGTCGTTTGATCTGACCAGACTTTTCGACACGGTGGCGGCTAGAAAACCGTTGGGCGAACGAGGATTGGTAGTGCGCCGGGACCAATCGAATCCGTACACATCGCCGCGCACAAGCAGCGTGCCCCGAATATACCGATTCCGTTGGCATCTGATCCCCGCTGTAATCACTGGCGGTCTGGGGCTCGTACTGACCGTTGGGGCGTCAGTCACGATTGGTACTGCGGTTCTCTTTGACGCCGCCGACCCCGTATCGCCAATAGCGCGTGAATCGCTGCTTGCTGGGTTTGCGTTTGGCGTGGGTGTCTTGCTACTTGCGTCTTCCGTTCTCTTGGGAAAGCGTCGCTGGGTTGTTGGTTGTATCACCGCAGTTGCTGGAGTTGTGGCTGGCATGATTCTGGACGGTCTCTGAGCCGTCCAACAAGGCACGACCGCAAAGCGGAATCACCTTCGGCGTAGTGCAAACGCCGCTTGCGTAATACAATCATCGTAGTTCAACCTTTACTCCTTCGGCACGGGCGGTGACGACCGTGCCAACCGTTGGCCGCTCCATTTGAGTCTGACATGATGACTGCAATCGACTTGGAAGGTGAACCCATTCGCGTGCGGTTGCTGTGCCCAGGCTGCGGTCGGTGGATCGAAAGTGTGCTACCGCACTTGGTCGCGCAGCGTAACGGTATTTACGTACCCGACGATTCCGGTGCCTTCGACCGCTATGCACGCGATGTGTACGGCTTTGAACGTCACCATCACGAATGCTACATCAAGTCTGGCAAACGAATGCAGTGTCTTAGCGAAAGTGATCCCGAATTTCCCTTATTGAATTCTGACGGAGAAGAATCGTGATCACCTCAGCGGGCGCTCCAAGAGCGTATGCCCGCAATACCGGCTACGGCGGACGCCTTCACCGTACGGTCCCAGCGCACGGGAGAACGTTCCGTAACCCTCGTCGGCCAACAATGCATGTGGGCAGAGATGCTGCGCATTCGCCGCTTTGGTTTTTTGAAGCTGTCCCGTTTGTTACAATCGGTGGTTGTTGAGGGTCGTTCGCTTTGATAACCTGCGGCGAGCCAATGGCGACACAACCCGCTGAAAACCGAAAATCCCAAACTGCCGTTACGTGCAGGCGTTTCGCGAGCCGAACGAAATCATGGGACACACTTTGCACAGAGGCGATGGACTTCGCGTCGACATTGCCTGCGGACAAACTAATCTCAATTTCCCACTCACAAGAAGGCCTGATCGGCCTTATCATCGTCTGGTTTCGCAAATAAGTCGGCCGTACATTAAGTTCTCCTCTTGGCGGTTCAGGGGGATCAAGAATCTTATGCGGCGTTGTCCGTCGCACAACGCCGCATGCCTGCTGAGCCACCGCATCCACGCGGCGGACGCCTGCGCTTCGTTCGGGGCGGCGGCGGGCGTGCGTCCCGTCACCCGCGTCTCTCTATGTGCGACGGCGTTGTCATACGGACGACAAAAGCAGCGTGTAGGCCGGCGGGAGATATTGGGCAATCTCGTTCTAAATGGCGGTACTGAAACGACCTGTGCCGCACGCCACGACTTTTGGCACGGGGTCTGCGATTGAGAACCAGCGTTACAGCAAGAAGGCGAATCAGTTGATCGCCGATCGCTCCCGAGTTTTCAACCGCCTGAAGGAGAAAGCCATGAAACGTATCGCTCTTAGCTTCGCCACCGTCGCCGTTTTGGTTGCCTGCACCAGTTCCGCCCAAGCCTCGGACTTGACCGAGATCCTGCGTATTGCCTTCGGCACGAATCATCAGTCGTATCGCCATGCCGCTCAGCACGCACATGTCGACCACCACGTTGACTTGCAGGCCCGCGAGATCGAACGGGAATACGTGCATCAGGCGGCCCACTATCAGCCGCTGACCACTCGTCAGCACGTCCGACTGCACAACGATCTCGATCACTCCTCGTACCACGACGCGGTTGAACACGAGACGGCTCACGCGACGCGAGCCTACTCGCCCCGCTACATCCAGAGCTACCGAAGTGTTCCCTCTGGATATGGCACGCCGTATCGCTCGTCTGCGTATGGAGCGTACCCTTACCGCAGTCAAGTTGGTCGCTCGCCGTACGGGCGATACTAATCGGTCAGTAGTTTTCGCAGCGGCTAACCTTCGCCCGCGATCGACGCAGAGTTCTTTTAATCGGACTCCGTCATTCGCGGGCGAATTTCTCTTTCTTGGACAGCAGGCGCAAGCGAGCGACGTGGAAGTTAGACTAGGCTTTGTTTCAAAAGTCCCAGTAGGTCACTTCCGCCGGAAGACCTACCCCTGCCTGTTGTTGCCCACCTGTTAAGGAGCTTGCACCATGAAATCAGTTGTTCAGCTTGCCTGCTTGTCCGTGGCATTCGCCGCCGTCATCAACCAGTCACCCAGTTCCGCCGACGAGTATTTGAACGGAATCAAATGGGAGCCAACGCCGATCATCACGGTTGGCGACAATGGTGTGCCGTCCGACGCGGTTGTGCTGTTCGATGGCAGCGATCTATCGGCCTGGGAGAACGCGGACAACTGGACGGTCGACGAAGGTGCGATGGTTAGCGGTAAAGGCGACGCCCGCACGAAGGAGTCGTTCGGTGATTGCCAGCTGCATATCGAATGGTCGGCACCAACGCCCGCCACTGGCAGTGGCCAAGGCCGTGGCAATAGCGGCATCTTTCTGATGAACACCTACGAGATCCAAGTTCTCGACTCGTACGAGAACGAAACGTACTTCGATGGCCAGGCCGGCGCGATCTACAAACAGACGCCGCCGCAAGTCAACGCGATGCGCCCGCCGGGCCAATGGAACGTCTACGACATCATCTGGACGGCTCCGCGATTCCATGAAGACGGTTCTCTGAACTCACCCGCGTTTATCACGGCGTTGCACAACGGAGCGTTGATTCTGAATCACTTTGAGCTGAAGGGAGACACGCCTTTTGTTCGACCTCCCAAGTACAGCCAACACGCCGATCGCCTGCCGATCCGGTTGCAAGATCACGGCAACCCAGTCCGCTTCCGAAACATCTGGATTCGCGAGACCAAGCCAGCTCAAGGCGAACAGGTTCGTGAACCGTTCTTGCGGGACGACAAAGGCGAAGAGCGGCCGATCGAGAGCGAGTAAGCACCATTCGAGGAATTAGTGAGTGGAATGGCGCTAGCCACCGGTTCTTCGTGCGCCGTGAAACACCGGCGGCTAGCGCCGTGCCGCTCACCTGTATTCGGACAGGTATTTCTCGAACGGTCCTAAGCGTATCACCGGTCGAGGCGGCTTGTTAATTCGTAAGGCACTTTACCCAAGTAGGAATACCAATGTCAGTTGCGGAACAGGGTGGCTGGGCTCGAAGACTCGACCCCAGCCACACGCGTATGTTGACGCTCGTGAGTTTCCTGGCGGCGACGGTGGCCATATTGCCGTCGTCGCGCGGCGTGAGTGCCGAAGATCTGCAGTTGACACTCCCTCCCGTCGTGTTCGCTATTCCCGGCGTCGAGTCGGCCATTTATTACGACAACATAGTGCTCACGCAGTCGCCGGATGCATATCGATTTGAAGTCACTTGCGGTCTTGGCGCTCAGCAAGCAACTCGTTGGGCGGTCACGCCTGTTGCCGATGCTCGCGGAGACCATGCGGTGACGGTGCGAGTGACGGATGCTGACGGCAAAGTCCTCGACACGGCGAAGACGATCCTGCGAATTGCATCTCCGGACGCGGGGCAGGGGAGCGAGCTACGGCTCTTGATCGTCGGAGACAGTCTGACGCATGCGAGCGCTTATCCGAACGAGCTGTCGCGACTGTTTGCACAGCCGGGCAATCCCAAGTTGACGATGCTGGGAACTCACAAACCCGGCGGTGCCGCGGAGGGCGTTGCCCACGAAGGCTATGGCGGCTGGACGTGGCAACGCTTTGTCAACCAGTACGAGCCCAATCCCGATGGGACGTACCGCAAGCGAAGTAGCCCCTTCGTTTATCTTGGCGACGATGGCAAGCCGGCGCTTGATGTGACGCGGTATTTCGCCGAGGAATGTGGCGGCGAGCCGCCAGACGTCGTCACCTTTCTGCTCGGGATCAACGACTGCTTCAGCGCGAACCCTGACGACCCGCAGGCGATCGACGCGAGAATCGATGATGTTTTCAAGAACGCCGACACACTGCTCGCGGCATTTTCGAAAGCTGCTCCCGAGGCGAAGCTCGCGGTTTGCTTGACGACTCCGCCCAACTCGCGGCAGGAGGCCTTCGAGGCCAACTACCAGGATCGCTATACCCGCTGGGGCTGGAAGCGAATTCAACACCACCTCGTCCAACGGCAGCTCGAACATTACTCCGACCGCGAAGCGGAACGGATCTTCATCGTTCCGACCGAACTGAATCTCGATCCCGTCGATGGTTACCCCGCCAACAACGGCGTGCATCCCAACGAGACCGGATACCGGCAGGTCGCGGCCAGCATCTACGCGTGGCTCAAAGCAGAATCGTTGCCCCGCGGACGTTAAGGATCGTTCGAGGATTAAGTGAGCGGAATGGCGCTAGCCACCGGTTCTTCCGTTGTCGTGCAACACCGGCGGCTAGCGCCGTGCCGCTCACTCGATATCGGACAGTTATTTCTCGAACGATGTTAAGTGGGAAAGTTCCGTGCGGTTGAGAAGCTGACATGAACTCACTTGATCGCCCCCTGATTGACCGCGTTGCACCATCTCGCCGACCGCCGGGCAGAATCGCCGGATACCAACGCTGGCGCTCGTTGCTCTTCATGCACTGGCCGGTCGACGTTGACATCCTCCGCCGCTTGGTTCCGCCCGAGTTGGAACTCGACCTCTACGAAAACAAAGCCTACGTTGGTGTTGTCCCATTCGAAATGGAAGGCGTTCGGCCGTGGTGGTGGCCTGAATCGTGCTCCATGAGCTTCCTGGAGACGAATTTGCGGACTTACGTCATTTACAACGGTCGTCCAGGCATCTATTTCTTTTCGCTCGAAGCCAACTCGCGTTTCGCGGTCTGGGGTGCGCGAGCCGGTTGGGGCTTGCCTTACCACTACGCTCGCGCCAGCGTAAAGCGAACCGACGATGCAACCGGTTATGAAACGCGACGCCCTCGTAACGGTCCGAGTCACTCCGTGCGATATCGTGTCGGTGACGAATTCGGTCCGTCCGAGCCTGGAACGTTACGGCACTTCTTGCTGGAACGTTACCTCTTGTTCGTCGAGCGAGGTCGCGAGATGTATGCCGGCCAGGTCCATCATGAGCCTTATCCTGCATTCGACGCGACCGTGTTTGAAGTCCAAGACGAACTGATCGCCGCGGCCGGCTTCCCCGCCGTCACGGCACCGCCGGCCTTTGTTCATTACTCGCCAGGCGTCGACGTCGAGGTCTTTCCTCTCGTAGGCGTTACTTAATCGGCGGCTCCGCGCCAAAAAGCGCTTCGTATCCGGGCGAAAGCGTGTTCATCCGGCGCAGCCAATGCAAGCGGTACGATTCCGCCCGGAACCTCCTCGGCACCTGCCCGCCTTCTTGGTCCGAGGACCGCAATCCTTGAAATCTGGGTGCAAGTTGACGCGCAGCCGTGATAGAATAGAATCACGTGGTGGCGTTCGCTGCCGTTCGAGTCGAGCCCCGACGATCGTCCACGCACGATGTGTCGGCGAGTCTCTCATGCAAATCTCCAAATCGACTACCGAGTTTCTCACGCTTCTCAAGAAGAGCGAGTTGCTGCCACAAGCAGATCTCCAGGATGCTGCGCTGACAGCGGCTCAATTGGATGATCCGACTCAGGAAGCAATCGCGGACGTCTTGGTTGAAGATGGATACTTGACTCGCTTCCAAGCCGATCGCCTGTTGGAAGGTTCGTTCCGTGGCCTGGTGATCGACGGCTACAAGATAGTTGAGGTGCTCGGTCGCGGCGGCATGGGGTGGGTTTATATCGCGGAGGACTCGGAGACGCATTGGCGCGTGGCAATCAAGGTTCTGCCCGACGAAGCGAGACACGACGCCGGCACGCTCGCTCGTTTCCGGCTCGAAGCACAAGCCGGCATGAGGCTGAATCACCCCAACATCGTCCGTAGCCACAAGCTTGGCGAAGCCGAAGACCGTTACGGGCGGGTTGCGTACATGGTCATGGAGTTGGTTCGCGGCGTGAACTTGTTCGAGTTCATGCTGATGAAGAAGAAGCTCGACGTTGGCCACGCCTGCGATATCATCATGCAAGCCGCTCAAGGTTTGGAGTACGCTCACGAACAGGGGCTCGTTCACCGCGACATCAAACCGGAAAACATCCTGATCTGTGCGGATGGCACCGTGAAGATTCTGGACTTTGGTCTGGCGATGATTGACGAGAACGATGAAGAGTTTTCGATGGCGATGATCTTCGGCCAGAATCGTCTCGGCACGGCGGATTACATTTCGCCCGAACAGTATCTCGACAGCTACCAAGTCGACGCGCGGGCGGATCTGTATAGTCTTGGTTGCACGTTGTACTTCGCATTGACCGGAAAGGTTCCGTTCCCATTCGAGAGTTCGGGGCAAAAGCTCAAAGCGCACCTCAAGAAGAAGGCGACGCCGGTTCAGAAGTTGCGACCCGATGTGCCGCGACAGGTCGCCGCGATCGTTGCCAAGCTGATGGCGAAGCGTCCCGAGAATCGTTTTCAGACCGCCAAGGAAGTCGCTCGTTACCTGCGGCCCCTTGCTGAGCGTCAGGCCACTGCGTTCAATTTCCGCTCGGTGCTGAACGCTCGGATGTCACACGCCAAGCGGAAGGAACAGCACAAGGAGGCCAAGATCCGCGACCAGGGCAGCACCGCCCGTTCGCTGAGCGATGCCGTCAAGCCCGCGCCGGATGAAACGCGTCAATCGACGATCGAAACGATCGTCCGCGAAGAGACGCTCCTCAATCAGAAAGAACTCCGCAAGAAGCAGGAGTAGGATGGACTTCCAGTCCGTCCTTAAATGCCTTTCCGCGTGACTGGAAGTCCATCCTACGCGGCTGCGGCACCGCCGCCCTACGGGATCTCACCAGTCTGCTCGGCCTGCTCCAGCGTCTTGTCCGTACTGGTTGGATCAACTTGGCGACACGATTCCGCCAGCCGATCGGTGATGTCGTCCAGTTCGGTTCGCCACTCTTCTTCGGTCGTATCCGGCGGACAAAGTTGCTTGAATTCGGCCAGCAATAAGATCATCCGCAGCAAGTGCCGGAAGATGACGCCTTCTTGCTTTTGCAGTCCGTTGCTGGTGATGAAGTTATTGA
This sequence comes from Planctomycetota bacterium, assembly GCA_027622275.1. Lineage (GTDB taxonomy): Bacteria > Planctomycetota > Planctomycetia > Pirellulales > Pirellulaceae. The sequence continues at coordinate 36,948 of JAQBZB010000025.1, read as the reverse complement.
AGTCGCCACCAAATTCCAGCAATTCGCCCGCCGCCCACACGGGCACGACGCGGACGTCGTGAACGCCGGGGAAGTCATGATCGAACAACAGCCGTAACTTCTCGGCCAGCGTCAATACCCACACGCGTTCCTCTTCAAAGATGCCGTCACCACGCCGCCGTTGGTTGTCGTCTTCCTCGTCTTCGGCCGCTCCGAGTTGTTCGAGTGTGGCCAAACCGAGCTGGAGTAGATGAACATCCAGACGCGTTGTGGCGAGCGGGCCGGGAGGCATTTCTTCGTGCTTCGGAACGCGGACGAAACGCGCCACCGAACCAGGAATCTCCAAGATGCTTTCGATCGCTTGAATTCGCTCGGCGCGATCCGCGATGCCGAGATGATTGAGTAAGAAGACTCCATACAACGGATTCACGCCACGAAAGTGAAGCAGGCGTTGCATCGTGTCGGTCGGATGAGCGAACTGCGGTTGGTAGGTTTCTGGCGCAGAGCCGTCTTCGGCTTCCACCAGTCCCAGTTTTCCGTCGCTGGCATCTTCTTCCTTCGGCGGCTCCGGATCGAGTGTGACGTAACCCGCCGTCCAAAGCGTCATCAGCATCCGATTGAGTGTCTTTTGGCCGGACTCGAATTGCTTGCCTTCCAGCAACCGCTTGTCGACCAGCGAGCGAATCAGCGCGAGGTCGGGCGACACATCGAGCATGTAAGCCAACAGCCGCCACGGCAGCGGGCCGCGACTGACGAGCTTGCTCGACGGCGCGTTGCGAAGCTGTTCAAACTGCTGCTGGGTCCAATACTGCTGATTGGTGCGGCGCTTCGGCATCTTCTTTTTGAGCGCCTTCTTCGCCTTCCGCAGCCCCGGATCCTTGGTGTCCTCGGGAATTTGATCGTACTTTTCCTTCCACCGCAGATGCTTCACGTCGTCTTCGTGAGCCAGCGCGAACACGTGCCCTTGCGTATCGAACTGCGGACGGCCGGCACGGCCAAACATTTGATGCGCGGCGCTGGCTTCGATCAGGCGTTTCTTGTCGGGCGGACCTTTGAGCAATTCCGGGATCACGACACTTCGTGCCGGCAAGTTGATTCCAGCCGCCAGCGTCTCGGTGCAAACACAAACCGACAACAGCTTTAGTTGAAACAGCTCTTCGACGATGCGGCGGTACTTTGGCAGCACACCCGCATGATGCACACCGACGCCGCGCTGCAAGATCTGCTTCAGTTTCGGTCCCGCTCCCTGTGACCAGTTGTATTGTTCCATTTCCGCCAGCAATCGCTTTTGTTGGCCGTCGTGCAATACCGACTTGCCCTTGAGTTGTTCGGCGACGTTCCAGCACTGCTCGCGATTGAAACAGAAGACCAGGGTCGGCGTATAGCGAGCTTCCTCATCCCCCGCCGCCATCCACTCCAGATGCTCCGTCAGCAGCGCATCGCCGATCCAGTGATACGTCAGCGGCACTCTCCGCTCGTCACTCTGAACCAACTCGAGATTGCGATTGTGTGCTCGCCGCAGCCAACTCGTAAACTCGTACGCGTTCCCCACCGTCGCCGACAGCAACAGCAAACGCACATGCTCCGGTAACAAGCCGAGTGTTAACTCCCAGACGATGCCGCGTTCCGGATCGTTGAAGCTATGAAACTCGTCCATCACGACCGCGCACACGTCGTCGAATTCAAACTGCTCGCCATGGAGCAAACGATTGAAAAGGATCTCGGCCACGACAACCAAGATCGGCGCGTCCGGGTTGACTCGCCGATTGCCGGTTACCAAACCGACATCGTCCTCGCTGAATCCCCAACGAACCGCCGCCGCTTGCATCTCTTGCAGCTTCTGCTCCGTGAGCGCGATCAGCGGTGTCGTATAGTACGCCCGCTTGCCCGTCTTCAAAGCCTCGAACAATGCCGCTTCCGCGATCAGCGTCTTGCCCGTCCCCGTCGGAGCACAGACCAACACGCCTTGCTCCGAGGCGAACCAGTTTAGCAACGCATCTTCCTGCACCGGATACGGATCAAACTCCAGTTGATCGAAGTAATCGCTGGCGAGTTCATCGCGAGTCGGGGAAGTGAGCGTCATGCGAGTCCATTCGGGAAGGTGTAGGGTTGGTTTCCAGCCGCCACCGCACAATGGCGGCTGGAATCCACCACTACCGAAATCGGGAAGTGGGGAGTAGTGCGGACAGAGTCTTTCTTCGGCAATGTAACTTCTACAACAATTGGAAGCTTGCACGAGTACACCGATCGCCGCTTCGGCAGGCATAAACCGTGCAATCCTAACCGTTTGCGTCCGTCTGGCAGTGTGCAAACGGTTTTTCTGGCACGACCCTTGCGTATGATTGTAGCGAACCGAGTGGTTACAACCTATCTTCCAAGGCGGTCTGCCTTACATCTACGAGGGAGTCGAGCGATGCGAATGATTTGGCAAGCAATCCGAGCCGTAACAATCGAAGCGATGGGGGTGGGGGCAGTGATCTTCATGTTGTTCGGAGCCGCTGGTTGGACGGTGGAGAGTGCCGGCGTGGAGCCGAAGCAAGAAGTCGATCGAGCCTGGAAGTGGTTGCAGGCGACGACCGATCACGTGACGTCGTCCATCAAGCCGAATCTGACCGACGAACAGCGGCAACGCTTCGCCGCCCAGCGGCTCGACTACTACGGGCATTTGTACGGCGAAGCCGCGGGCAGCTATACAACGCAAGCCGCCCAACAGTTAGCCCCCGCCGATCAAAGTCCGTCGCCTGCCACGAATCAATTGCTGGGAACTCTGTGACACCGACCAAGTTCAGACGCTAAGCCAGCACCCACGGCACGAGCAGATTCCCAACGATCACCGCGCACAGCAGCCAAGACGCCGTGATGTAACGCGGCGAGTAACGCTCGCGTTCGAGCCAAAGAATCAGTTCGATCAGCACAGCGACCAATCCACCAATAATCGGCGCACAGATTAGATCGAACACCGATTCGAGGTCATGGACGGGCATTGCCATCGAACAAACCAGCATGGCCGCGCCACCCGCGCCCGCCCCAAAGAACGCGCGTCGCAACACCTGCCTCGGCGCGACCGCGCCGCAGGCGGCACCGGCAAGCATTCCGACAGCGGACCACGCGTAACGAAAGCTCGCCGGTGCGGCTGGATCGCCAGCCACCGATAGAAAAGCCGCCGTCGCGATCACGACCGCCCAGTACGTGGCGTCGCCCGTTCGGCCAACCGGCCAGCCGATCAAACCTCCGACAATGACGGCAGTCGCAATGACAATCGCGGCGGAGGCAAACACGGTCGGCGAATCGAATTGCCGCAGATATCCCAGCGCCAACGCGACGGCAAAAGTGGTCCAGAGCATGGCGCTGATCCCAAATTGCGGGCGACTTTCGAACCGACTCGGCGTTGTGTCCGGTGCGATGGCGATGAACTCAGCCCCCAGAATGTGACGTGGCGGCAGTATCAGTCGAATGCGGTCGCGCCCTCATGGCGAGCGAAATCAGATGAAAAAGCAACGAGATGAGTGTGTCGAGTCTATCAAAACCGAGGCGACCGGGCCAGAAAATCTCGCCGGAGGGCAACACGAGGCGCGGGGTCGCGTGTTTCACATTCCGGCTCACCGCGCCTACAATATTCGTACCTAGAATTAGGGTGTAGGTGGTGTGTGGTTGAGCGCAACCAGCCTAGACTTTATGCACCGGACCCGGAAATCTAAAGCCTGACAAGACGGTATCTTGGCGGGAATCTCACTCTGGTGTGGAACGAATTGCGTGCGGAGGTCGTCAACAACTTTGGACGTCGCGTCCTACTGCGGAGTTGAATGAACAGATGCCTCTGCAAGCTTGCCGATCGCATACTGAACGAATTCTACTTCGACAGAGCCACCGACTTCAGTCATCCTCAGGTCACGACCGATAAAGAATTCGGGGTCATCCTCCCGGACGGCTTCCCCGTTGTCGCCGCCAGACGCCCGCGTTAGACTAACCACTGTTCATTGCTGTAGTTGCAGCGGCGAAAGGTTTCGAAAGGGCGATTTGGATGTGCGCTGCTAGCATCGGTCGAGCCAAAATGTATGCGACGCTGTTCGCGCACGTGCTCCGGCGTGAATTCTTCCATTCTTCTGCGCTCATCGACTGGAAACAGAAAATCCAACTCCTGGATGTAACGGTGGTTGGACTTCGAAACCTGGTCGACAGCGAGCGCCTCAATCTGACGCTGCCGCAGTTTGACGTCTCGGTGCATATGGCGAATCTGGCAAAGCGTTTGGTCAACGCGGCCGACCAACACATCGATAGAAACATTCCAGCGGGGCAGGTGTTCGGTTGGTTGGGGCGCGACGAGTATCAGCGCTCGGTCACCGCAGTGAATATGGCGCTCAGTGAGACATCGCGGCTTGCCGTCTTGTTGGAGTTGTGGCAAGCGCAGCTTGGCGAGAATGGACTGGCAGACGAACTCACGATCCCCGTCCCGCGTGGGTGGGATCCTGATCTATTGCTCCAACGAGCGTTAGACGACGTCCACCTAGGACTGAAGCGAGATGACAACGCGATCGATCTTTGTATCAAGACTCGGCATCTGTTCCTTGTCAACTACTTTCGGGCAACGATCGATCTTAACTCTTGGACCGAGGCAGACAACGCAGAAGTCCTCAACTTGCACGGTAAAGTCGGGGACCGTGTCCTCCGCATCCAGCATGATGCCGAGAAGCGCGGGTACCAGGCCGAGACGCCTCTCATCCACGAGTGTCTGGAATCGATCAAGTGGCGATTCGAGTGCTTGGCCCTTGACTGCTCTCGCGATCGTTGGGCACGAATGAGCAAGACGATTCGGCGCGAGTTTCGGTTGTTGCACTTGGCTGATCGTCCCGTCAACCCGCTGGCCAACATGGCACAGGATGCAAGTCCTCGTTTCAAGGTATGGTTGTTCGGCTCTGAAGCTTGGCAATCGGAAGCGGGACGTAGCATGGCCGGTGTCGTCGACGTGCCGCCACGGCGAGCGTTTCATGGCAACAATACGCCGCCGGACTTGGTTTTAGTCGAAGGAACCGCCGCGAACGGTGGCATGATTGCCGAACTGCGAGATATGAACACGCGCGTTGTCGTACAGGCCCACGACTCTAGTCCGTCTCACCGTGGCTGTATTGTGGACGATGGTGAACCGTTCGACGTTCATCGGGTCATCGCGCACATTTTCCTGTCGCGAGATAGTGTTGGTGAGCATGAGCAATCCTATCTCAACGCGGTCGATGCGGTCGCTAGGCGATTGCGACGACACGCCGCAACGAATTCTGCTTGTCATACACTCGATCAACTGAACCAAGCGGAAGTGGAGCGGAACTGGCCGGCCCAGCCCTTCTCGCATTTACGAGACGTGTCCGCCCAAAAGGACCGCCTGGCAGGATTGCCTTCTTACGACACCGATCTGGCGGAAGAGCAAGTCGTACCCGATGATGCGTTTCGTGACGACGTTCTACGTCAGGCAAATGATGTAACGCTTAGGCTCCACGGTTTTTCTAGCGGAACGCTGCCCAGAGCATTACGAAGCACTTGATCGACACACCGCGAGATGCTCACAGAATCGGCTGTAGTCTCGATTCATCGACGGTGCCATGCCAATGGCAGATGTCATCGCTATTAGGTCGTGGGATCGTAAAACGCGAGCGAAGGCCATTCTCCCTCACGCGTGCCAGCCATTCGTCTGCATCCGCATACGAAGTGCCACCGAGTACAAGCGCATCGTGAATCAACATGTATTCGCCGCGTAACTGGGTGCCGAAGGTGATTGGATCATCCGAGCCGATGCACAGGGGGACGCGATGGGTCTCGTTCGTTGGCGTCGGTGGGTCGAAACGCCAGAACGGATGTCCCGACTTCAAATCACCAAGATTGCCGATCAGGAGATTGGACGAAGGGTTCGCCTCAACTGTCAATCCCATCTCGCTGGCGCGACGACGAAGCTGCTCTTGCAAGGCCTCGAGTGTGTCGACCTCGGATCTCGGATCGATCCATTCGATCACGCGACCGCGACGGAAGAGCCTTGGGCAACTCAGATACTGCTTCAAGCGATGCATCGTCCTCGCAGGCCAAGCCGTGCCAAGCACGCCATCGCGCGATGGCGGATTGGCGTGCTGCCATCCGCCTGGGAATCCAAGTCTTGCCAACGCATCCTCGCGATGCAAGTAGCGAACAAAGACGTCACAATCATAGGGCGTCATCGGATCGTCAGCGAACAATGTCATCGACAAACGAGCAATCTCGCGTTCAAGGTAGGCTTGGCGCTGCGCGGACGCCGGGATCCCGTTAACAGAGATGAACGACCACTCCCAAGTCAGGTCGAGAAGCCTCTCTTCTCGCATCATCGGAACACGTCCGGCTCCCAGGCACCACCGTCGCGCGTCGATTCCCAGCGCCACCGCGTGTCCGAGCCGATCACCTTCACGCATGCCAAGGCAACGGATCGCCTCGTCAATACGCCGCAAGCCACCCAGTAAGTGGACGTAGTCCTCGCCGACATGGACCGTCGTGCGGAGCGGTGGAATCTGTAGCCCGGCCTGTGTCTGCAGCCACGCGGATACGGAGCGTGACACCTCGTGGAGATAACGAAACAACGGAACGAACACCCAAGTCGGAGTTCCGAGTTCGTCCGTGCAAATGTCAATGCCCCGAACGACCGCCAGCGAAAGCGGAAAGTCAAGCAGGACACGCGCTAAGCTGCTGGCCTGACGCCGGGCCTGTTGATAGTAACGCGAATAACGATACCCCAGAACGTTGCTCCCGTGGCGTGGGTCGGGGTCGGCGTGAGACCGATACCAGTCGGCGGCTGGCGCACCCTCACGAGCCCCGCCGCCACGATCTTTTGTCAGATGAAAAACAATTCCAAACTCGCAGGGCGGATCGCCGACTGTTCCGCGCCCACTCCGCTCCTGCTGAGTTTTGGGCGAAGCAACCACATCTTGAAAGTGCGAATCTGCCATACGGATCATCTGTAGCAAGCTCTTTCGGTCTCCGCCAGGCGAAGTGCGCACTTCGAGCGCGCGAAGGCCTCGCCCGATGCCGCACACCTGTGCGGCGCTCTCAACGAACATGCAGATATCCAACGGTGATTTCCCCGGAGCGAGCCGACCAAAGGTGCGGACGAACCATTGAAGTCCCGGTGTGAGCGGTCGTTGAACGATGTGCCGATAGAGGACATTGCGCGTCCTGACAACTTGCCAGAAGAGTTTGGCAAACACCGCATCGCTGTCGCGAATCTCACGCTGTTTCAGATATCCGAGACCTGCTGAAATGAACAGCATTTCAGGCGATGGGCCCTGATCGCCGGAGGAGGACCACATCCCGGCGATCGGGTCGGCCAGCATGGCCTGTCGAAGATGTGGCGCGCAGACATCGCCAGGCCGTGCTGTCTTGCAGTGTGGAAAGGAGTTTGGTGTAGCACCGGTCAGTTGCCGGTAGAGATCCTGAAGTAGCGCAAATCGCTCCGCATCAGTCACCGGCTGGCCGGCCCCGAGGTCATTGATCACTCCATACAAGAGTACCGCGGCAGTCGATCCGAGCCGCCGTTGGACGGGTGAAAAGACATGATGCCGCAGATACTCGCTCAAGTTACGGCGTTTTGCGCTCGCGTCGCTATGATGAAATAGAAACCCCGCCAGAACGTATCTCACGATCGCCCCATGTAACAACCAGGAGGCGAGTTCCCGCCCTTCTTCGAGTTCCGCACCGGGGCTTTGAAAGCCGCTACTCGTCAATTGCCGATCAGCCAAGCTACACAAGGTCGCGACCCAATACAGGCCAAATTCAAATGCGGCGCCAAGGTGCAGATGACTCTCGGCGAATCCGTGTGTCTTCAGGTCTAACGCGATCTGCGGTGAAATCGACTCGACAGTCACCGGCATCGAACGGCCGTTCCCTAAAGCAGCAAGCAGCAAATCAGGCGGCAAGGCGAAAGTCAGCCACCGCCAGACTTCGCGCGCTCGCGAATTGAGCACTGCCTCGTCTCGGTCGTCCCGTTGCAGAGTCGCGTTCGACACGCAGGGTGACGCGGATGCTCCGTGCGGCTTCAAATGGCGAGCGGCCACATGGTGGAGGAATCGATGCAGCGGCAGAGGAGCCGAATTTCGCGCCGCGCTGAACCACACATCATCGCGTACGGCAACCAACTCGTCGACGGAAACCGCGGGACAGCCGCGGACCAAAGACGCCTCGGCGGCTCGCCACAGACGAGCTGTCTGGTGCTGCGCGCTTCCCGCCGCTGAATCTAGCGACAACCGCGGATCCAACGCTGCGAGCCCCAAACTCATCGATGTCGGCGAAGCCAACGGGAAGGCAGCCATTTCCGCCAACACGTGGTCGATCGGTATCGTGGCGGTTCTTAGGTGAGACATTTCAACGCCTGTCGGCAGGTCACGGCGAACCGAGTCACGGGGAAGCGATACATTCGGCAATCTGCTCCGGCGTCGGACAAAGCGCACCCTTCCCAAGCTCGTTCAGCGAGCTGCGCCGTGCACTCAGCTGTTCGCTGATCGCGACCGCCTGATCATCGACCTCTTTGGCAACGTGAGCCATTTCCCGCGGTGGTAACCGGTCGCTCACCAGCGCAAACGATTTACGGATCTCTTGCAAGATACCCGCCAGCTTGCGCAATCGTGAGTCGTAACTTCCGGAGGTGGGAAAACTCTGCAGATTCTCCGCGATCTCCTGCCATTCCGGAAAACGCGGGGTTGTGCCCGACGCGGATTCCCCGATCACACGGGCGATCACCTCCTTCGTGCGGTTAACTTGGTCGCGCTTCTGCTGCGAGCTGCTGTTGGAATTTGTTCCCTTCACATTCTGAAGAAAAGCTTTTACTAGCTCGTGCTTGCCTTGCGCGTAAAACTTAGCCGCCAGCCGTGCGCGCGCTTGTTGGATCAGCCAGCGCTGGTCGTCGAGAAGCCAGAACGTCTCCAAACATTTCCTCGCTGGGCTCCGTTGCAGTCGTTCAAAGACCGACGGAAGGTAGACTTCAGGTGCCAGAAGCATCGCCACATGCCGCAACCAGCTCTCGCGAACAAAACTCCTGTGCGTGGCCGATTCTTTGGGAAGAACGGTAAGACTGCCAATGCTCTCCCACAGATCGTTCCAGTCTTCCTCCAACGGCTTGTTCCCCAAGAGCCACCCCGAAGAGAGTGGCTTGCTCAACGTCGTGGGAGCCAAGAGCGATGTCCCAATCGCGAGCCAGGCGAATGCGAGGTAGTCAGCCTCAGTCTGCATGGAGAGTTCCGTGAACTTTCGAGAGTTAACCTGTCTCCATAAGAAAATGAAGCGATCCCAAGATCGGAACGTGCGAAAGGGTGGTGCCAGCCAAGGGACAACGACATCCTCCTCGGGCAACCGCCAAACAGTTGCCGCCAGACACATCTCGCTCGGAGCCGGGGCAAGATGGCGATCCGGGGCATGATTCGGATGACAGGCAATCATATCGTGAGTGAGTACGAACAACGCCGTCGCATGATTGCTCAAATGCCGCTGTCCCGCACGTGAGTTGGCTGCGGCGACTTCGGCAGGATCCTCGCTCCGATGCCTGTGCGGTGCCACCAACCACTTACCTTCAGTACAAAGCTGTAAGCTCACGGCGGTCTCTACAACCTGGCCTAGCTCCGAGTGCTGCTTAGGCGCTTCCGCAAACCGTACGTCGACCCACTCGTGATGCACTTCCCATCGCCGCGTGGCGTCGTAGACTTCGAAGACTTGTTGCAGAGTTTCCGTCTCGTCGCTCGTGACATACGGGTCCGCCGCGACTGCTTCCTGGTACATCGGGACGACGAAGCTCGGCGAGGGGGGGCGTCCTGGAATTTGGTCCTCAGCTCGCTGAGCGACGCGGAACCAGATATCAGCGACGACGCGCGCCGGCGCGTCGAAAGTCCGAACGACACTATAGGCCGCCGAATCCGTGGATCCGAAGTCCGCCGTTTCGGCATCGACACCACGAGGTAGTAATTGCGGCAGCACGAAATCGAGAACCGTCGGAATCGTCTCTTCGCTCTCACTGGTCGCGTTCAAGTTGATCTTCAGCTCGGCCAGCCAAGCCTTAAGTGTCTTGTCACTTCCTGCCGGGCGAAAATCGAGAACTTCATCACCGGCTAACGATTTGAGGTAGATGCGCTGAGCGGGTGGCAGGATTTTGCGAAGCGCGTCGTTCGTAATTGGCTTATGCATTCCATGCAGCGACGATTCAAAAGCCGACACATCGTGCAGTCGCACCTTGGCGATTTTCGCGAACTCACCTGTAAAGTGCATTTGAGCAACCCGCTCCATGGTACGAATGTCACCCAGGATCAGCGAGAACAATCGCGGCACCCGCAGCATCCTGAGCAACCGCAACAGCTCCAAGCATCTCGGCGGATTGAGATCAAAGTCGTCAACCGGCAAGACAAATAGCGGGTTGTGAATGCCGTGGTCCCACGGCACGAACCGGGCGATCAAGTCGAGCACTCGGGCGAATCGCGACACCAGAGCCATCCTCACACGTTCAGCGCGCATCACCTCGGCCGCAAATCCGTCCGGGTCGAGGTTTGCCCCTCGCTCATCAAGGTTCCCGTCCCAAGCCAACGACACGTCTGCCGTCAGCCGCTTCAATTCGAGAATTGTGTTTTCGTACTCAGACCGCACATCAAGGATGCCGCGTCCGTGTCCGGATTCGCCTCGAAAGCCACTAACCCCGAGTCGATCGACGATCGCTTCGACGCGCGTCAAGATCGCTGCAATCAAGTTCGTCGGGCCAGGTAGAATCTCCATGTGCAGCGGTTCCAGCCAAATCACGTGCTCCCGTAATGTCGCTAGTTTCGTACCCACAATGTTGTAAGAAGCAGCATCGGAACCCTGCGTTGACGGACGCCCCATGTCTGTTAAACCTTTTGTCCCTCGCGCATTCTCGTACGATCTGATCTCCTCGTCCCATTCCGAGGCGTGAATCATTGCGCGCGCGATGCTGACCAACAGCGAAGTCTTGCCCGTCCCGCGATCACCCGATAGAAGCAATGTTTGATTGACGTCATCGCGCACCCGTTCGTAGAACGACAACTCGCCCGCGTCCTGATGGGAAGCAACTCGTGAGAGTCGTTGGACAGATTCATAGAGAGCTAGAACGATCCGTTGGAACGCTCGTCGCTGCCCATCGTTCAGGGAACGCCATTGGAAAGGCTGTGCTTCACCCCGCAGGATGAGCTGAGTCGCACTCCGCTGAGACTCGTCACTTGTTGCAATCGCTGCCATAATTCGCCCTGTTCTGCCAAAGATCGGAGGAGCCTTGTATCGCGGAGCCTTGTATCGCAAATAGTGTAATACTTCGACCCGCGCGGTTCTAGTAGAAAAAATACACCCGGTGTCATGCACAATTCACATCCCGGCCCGCCGCGGTTACAATACTCGTACTGACATTCTCCACGGGCCGGGGCGTGTCCTTGAAATGCAAATCACACATATCCATGAAGCAGAGTTGCCGACAAAGCAGCGTTGCCTGCCCCCGTCTTGCTCGTTTGCTACTGCTCCTCTGGCTTTCCGGCTCGGTGATTCCGGCCGTTAGCGGTGCAGATCGCGTCGTGCTGCGCAATCTGAAGATCATCACGGACAAGACCGTCACGGCGTTTGACGAGGATGGAGTCCGGCTGGACAGCACGCAGGTTCTCGGTTGGGACGAGATCGAGAAAGCCAAGGTCGCGCCCGACAAGCAAGAGGCCTTCGATAAGATGCTCGGCGAGTTGGGCGGCGACCTTTACCGCGTTCGTCAGCGGTTGACGGTTGGCGACTACGAAGGCCTGTTGCCGCACGCCGAAGCCGTTCACCAGCGCTATGTCGGGCGAACCAGCGATACGGCCTACACTGTCCTGCAAGCATTGATGTGGGGGCGGCTGGCCGTTGGGCAACGCGAGGCGGCTCTCGCGCCGTATCTACAGTGCTACGACATCTTGGCGCGGCGAGGCAAGACGGAGCTTCCGCTGCCTGGTGAAAGACGACTGTTGTTTGATCCCAAAACGGCGCTCACCTCCGACATGACCCCGGTGTGGTTCGATACGAGAGCGGCCAGGGCCGAGATGCCCAAGGTGTACCAAGTGATTCGCGGCATGAAGGATCGGCCCGATGGAGTCTTTATCTACTACGCAAGTTTGGCTTCGGCAGCGGGAGACGACCAGACGGCGGAGAAGGTGCTTGGCGCCGTTCGATCGGCACAAACGCCAATCACCGAGCTGCGCGATATCATCGGGGCGCAACGTGAGGTTCTGACTCAGGTCACACCCAACGTCGCCGTGCGGCATTTGAGCGACAACATCGATAAACTAAGCGGCGACAATATGCCGCTCGGCTTGTACTGGCTGGGACGATATCGACTGAATTCAGACGAACTTGAAACACAGCACCTTGGCCTGCTCGATTTATTGCGCGTTCCTGCCGTCTACGGAGACCGCCAACCCGAGTTGGCAGGAGCGGCATTGCTGCTCGCCATGCAGAAGCTCGCCGATCAGAAAGACGTTCGTGGCAGCGTCGCTTTGCGCGGCGAATTGCTCGCGGGATACGGGAGTACCTACTCCGCGAAACTGGTGAACCGCCAACCGTCCCCCCAACCCAACCCTGATCCTTAGAATACAGCCTTGAGGAGTCAACATGGATTGCTCTGTCGGACTCGGGAGTTCCCCTCTTGCTCGAACGCGATGGCACAGCGCCTGGCCGATCTATCTCGCCATGTCATTGCTCTTGGCCGGGTTCGCAGGCCCGGACCCGGGTGCCGTGGCTTTCGCACAGGACGATGAGGTCTTGGAAGACGTTGCCAGCGGCCCGGCCGCTAGTTCGCCCGCAGCGAAGACGCGGACCGTTCTCGATACGATCATCGATGGCGGAGTCGTTGGGCTGTTCATCATCTTGCTGTCGGTCGTCTCGGTCGGCTTCATCATCGAGCATTTCATGACGATCCGAAAAACGACATTGATGCCGGAAGCGGTTGCCGCGGATTTGGAGACGTTGATTGCGCAAGGGCAAGTCGATCAGGCGGTCGAGTACTGCCACGATCCCGCCAATCATTCTCTGTTTTCGACGGTCGTGCTGGCTGGGCTGGAGCGCTACAAAGGTTCCGAGTTTGGCTTCGCCGAGTACAAGGCCGCGGTCGAAGAAGCCGGAGAGGACCAGACCGGTTCCTTGTACCGCAAGACGGAAATCCTTGGCTTGATCGGCTCGATTGCCCCGATGCTCGGATTGACGGGAACGGTGCTTGGTATGATCAAGGCGTTCAATACGATCGCGGCCACCGAAGGCGCGGCGAAGCCGGCGGAACTGGCCGGCGGCATTGGGCAAGCGCTCGTGACGACGTTGATGGGATTGTTTGTCGCCATTCCCACGATGATCGCCTTCAGCTACTTCCGTAACAAAATCGATTCGATCATTGCCGAGGCGGGGAAACGGGTCGAACAAGTCCTCATGCCGCTGGGTCGGCGAAAGTAAGCAAGATTGTAGGGTGGGCTGTGCCGACCATTGCAGTTGGTGGGCACAGCCCACCCTACGAGTCACCTACATGAACCACAAATCGTAGACCAACCCATGCGTCTCACCAAACGCCGCCGCAACACGCGTCCCGAGATGGACATGACACCGATGATCGACATCGTGTTCTTGTTGATCATCTTTTTCATGACCGTGACGCAGGTATCGAAGCTGAACAAAGAACAACTGGAGCTGCCAAAGCTCAAGGGAACGGAAGATCAGAAACCGTCCGTTGTCACCGTCAACGTGACTGAAGTCGGCGCGATAGTTGTCTCGGGCCGGACGCTCGCGATTGGCGAATTTGTATCGCTGGTCAATCGCGAATTGCGCCGCGTGGGGGACGATCCGAAGCTCATAAATATTGTCATTCGCGCGGATCAACGAGGTGCCAGTGCCGGCGTGAACTCGGTTGTATCCGCTTTGAACAAGTTGCAGATCAGACGCGTGCGAATCGCCGTCGAAGTCCCGCGGTAACATGAAACTATCCAATCGCAAAGTCCAACACGACCGGAAGATCGCTCTGTCGATGACGAGCATGATCGACGTGGTCTTTCTGTTGCTGATCTTCTTCATGACGACTGCCAGCTTCGTGAAGACGGAACGCGATCTCGATTCCGCGATCAAGGTGAACGAGAAGTCAGCCGCCCAAGCGAGCGACTTGGAACCGGCGGTAGTCGAGATCGTTCCCGGCGGTTCCGGCTTTGTGTATCGTGTTGGTTCGCGCGAGCTGACGACGGGAGCTGGATTGACGGATGTGTTGCGCGGCTTCCCAAACAAACTGGATGGGGCATTCGTGCGGGTCAGTGACGGTGCGCCCTTCGAGATGGCGGCAACGGCGATTCAAGCTTGTAAGGATGCGGACTTTGTTTCGGTGTCTTATGTTCCGATCGACTGACAATCCGATTCGACCCCAGCCACACGCTGTGGCAACAGCAACTCGCGGCTGCCTGCTGGCGATGTGTGTCATGGCGATCGTGTCGGCTCCGGTCGGCGCGCTCGCGGCTCCCGAAGACGACCGGCTGGAAAGCCTCCTGACACGCCTCGGATTGATCGAACTTCAGACGGTTCATATCGAGCAAGTGCTTGTCCACGAAACCGATGACGCCGTGCGACTGAAACTTGCGCAGCGTCTTGCCGATCTCTACGCGGGACAATTGCTCGCCTTCTCCGACGAGGCTGGCAAGTACGAAGCGGTGGTCCGGAAGATCAACGCGTTGCTGGAACGAGTGCCCGCCGCCAAGACGTCGCTGCTTGAAGTCATGCTACTGCAAGCCGATTACTATCGCGCCGAGGGGTTGGTCGGGAAATGGATTGCCGACCGCAGCGACGAATCCAGCCGCAGCGGCGCTCAGGTTCTGCTCGATCACATCGCTCCCGAATTGAATCGGCTCCAGACCGAGCTGAATTCCAAGCACGACACGCTGCTGGAAGAGATCAACAAGCTGGAAGAGGGGGAACAACTCACTCAGAAAGAGAAAGAACTCACGCGGCTGCAAGCCATTGTCGGGCGTGCCTCTTACTTCGCGGCGTGGTCGAGCTACTATCGCGGGCTGACGAAGAACGCCGCCGCCGACTACGAGATGGCGCTGAAGATTTTTCGCCAGTTGCTCGGACTTGGCGATTCTTACGAGGATCTCGACGCGGCGGAACTTGGCTTGGAATCGATTTGGCGGTCACGAACCTTAATTGGCTTGGCGCTGACCGAAGCCGCGTTGAATCACACGGAGCAGAGCGACCATTGCTTCGAGTTGCTCAATCACGCTTCCGTGCCGCCGCAGTTGCGAGATCAGGTCGGATACTGGCGGCTGCAATCGCTGCTCAACGTCGAGCGTTACGCCGATGCGACCGCGTTTGCCGAGAAACAGATCGCAGCCTTTCAGGGAGCGGCGACACAGGGCCAAGTCAGTTTCTGCGTTAGTCTGATTCAAGCGGCTTTTACGGGAAGTGCCGTCACGAACCCGCGGGTTCGACCTCTTGGCGTGCTGGGGCTGGGAGGTTTGATCAAGATTGGCCAACGTGGCACGGCGAAGCAATTGATGGCGAAGTACAAGATCGAACTGAACGACAACGCCGGGTTCTACTTGCGTTGGCTGCAAGGGCAGCAGCTGTTCGAACAAGCCGAACAAACAAAGAAGCAGGAAGACTATGCTGCCGCGGCCGCAAGCCTGACGCAGGCGCTGCGCGAGCCGGCGGCAAATGATGACCTGGGAGCGGCGGGCCAATGCCGGAGTCAGCTGGCGTGGTGTCAGTATCGACAAGGAAACTTCGAAGACGCCGGCCGCGAGTTTCAACTCGCTGCCGAACGAATGATTGCCGCGCGGGATGATCGCGCGATCGATTCCGCTTGGATGGGGTTTGTCTCGTTCCAAGCCGTCAGCAAGTCCGCGCCGCGTTTCAAAGATGCGGCGATCGCGATGCTGAACATGATCAAACGCGAGTTCCCCGAACACGAATACGCCAAGCGGGCGGATTACTACATCGGCAAGCTGCGGCAAAGCAGCTCGCCGGTCGAAACGCTTCTCAGTTTGCAAAACGTTCCCGCCGACTCGCCCGATTACCTGTCCGCCCGCTATAAAATCACGACGCTCTTGTATCAGCAGTGGGCCAAGGCGGCGGCGGACGAGAAAGCTGCACTTGCGAAACGGCTGTTCGACGCGACGGATACCTATCTCACGTTGACGGGTTCGGAGCCCGACAAGAGCCGGCTCGTGAGGGCGCTGAATCAAGCGATCGGTGTCGCGCTGAGCGGGGACGGATCACAGGCAGAGACCGCGGCGAAGTATCTCGGTCAGGCGAGTCCGCTGGTGGCGTCGATACTCAAGTCCGATTCGGTCGTCGCCGAGCACTATTTTCATGCCATGCAGTTGACGCACAAACGAGGCGATTCATTGCAAGAGCGTCTGCACGCGGGGTGGCTTGTCAAGAATGCGACCGGCTCGCGATACGAGACGGCCGCGATCATCGTGATGGCTCGCACAATGGACAAGAAGATCGCGGCGTTATCCGCCGCAGCGACCAGCGAAGACGTGCGAGAAGCATTTGCGTTGTACCAGCGGCTGGTCGAATTGCTTGGCGATTCGCCGGAGGCGATTCGAGCGAGCAAGAACGCGCAGGTCGCGAACTCCAAGCTCGCTGACTATGCGGCTCGTTTAGGGCAACACGACGTCGCAGCGCAGCGTCTGGAGAGTCTGCTGAAAGCGAGTAACGGCCCGCCGAGCAAGAGTTATCTGCGACGAGCGGGATTGGCGAGTTTTGCCGCCAAGGACTATGCCGCCGCGATCGTCCATTGGAGAACATTGGTGCGGGGCGTTCCGAAGGGTTCCGACGAATGGTTCGAAGCCAAGTACTATCAACTTGCGTGCCTGTTTCAGTTCGACGCCGCCCAAGCTCGCATCGCGTACGATCAATTCGAGTTGCTCTACCCGGATCTCGGGCCGCCAGCATGGCGAGTTAAGTTCGCGGCGCTGCCCTAACCCGGATTATCAGCCGCTGGGCGATCGCGGTAGGGACCGCCGTTGCCGGCGGCCCCCCGCACAGATCCGGACGTGGACTATTCCCTCATACGGCTCCTGCTCTGAGTCGGGCGTGGTGCCGGATGTTTGGACGTGGGTGGGTCAAACGCGGACGGGGAAGGTACTTCTGCACCAAGCGGCCCATCCGACTCCAATTCCAGCAAGACTTTCCACGCTGGCTGCGACGTTGAAGATGAAGATTCAAGCCGAACTTTTGGAGTCTCTCAGCGAGATCCTCCAAGCAGGCGCGGGCGTCTGCCTCATGCTCAAATCCGATCACAAAGTCATCCGACGCGCAGCGTTGGTCGGCGATCTTCCAGGCCTTGCTCGTATTCATGCCATGTCACTCGGTCGACGCCGACGGCTGCCGTCTTCTTGAACTCGTAAAAGCTCGAAGTCAGCAGTTCGACGTTGATGTGATGTAGCAGGGCGGTGAACTTGAACTCACGGCTCGCTTGAGCTGCCTCACGCACACCGAGCAGTCCGCGTGACCTTCGACGTTCCGGCCTCAGTGTCCGGTCGAGGTTAGACTGATCGATATTCCTCCTTGCTGACCCCCTTCCCTCGGCCCCGTGTCTCTGGGGTTACGGGCGCAGATGCTTCCGCGGCATCGTTGTTCGCCGGACTCATCGGTACTTTCGAAGAACGCAACCAGTTTCCGCAGTGGACTTCGAAACTCAACTCGTTCCATGACTTCATTCCCTCCCTGATTCGAAGCGTGATGCCCGACACCAGTGGAACAAATTCAAGCCGCCGAGAAAACACCACTTTCAAGTTGCATCGCACAGACTGAACACGCCACTCCCGACCCCTGTAGACCTAAACGGGGCAGGTGCGTACAGGCGGTGTTGCCACGCAAGTGTTCGGGAATCTCCGCCTGAGTTCCTTCGTTACCTTCTGTTCCATCCTCGACTACCGCTTCGGCGGAGCCGCCTCGCGCACGACGGCTCCGTGATCGTCGCTCAGGATCAGCAAGGCGAACCGCTCGACGTGATCGAGTTCGTTGGTGTTCAGCGACGAGTAATCGAAGCGGCCTCGCAAGTCGGTGTAGCCGTCCTTGAAGAAACGGACCGAGCCGTCCTTCATGCGGGCGTAAGCTTTCACGTAAACGGTTGCCAACGGCTTGCCAGTGTCTTCCGCCGCGACTCGCAATTGGCCGTAGTTTTCGATCAACTGCACGGACAGCGAGTTCGAGTAATACGCCTGCGACTTCGTTTGTCCAGCGCCGACAATTTCAACCAGGACGTTGCGATTCAACAGCTCGTCCGGCAACGCGATCTCGAACTTCTTGCCGCCCTTGGGCAACTCGATCGTATCCGTCAGGTTCGGCCGGATCTGCGAGAATTGGCCGGATGAATGCTGCACGAACGGATTGCGGCTGAACAGCAGCTCGATGTCCATCAAGTAGTAGTTGACGAGCACCCGCTCGAGGTTCTGGTAGTCCAGTTGCACTTTCTTCGCCTCGACTTTCAGATCGAACGAAGGTGCCGTCGCGGCCAGTTCGGCCTGCCGTTGGTCGCGACTGTCGGGATCGACCACTTCGACTTCGCCGCTGCTGATCTCGTCCAGCTGGCGATCGATCGAGACGAACGCGTTTCGCCAGCGGTCGACGGGATAGTCGGCATAGCGCGACGTGATCTTTCGTGCGGCGTCGGTCTCGGCTCGATACAGGTTCAGGTACGCGGCGAAGTAATCGTATTGCAGCGACGTTTCGAGGTCGGCACCATTCACGCGGCTGAAGAAGTCCATCGTCTCGGCGACCCGATCCTGCAGCAGCAAGTAATAGGTAACCGCCATCAGCTCGTCTTGGTCGAGATCGCGGCGGCAACTGAGGATGGTCAGCAACTGGTGATACTGTTGGTGCATACGCGCATTGAGAATCTGCCGCTGCCGGCCGAGTTGATGAGCCCGCGCGTTGACCAAGGGCTGGTAATCCAGATGCTGATACGCATGCCGCGCGATGGGATCGATCCGCAGCAGCGGACTGTCAATCGCGGCCCCGCACAGCTGGACGAAGCCGTCGGCATGTTGCAGATACTGGTTGACGGCGGGCACCGCGTTATGCTTGATGCCGTACGACCACAGCGTGTGGTTGTAGGCGTGGCGGCGTTCGAGCAAGTCGATGACTTGCAGGAAGAACGCCTTGTTCCCCATCCGGAACGCGATCTTGTCCAAGTCGGTGCGATGCAGATTGTTCTGCCGCAGGTAATCCAAGACATCCTCGGCGGAACCGTATTGCGACAGGTATGGCCACGACTCGCGGTCGATGCGGCTGAGCTTCTCGACAACCGTCAGCATCGTCGCTTCCGCGTGTGCCAACAGCTTTTCGTTTTTGGCGACGTGAACCGGATAATGCGGATAGCGGCCGGCCGCCGGGAAGTAGAAGTCGTACTCGATCGTCTGCGTGTTGTAAGGCTGAAGATCCAGCTGCACGCTGCGCGTCTCTTGGCCGTTCAGCACGGGAATCGCGCCGAGCGGAACTTGCAGCAGCACATCGAGCTTTTGCGGCGACGACGTCGGATTCGTCAACACGACCTGGCAGCCGTAGACCGTGTGAACCAGGAACTCGTCGGTCACGAACTTGTCCAACCGCTCGTTGTTCTCCATCCGATAGCGGTCGTCGTAACGGAAGAAGTTTTGGCTGACTAGGATCGGCGTCTGCTCGACGACGTCGCCGGTTTCGCGGATCTCTTCGTGGAAGACGATCAGCGGGCTGCCGGCCGTGAGCGTCATCTTGCCGTCGGCGAATTCGGTCGCATGTTCGGCCGCTTCGAACGGCAGATCCAACAGCGACAGCGCGAGCATCATCTCGGTGAAGTTCTGCGACGCCTCGGCGAAGTGGATCGAGCGGAACGGCTGCGCCGGATCGTGTTCGGCGTAGTCGCGCCAAAAGGCGTTGACCGTGACGAGCCCGGCCAGCTGCTGCTCGATCGGCAAATGATAGTAGTTGTTCTCGGCCCACTCCTGCGTCTTGTCGAGCGTCTGATACAGGGATCGGACACTCAGTTCCTGGCGGCCAAGTTGCTTTCTAAAAAACATTGACTGCTTATCGGCCTCCTTGTCGTCCTCCCACGATTCCGAGAGGCCCAATGCGGCGCGGCGATTGAGTCCTCTTCCAGCAGCGAGGCTTTTCCGATCCTCCTCAAGGGGTGCTAATTCGGAGCGGAGACCAGAGGCATCCGCCGCCGGCCCCGACGCCGCGACTGCGCCGCCATAAGCAATTCCAGCGATGCCGCCCATTCTTTCCACTTCGATGTCGTTGTTATCCACCTGGATCTCGAGCGCGAGCTGAGCTTCCTTGGCCGCATCAAAAGCCCAATCATGTCCGGCTTCCAGCGCCCGACCTTTGACCGCCGTCAAGAACAGCAAGTTCAGCCGATCCCGATCCGGCGTGAGCAGCGAGAACTGGTCGAGCACGTCGCGCGTGGTGTGTTGACGGTCGTTGGCGATGCGTTGCGACAGCAAGATCCGCTCGGCGACATTCAGCCGCGCGTAGTTCCACGCCCGCAGATACTCCTGCATGTCGTATTGCAGCAACCAGTCATCGAACAGCGTCTTGTCGCGTTTGTTCGCCAGATAGGGCCGTACCACGTCGTCGAAGAACTTGCGGTCTTTCTTCAGCAGGAAGAAGTTCAGTTCGTGACAGGCGTACTTGGAATACAACGCTTGCTTCTGGGCGGCGTCCAGCGTCGGCCAAGTGAGGATGAAGCTGAACTCTGCCAGCTTCGCATCGCCGCTCAACGTGGCGTACAGCGAATAGACTCGCGCGAGCGTGTCGTAAGCCTCGAATCGCGACGTCGCGATATCGGGCAGGACGAATTGTCCGCCTTGGTCGACGACACTCACTTGCTTTTGCTGCGTGAAGTGCCGCTTCGTATCCAGCCCGGCGAGCAACCGCAAATCGAACAGCTTCATCGGTTTTTCGTCGAGTGACACGTTGCGATAGGCAGTGCTTTGCGGATCGACGGCGACAATGTGTAAGTCCTGATGCGCGCCGAGTTTGTCGAGCGGGATCGTCACGACTCCCTTCTCGTCCGGCTGCAAGTTCGCGAGGACAACCGAAGCCTCGCTGAGGAAGTCGAGATTGGCGAAGTCGCCATCGGATGCGACGACTAGCCCTAGATTTGCAGCGTGCTCGGCCATCGCCGGTTCAGGTTCCGCAGCGGGCGCGAAATCATCGCCGGCTTGAGCGTCTTGCCGCCCCGATTCGGTGCTGCGTACGGCCCACGGATTCAGCAGCACGCTCGGCCGCTCGACGAGCACGCCGGGGTACTTCTTCGCATAGCGGCGGTCGATGATGTATTGATACTCGTCCCCGATGCTTCTGCCCGCGACATACAGCGCAGTCATTCGGCCTGGATCAACTTGATACGGCTCCGGATCGCCGACGCCTGCCAGTTTTCCAAACGCCGAAAAGGCGGGCCGGTAGCGTGTGGCGAAGATGTGAACGCGGGCGAACTTCGTGCTGTTGTTCACCGAAATCCGCAACTGCTTGTCGTCAGTCTCGACTTTCGCGATTTGCAGCGGCTTCGCGCCTCGCGATTCGAGGTGCCGCGAACTGCCCAACGCATAGCCTTCGCCGCTCTTGCCGTCCGCCACTCGGATGCGCATCCGATGGGTGCGATCTTTCAGCAGCAGGTCGTAATCGCCGCGCGGCAAACCGCGCAGTTGAAGCATGCCGTCTTTGATGCGAATCGCGTTGAAGCGATCCGCCACATAGGTCTCACCGCGAAGTTCTAGCAGCGACAGTTCTTCGCGCGCCGGCTTGTCGTTCGATCCCATGTAGGGAATCTCGATCGTCTCGCCGACGGTTGCGTGAATTGACTGGTGATAGGAATACTGGTCGCGGGACAACGGCCAAGTGTGCGCGGTTCCTTCCGGATCGGTCGCCGTGACCGACGCGATGCCTTCGAGCGGGCCGAGGACGACGCGTCCATCGCGGTCCGTCTGGACGGTCGCGATCATCGGGAAGCTGAAGTCGCGATGCTGCAAAGACAGGACGATGGGGCGATCGGGCCGAGCTTCCCCGGACTTGCCTCGCGATTCGATGACGTACGTGTCGTTGATCTTGGCGAAGTGCAAGTCGGCGACCTTCTCGCTCTTGTCGATCCCATTCAGCTGAAACGACTCCGCGCCTTGCAGATCGAGCTTCTTGCCTTGGCTCAAGCTTTGGATCTTGGCCTGGAGCGTGAAGGTCAATTGCGCGAGCCGTGGCGGGACTTGGAATTCGTAAATCGATTCGCGATCTTCGAACAGCTCGAAGTCCTTCACTTCTTTCGTCGACGCGACGCCATCATGGTCGACCGACGCGATCGTCAAGCGAATATCCTCCAAATCGGCGATGCCAACAGGACTGCCGTTCAGAATCAGTCCCGAGCGGACAACGACCGGCACCACCGTCCGCTTGAGCAACGATTCGCGATCGACGTAGATGCCGGCGGCGAGCTGATACTGCTCGGCCTGATGTTGGAAGAAGGCCAGCGACGAGAGATCGCCGCGCGAGAGGATGATGGCTTGCCGACCGGGCTGCGTCGTAAACGGGACCAGAATGCGGCCGTCTTCTTGCGGCAAGTATTCGTGACCCGTCAGCCAGATCGACGCGCGCGTCACCCGCTCGTTCTTCTCGTCCAACACGGTAAAGACCTGGCCCGCGCTCGATGTCTGGACCAAGTGGCGAAGCTGCCCCTTGCGCACGACGACGCGGCTGTTCATGCCGTTGCCGATAAAGTCAACGACGTAAACGCCGGGCTTCGTCAACGCGGCAAATTCAAAATGCCGACGGACGCGGCGCAGCGGCGGTTCGGGGTACTCGAACGTTTGTTCGTTGTTCGCGACCATGCCATCGAGGTTGATGTCCGCGTTCACCTCGCGGTTGTGTTCGCGATAGAGATTCTTCGTGTTGATCTCGAACACGCGCACGATCAGCGTGCCGACATTCTTGACGTGCAAGTCGAGACTGACCGGATCGTCCGCCGCGAAGAATTTGGGATTGGTCGGCGCGAAGTCCAGATCGATCCGGTCCTTCAACGCCTGGTAACGATCCGGCGGCAACAGCGAGTACCATTGCTCCGGCTCGCCAAGGCCGTTGACGATCTTCGTCTCGGCCAGATTATGCCGCAGATAGCTGTCGAGGATAAACGGCTCGTAGGGAGTCGTCACGATCTCATCGACGAAGAAGTGATGCAAGTAGCTGCGCACCAGCGGCTCGTCGTCGCGCACCGGCGGCAGCAGCGTGAAGGCTTCGTAGTTGGCATTCAGATCGGCGGCATAGCGCCGGTTCTCGTCCTGCTGCAGAAACTTCGGCTCGATGTAAGCGACGTTCCGCGGCAGACGGATGTACGCCATGAAGCGGTCTTTGTCGTACACGCCACGCGCACGATCAAGCGTCAGCCGATGAAACAGCACGTGCGTCTTCAGCGAGTTGTGAACGGGAGCCAGCCGCGACACGAATCGCCACAACCGATCGAGATATGCGTCGTATTCGTCCGTCTCATATTGCCAGTCGACATCCGCGCTAGGACGCAGCTTCGCGAGATACGCGTTGACGAAGTTGACTTGATTGAGCAGATCCGGCTTCAACCGCAAGCATTCGTCCAATTACTCGGTCAGCAACTGCTGATGGATCGTCATCGAACCAAACGGCTGGCTGTATTGATGATTCAAGTCGTCGACAACGAGCTTGGCGAGATTCGGATAATCGGGCCGCTGCAACCGCTGCAGCAAATGTCGACGACGATCCGGATCAAGCTCGGTCGCCACGAGCCAATCGAGCGCCGCATCGGTGAAGCCGCTCAGATCTTTGTGGTTCTGCTTGGCGATCTGCGTCAGGCGCTCGCGGCTGATGAGATTCTGGTCGAGCTGCGTCGGCAAGTTCGGTTTCTCGCCGAGCGTTTCGCGTTGGTGATTGAACTCGATCCCCAGTTGCCGACGAATGAACTCCAGCGACTGCTCGGGATTTCGTTCGTAAGTGAGCAACGCCTGGCGATTCTGAATCTGACGGACCAGTGGCGTGTAGTTGTATCGCTTGATCCAAGCCGCCAGCAGCTCCTCGACCTGATCGAACTTTTCCGTGTTCTGCAGGTGGAGGCAGTTGTAGTAGTAGTATTCCTCCGAACCCGGTATCAGCCGCTTCAAGGCCTCGGTGCGATCTTTGGCGAGTGCAAAATCCTCGATATAGCCGATTTCGTTCGCGTCGAGGCCTGTCGCCAGCGCGATCGCAAAGCCAGCCACCAGTGCTGCAAGACGTTTCATCGTCGTAACTCCTTGATTCGGCACGCTAAACCCTGTACTCGCAATTGTAGCTGCGCATCATCAGCCGGGTGATTAGACGAGTTTGCCTCGCTTCTGGTTTTCAACGTGTTTGTGACGACCAAGCCGCGTTTGAACCCCCACGGCATCTTTCCAAACAAATCTTTTTGCGTCGAAGTGAGAATCCGACCGCTCCTCGTTCGTTGTATCTAAAACGGAATCGGTTTGTCCCACGGCCGGACACGAATTCCGACCGCTCCAACTACCTTCAACTCAGGAGTCTCAAACATGTTACGCAAGATCGCAATTGCCGCCGGAACGCTGGGCCTGTGCGCCATCGGCACCTTTATCGTCGCGGGCCGTCACCTGGGTGAGTTAAGCGGGCTCGTGCGTGCTACCGCCGACACGACCGTCGATCGTGTCGAGAATCAATTCCCGGTCGAGATCCACGACCGCAAAATGGACCACGAGTTGCGTCATGCCCGCCAGGAGTTGATCGACCGCCAGGTGCAACTGAATCTCTCGCGAAACCAAATCGATCAACTGCGCGACGAAGTGGCCAAGCTGACCGCGAGTGTCGCGCGGAGGCAGCGGTTGCTGGCCGAGGCGTATCCGCTGCTGAAAGCGGCCATTGATGGCCAACAGACCGCCGTGCGATTCGCCAGCACCGACTTCACGATGCCGGACTTCGACGGCGAGATTGACGATCTGATGACCCAGCAAGACCGCGAGACTCGTCAGCTTCAAGTCAAACGTGATGGTCTGGCACGGCTGGAGAAGAGCCTCCATGACGGAGAACAAGCGATTGCCGAGATGCGCCACGGCCTGGAAACGACCGAACAGGAAGTCGCCATCCTCAAGAGCCGTCGCGAGCAGGCACAAATCGAATCGTCCACGCTCGATATGCTCACCTCCGTCACGGCCAATCAGCAGACGTCCGGTGCCTCGATCGGCCAGGACGTCGAGCGGCTAAAAGCAAATGTCGAACAGATCGAAGCCCGCAACGAAGCTCGCCGCGATACCGCTTCCGTCAACGACCGGCAACCGCGCAATCAGATCTCTCGAAGTTGGAATCGACTGGAAGAACTCAAGTCGTATCACGACTCGTTTGAAGCCCAGCAACCACCGGCGGCACAAGCCGAGAAGGATGCCGAACCGCAGGTCGAAGATGCTCAAGAGGTCGTCGCCGCGCTACCTGAGACGGCGATCAACTAAGTCCTTTCTATGGAGTGCGGCGACTTGTCGCCGCTTTAGTATTTTCCGATCCGAAGCTAGTCTCGCAACCGCCACAACGGTTGCAGCGCCGACGAAACCAAAGTGCTTCGCACAAAATGCCAGAGCGGTGACAAGTCCCCGCCGTCCAAAGTGGTGCAGTTGCACGGTACAGGATGTTACACTATCCGTCACGCTTCTGGTCGATTTACACCGGTCTGCCGAAGGAGGTTCCGATGTCTGCCACTTCCCCGCCGATCTCTGCTCGGCAACGCGACGAAGATCGACTGACCGAATTGCTGGCCCAGGGCGTGAATCCCGCCCACGATCAGGAATGCCTGAGTCTTGTTTACCAGCACCTGTACGACAACTTGCGGCCCATGCTTGTCAAGAAACATGGAGCCGACATGGATGGGCGGCGGGCGAGTAAGCAGTTCACGGACATGCTGAACGACTTTTTTGTCCGTGTCATGGAGAAAGCCCGCGACAAGCAGGCCAAGCAACCGCAACTTGTCGCCCTGTATTCCACTCGCGAACTGAAGAATTACGTCTCACGGGCGCTCTTGAATCTGCTGATCGGCCACAGTCGCCGCCGCAAAAGTCGTGCGAACGCCGCCCAGGAAATGGAGTATCTGTTCCGCGACTTCGAGGTCTACTTCAAGCACGATTGCCCGGACATCGACTTCGATGCGGCATTGGAGCAATTCGATCGCTGGGACACCAACGGTGGCGAGCAAGAGCGGCAATGGGCGGCGGTGTTGCGAGGCAGGTACATTGATGGACTGGAGAACGAGGAGATTCAATCCCACCTGGACATTTCGCCCGCTACGTTCCATCGGCGGCACAATACCGCGCTCGCCGAACTGCGAAAGCTGCTTTCCATGTAGGGTCCGCTGTGCGGCCCACAAGATGTTGCCGACTGGTCCGCACAGCGGACCCTACTTTCGGAATTGCACGGCCAAACCATGAATGCCAAAGAACCACAATCGCCGCCAAAACCTCCCTTCCGCGTGCATGACCTCGTGGGAACCGCGCACGAAGACGAAGCGATCCAGCCCGCGACGCGGCAAGCCATCGAAAACCTTGGCTATCGGATCACGAACCCGCCGGGCAAGCATTCCTCCTTGTTGGGCGAAGGTGGCTATGCGGCGGTCCATTACGGGGTGCGAACCGACGGCAATCGCCCGGTGGCGATCAAGGTGTTTCGCGACGATTCGCAGCCGTGCTTCGCGAGTTGGGAGACCGAGCGGAAGACGATGGAGAGCGCAAATTTTCCGCGTGACTTCGTGCCGGTCTGCCTGGATGCCAGGCACTTCGACGGCCTGCAACCGTTTCTGATTGTCGAGTACGTGCGGGGAACCGAGATCAACGATTTCGTTGATGCGAATAAAACGCCGCTGGAGTCGCGAGTGACCTTGTTGGAGCAACTGGCTGGCGGCATTCATCGCCTGAACCACGATAACAACCTGATCCATCGCGATATCTCGGTGGCCAATACGTTGGTCGACGACAAAGGGGACGTCCGGCTGATCGACTTCGGCTTGGCGGGCGAAATCGTCAAGCGAGGCAACACGACGATCGCCGCTCACGGCAATCCCACCTACTCGCCGCCGGAAGTCCAGCAGGGAGCGAAACGAGCCGACGTCAAGGACAAAGTTTACAACTGTGCGATGGTCGCGTTGCACGTGCTGACGGACGACGTGCCGCCCGAGAACAGCGTTCGTTCCGGCGACCCGGAGCATTTGCAGCGGTGCCGAAACCGCCTTCGCGAGAAGGACATTCCACGAGCGTTGGCGAACGTCGTTCTGCGCGGACTGCAAGACGAATCGAGACGTTTCACAACGCCGGCGGCTTTCCGCGACGCGCTGCATGATTGGCGAGTCGTTCGCCCGCAGCGACGCCTCCGCCGCACTCAACTGCTGCTCCTGGTCGGCTGCTTGTGTTCCTTCGCGGCGGTCGGTTGGTGGTTATATCTCGACTTGCTGCACGCCGCTGGACTGCGCGAGTATGCCGAATTGCAACGCCAAGCGGAACAACTCAATGCCGAATACGATGCCGTTCGCAATCTGCTGTCCGAAGCGCAGTCTCACGATCAGCAATCGCACGAACTGCAACGCAGCCACGACGCAGCCGCCGCTGCTTCACGGGCCGAAGCGACGCGGCTGTATCGTCGCGCCATCGCCGTCAGCGCGGGATTAGAACAAGCTCAACCGCAGCGCGAGGCGCTCGCCATCCCGCTCAACGAGATTCCGTGGGTCGCCTCCGATCTCATCGCCCGCCGCAAGGCCGAACTCGACGCCCGCTACACCGCCATCGGTAACGATCTGACGACCGGCAATGTCGAACAGGCGAAATCAGCGCTGGACAGCTTGCAGCGCGATCTCGCCGAACTCATCGCGGACAACACGCACGCGGGTCAAGCACTCGCCGCCCAAGCCGCTCTTGAACGATTACAACGCGGTGTCGCCCAGCGTTTGCGAAAGGAACCGGGCTACGCTCCGTTGGCTCAAATCGGCGTGGAAGCGCGTGCCGCGTGGGACGAAGGCCAATGGTCCGATGCGACCCGACTGTACGGACTGGCCCACGACCAGCTCTCGGCCTGGCTGCCAACGCAGGAAACGCCCGAGGAATGGTTGCAGCGCACCCAGGTCAACGAAGAGACAGTCCGATTGGTCGAAGAGGACAAGAAAAAACTGCAATCCCAGTTGGCCGCCGTCGAGACGGAACGAGACAAGCACGACACCCGCATCCGCGAATTGGAATCCCAAATCGCGCAGGTCACCAAACAAGGCGCGGACGATCGCGAGCAACTGGTGAAAGAGCAGACACGTGCCGACGACTTAGCTGCCAAGAACCGGGTCGGCTCTGCGGAACTCAAAAGGCTTCAACAAACGGTCCAAGTCCAATCGCCGCAACTCGCCGAACTGGCGGAACTCCAGTCGGAACATGAAACCGTCACGCAAGAACGAGATGCCTTGCAACGAAAAATCACGCCGCTCGAACGGCAAGTCGCTGTCTTGCAAGCGGCAGTGGAAACGCGAGCGGGACCGAACGTCGCTCGTGCTGCGGCCGAGATCGCCACCTTGCAACAAGAAATCGATGCGCTCGATACCACCGAGTGGTCCGACGCACATCGCTTGCTCGTCAAGGCCCTGGCCGGATACGAGAAAGTCGCAATCAAAAAGAAAACAGCGTTGCTGGACTTCAACGAAGACAGCCCCACGATCGACCGGATCAACACCGAGTTGGCTCAACATCGGCAACTGGTCGCCGCCGCCCTCGCGGCGCGGGACAAGACCGAAAGCAGTCTGTGCTTGCAGCTTGAAAGTCAATTGAAAACCCAACGAGACGAACGGGAACGCCTCATCAACGTCGAAAGCGCGCGGCCCGCTTCGCAGCCCGTCCGCAATGTCGATCAAACCATCGTGCAACTCGTCGCTCGGCAATAGCCGTACCAAGCGGGGCACAACCGTGCCGCTGGGGCGAGTCAAGGTGACGATCCGGTGGAGATCGCGCGGCAGCACGTCGAGATCACGCTGGCGACGTTATACGACAACGGCATCGGACAAGCTGCAGGAGAGCGTGTGCTGTTGAAGGTGAAAGAGATCGATTTGCCCATGCGATGGTGTCCGCCCGGAGAATTCTTGATGGGCACCCCAAGTTACGAAGAAGGACGCGACGAGGATCAAGTCTCCGTGACGCTCAGCGGATTCTGGATCCCGGAAACGGAATGCACGCAGCAGTTGTGGTCCGCCGTGATGGGGAGCAGTCCAGAGGCGGAGAGGGGCAAAGGCGCAGTTTTCCCAGTCTACAACGTCAGCCATGAAGAATGTGAGACCTTTTGCAAGAAGTTGCAAGCACTGTTAACGAGTTCGAACTCCGTTCCTGCCGGTTGGACGCTGCAATTGCCGAGCGAAGCGCAATGGGAATACGCCTGCCGCGCCGGCTCGACCACGCGATTTCACTTCGGGGACCAGGACAGTCAGCTGGACGAATACGCTTGGTATGACAAGAACTCCAGCGGTTCGACACATCCGGTTGGCACGAAGAAGCCGAATGCGTGGGGAATTCACGATATGTCCGGTAATGTCAGGGAGTGGTGCGCGGACTGGTACGGCGCTAAACTTCCAGGTGGTTCCGATCCCGTTGGTCCTAGTTCGGCCTCGGATCGGGTGCGTCGAGGCGGCTGTTGGAGCTTCACGCCAGCGTACTGCCGGTCGGCGTTCCGCCATCGGTACGTCCCGTCGGTCCGCTACTTCAACCTCGGCTTTCGTCCCGCCCTCAGTTTGGTCGGAGCCGAGTAAGAAGCGGAGTCCGTAGCGGAGGTCCGAAGGGCGTCGCGGAGGGACTCTTGTCCCCAACGAGCTCGTCTCGTTGGAACAAAAGATTCGTGAGTTAGAAGCGAACGTGCACGAATCCAAGACCCCAACGGGCTTGTCCAGTTCGGTGAATGAGACTCACCGACCGCGTCTTCCCGCCCAACAACAGGGTCTCGAACAACATGGCCTCGCAGAATCTCATTCACCCACGAGACAAGCTCGTGGGGGTCTGTGGTCCGCAAAGATCCTTCTACTAACCGGCTAATCTTCGGTTCCCACGGGACGAGCCCGCGGGGGACCAAGGAATCAATTCAGCATCCGTGTAGTAGTGTTGGCTACCTGAGGTCCGGCAGCGTAGAATAGACGTCGGCCAACGAGCTTCAGGCCATATTCAGCTCGTCGATCTCTTCCCGGGTTCGTGTTGTTGTTTCCGTGATGGTATTGTCATCGAGGCACCCCTCGTGAAGAAAATGTCCCGTTTTGGCCCGTTCGCTCTTGAAGGAAGACTCGGCGAGGATCCGAACGGGGCCGTCTATCGGGCCATTCACGTCGCTCAAAGCCGGATGGTCGCGGTCAAGTTGTTCGACGCACCCTTGGTCGCCAAGAACACGGCCGCCAAGCAAGCTCTCGTCCAGGAAATGGACAAACTCACGAAGCTGAAGCACTGGAACATCGTCGGTTGCCACGGTGGCATCCTGGAACAGATGCAGGGGTGTATCGCGTACGAGTTCGTCGAAGGCGAGACATTGAAGGAGTTGCTCGCGCGACGCGATCGATTGGCCTGGGAGACGGTCATCGATTATGCGTATCAGATCACGGCGGGACTCGAATGTGCGCACGAACAGGGCGTCGTCCATCAGGACCTGCATCCCGACAAGATTCTGATCGGGGAAGACGGGACCGTCAAAATCGCGAACTTCCGCGTCGATCGATTGCGGAACCCGTGGTGCGCTTCATCGACTCGATTGACCATCGAACGCGCCGCGTACCGTGCGCCCGAGCAACTGGCCGGCGAGCAGGAGCTGACTCACAAGACGGACCTGTACGCGCTGGGATGCATCATGTTCGAGATGCTGGTTGGCCGGCCTCCCTTCACCGGTGACTCGGTCGAAGCAATCGCCCGGCAGCATCGCGAGGACGAAGCACCTCGCGCGGACGGCATCATCTTCGAGTGTCCCGTGTGGCTTTCGGCCATCATCGGACAGTTGCTTGAAAAGGATCCGGCCAAGCGGCCTTATGGAGCTGGGGCCGTCTCGCTCGCGCTCTGCGAAACAACTCGCCAAGTCGCCGCCGGGACCTCGACGATCGCCCATGCCGCGGGCGGCTTCAGCACGCTGCAATCACGAGTCGAAAAGGATGCGGCGCGCGAGCTGCTTGAGCAGGCCCAACGTCCAACTCGCAGGTCACAGAAGTCCGGTGAGCAGCCCCCTTTTTACGAACGCGCCTGGTTCCTGGCTCTGTGTTTGTTCCTGTTGATCGGCGGTATTGGGACTTGGCTGGCGTGGCCGCCGAGTGAAGCCGGTTTGCTCCGTCGCGCCGTTGCCATCATCGAAGCGAAGGAAGGCGTCGAGCGAGAGAACGCGCGGCCTTATCTCGACAAGCTGCTGCGCATGTACCCCGACGGCAAATTGGCGGAGACCGCCGAAGAACACCTCAAGGTGCTCGATATGCAGAGCGCGCAGCGGAAGTTCGAGTTCAACGTCAAGCACGGTCGCGAGCCGAAGTCCGAGGCGGAAAGATTGTACAAGGAGGCTTGGGACTTCGAGCAGTTCGGCGACCGCATTGCCGCGCTGGAAAAGTACCGCGGCATGGTCGCCGTCCTGGTCGACGGGGACGAGGATGCGGCTCGGCTGGCTTTCGTGAACCTGGCCCGCCACAAACTCGCCGAGATCGAAGCCGTGGGCTCCGACAACGACCGGATTCAATTCATCGAATCACGGTTACGAGACGCGGAGAAACTCTCGACGCAAGGCAAAGAGCTGGACGCCAAGAAGATCTGGCGGGGGATCATCGAGCTGTACGGCAACAAGCCCGAGTTCCAGACGCTGGTCGAGCGGGCCGAGAGCCGGCTGCATCCGGCGGTGGAAGTGAGCGTGGATTCTTAGCGGCTTGCGACCGCAACATTGTAGGCGGCACACTCCGTGTGCCGATTTCCGCACACGGAGTGTGCGGTCTACATAATCGTTTGGCTTTCGAATCGCGATCGGATATAAGAGAGTCGCCATTGGCCCCTGCCTTACGACCCTCATGCCGGAGAACATCCCTCATGCTTCGCTCACTCGCCTTCTTGGTCGCCTTCGTTTTCATAGCACTCAGTTCCGCGATCGCTCAGCCGCCGGACACCTATTCCGGCACCAAGCCGTTGACGCTCGAAGGCGACATCGCGTCGGAGATGATCGATGGCATCGACCGCTTCCTGCTGCGCGAAATCGAGCAGTCGGTTGACGCGCGGGCGAAACACTGGAAGCGAGACTTCTCGTCGCCGGAAGCTTATGCCGCGTCGATCGAGCCGAACCGCAAACGCTTGGCTCACATTTTGGGAGTTCGCGACGCGCGCGTCCCGTTCGACGCGCCGGAGCTGATCGCCACGACCGATGCACCGGCGTTAGTCGGCAAAGGAGAACGCTTCGATGTGTTCGCAGTTCGTTGGCCTGCCTTTGGAGATGTTCACGGTGAAGGGTTGTTACTCGTACCGACGGGCAACAAACCCGTTGCTGATATCATTGCCATCCCGGACGCGGATCAGACGCCCGAACAGATTTGCGGGCTGGCGGAAGGCCTCCCGGCCACTTCACAATTCGCGAGGCGATTCGCGGAAAGCGGCTGCCGAGTGCTCGTGCCGACTCTGATCAGCCGCGCAAAGGAAATGCGAGCGCCGCCGGGTCAGACTCGCGGCAACAAGATTACCAGCCGCGAATACATATACCGCAGTGCCTTTGAACTCGGCAGGCACTTGATCGGCTACGAAGTGCAAAAGGTCTTGGCGGGCGTCGATTGGTTTGTGAAGGATGCGGGAGACCAAGATCCAAAGATCGGTGTCATCGGCTATGGTGAAGGCGGCATGTTGGCGATGTATGCCGCGGCGCTCGACACGCGGATCGACGCCTGCGGCGTCAGCGGCTACTACGGCCCCCGCGACAACATTTGGGAACAGCCTCTCGATCGGAACGTGTACGGACTGCTCGCCCAATTCGGCGACGCGGAAGTCGCCAGCTTGATTGCACCGCGGAAACTTGTTCTGGAGACACGCAGCTATCCTTCGCTCGTGCTCACCGCTGAGAGCGGAGCGCCAGCCGAACTGCGACCGGTCACGCAGGATGAGTTCTATCGCGAGTTAGAGCGACTCATTAGCCTCACGAAACCCTTTGAGAATTGGGTTAGTGTTGCGGCGACCGGCCCCGAGAAAGAGACGCCATTTATTGGTGGCTTTTTGGCTTCGAGGGACTTGCTTGGTGGACTCGGTGTGAAAATGGATCCACACTTTGAGGCAACCAAGCCGCCGGAGGTTCTCAACACAACTTCGGCGTTTGGTCGCCAAGAACGTCAACTCCTACAACTCGACCGGCACAGCCAGTGGCTGCTCCGCGAAAGTCCGTTCGTCCGCAAGGAGTTTATGAAGAACCTCGATACTTCGTCCGTTGAGGCATACGAGAAAAGTGCTGAAGCGTATCGCGACATCTTCCGCGACGAAATCATCGGCAGCTTCGATCACGACTTGCTTCCTTTCAACGCCCGCTCGCGCAAGTCGTGGGAAACGGAAAAGTGGACCGGCTACGAAGTGATGCTCGATGTGTTCCCGGACGTGTTCGCTTATGGCGTGCTGCTGATTCCGAAGGACTTGAAAGAAGGCGAGAAGCGGCCGGTCGTGGTTTGCCAGCATGGGCTCGAAGGCCGGCCGACGGACGTGTTTCTGGGCGATCATGGTGCGTATCACGACTTCGCCGCCAAGCTTTGCGAGCGGGGCTTCATCACGTTCGCGCCGCAAAACATCTACATCTTCAAAGACCGCTTCCGCACGCTGCAACGAAAAGCCAACCCGCTCGGCAAGACGCTGTTCTCGGTCATGGTGCCACAACATCAACAAATCGTGAACTGGCTGAAGACCCAGCCGAACGTCGATCCCGATCGCATCGCGTTCTATGGGCTGAGCTATGGCGGCAAGTCGGCGATGCGGATTCCGGCGCTCGTGACGGATTACTGCTTGTCGATCTGCTCAGCGGATTTCAATGAGTGGGTGCTGAAGAACGCCAGCACGCGGCATAACTTCAGCTACGTGTGGACCGGTGAATATGAAATCTTCGAGTTCGATCTCGGCAGCACGTTCAACTATGCCGAGATGGCTTACCTGATCTGCCCGCGGCCGTTCATGGTCGAGCGGGGACATTTCGACGGCGTGGGCGAAGACGAATGGGTCGGCTATGAGTATGCCAAGATCCGGCACATGTACGCCGCCAAGTTGTTCATTCCCGAGCGCACCGAGATCGAGTGGTTCTACGGCCAGTACAAAGGCGTCCACACGATCAACGGCCAAGGTACCTACGACTTCCTGCACAAACATCTCGACTGGCCGAAGCCGTAGAGTGGGCTGTGCCCACCTGCTGTAGTGGTCGCTTCCAGCCGCCACCTTCGTCGGCTTCTTTGTGGCGGCTGGAAGCCACCACTACTCCGAGATCAAGCTGCGCAGGTAACGACCGCTCTCGATCGCGGCTTCGTCCGGTCCCATGATGTGGGCGAAGTGTTGATGCACGGTTAAGTACCCGTCATAGCCTACGGCCTTCAATCCATCGACGGCGGCGCGGAAATCGACGCCGCCGTCTTCCCACAGCGGCAGGTGGTGAAAACGCACCGCACCGCGGCACCAGGTTTCGAGTTCCTCCGGTCCCGCCGGATCGAGCCGATGATTTTGCACGTAGGCGTTCATCAGATAAGGCTGAAGCCGCCGCAGCGCGGTCGCGTCGTACGGTTCGCCGCACAGCATGAGATTCGCCGGCTCGTAGATCAGCCCAAAGTTTCTCCGGTCTATCTGCTGTAGGACTTCGATCGAGCGATCGATCTGCTCGAACAAGGTCATGGTGTGACATTGATGGGCCAGCCGAATGCCGCGCTCGGCAGCGCGATCCGCCGCCTCGCGGGCTAACGCGATGTCGGCTTCTCGCTTTAGACAAACGCGAATCAGGTCGCAGCCCAAGGCCGATGCCACGTCCAGACTCGGGCCGATGTCGCGCAGGCTGTTCGGGCCGTTCTCGTTGTTCAACGGCACATCAAAATCCGCGGTTACCATCGAGACGACGAGTCCGGCTTGTTCCACTTGCTCTCTGATTCGCCGGAGTTCGTCCAGCGGAGCCTGCACTCCGCCCGCGCTGGCTCGCATACATATCGCTTCGTAGCCGTTCTCGACGGCCAGCCGCAGGAGTTTCGAAAGGTCGACATTCAGCTTTGTCTTGCATGCGGCTTCCGCAATGCGGACCGAGAGCGACAGTTTCAATGAACGACTCCTTCACGCGGATCGTGGGTCAGCTAAATATCGACTCGTAGGTTTCCCGATGGAATCCGACGACCAACGTCTTTCCTTTGCGTAATGTTGGAGCTCTGAGATTGCCGCTTGGGCCGACGATCAGCTTCGTCAGCGTCTCGTCGTCCGGCTTGTCGCGCTTCATATTGATATGAACGACGTTCTTGCCTTTGGCGGCGTAGATGTCGCTTACAGTTCGGGCCAACGCCAAAGCCTCCACCGCTTGGATCGTGGCTTTCTTAGCGTTTTGCTCTTCTTTCACTTCGACGCAGCCGTGGGCAAGAAACTCTTGCGTCTTTCCGCAGGTGACTCAGCCAGGGCGATGATAGCTCCAATCGATCTTCGACATCCGTTTCCTCCTTTCGGTTTTCAGCGGGGACTCATTCCGGACGCGCGTCGCCGTGTTACGGATGCGGCGGGCGGCCTGACAAACAACAATCTTCGGGGCAGTCATCGTGGTTTGGGCCGAACTTGCCCAGACAAGCCTTCGGTGTGTCGCCGGTTCGCTCGTCAATCAGTTCGCGAATCATGCGGATGAATCGTGGATGAGTTCCAACCGTGGCGGCACGAATCATGTTCAAGCCGAGTTGCCCGCACAGGTTTTGTGCTTGTGTGTCGAGGTCGAAGAGGACTTCCAGGTGGTCGGAGATGAATCCGATTGGCGACACGACGACATCGGTCGCTTCGCCGGACTTGTGCAACTCTGTTAAGTAGTCACAGACGTCGGGTTCGAGCCACGATTGCGTCGGCGGACCGCTACGGCTTTGGTACACGAGTCGCCAGCGTTGGCCGGGAAAGACTTCGCTGACCAAGCGGCAGGACTCGGTGAGTTGCTGCTCGTAATCGCAGCCGGCAGCCATCGCGTTCGGAATGCTGTGCGCCGTGTAAACGATCTGCGTGGTGGCGTGACGTTCGGCGGGAATCTCGTCGAGCGCCGATCGGACGCGCTCGCGCATCGGCTCGATGTACCCTGGATGATTATAAAAGACGCGAAGCTTGTGGACTTCGGGAGCGTCTTCGCCAACGTCGGCCTGGGCGCGGGCGACATCTTCGCGATATTGCCGGCAACCGGAATACGAACTGAACGCGGACGTCATGAACGCCAGAGAACGCCGGACGCCATTGTCTTTCATCTGCCGCAACGTGTCGGCCAACAGCGGCTGCCAATTGCGGTTGCCCCAGTAGATCGGCAGCTGGGGGCCGTGCAGCGTCAATTCGGCGGCGAGCGCGGCGAGCAACTCGCGGCACTGCTGATTGATCGGACTAACACCGCCAAACTGCTTGTAGTGCTCGGCGACTTCCAGCATCCGCTCGCGGGGAACATTCTTGCCGCGGAGCACGTTCTCCAGAAAGGGCGTGACGTCCGCGGAACCTTCGGGGCCGCCGAAGGAAACAAGCAGGATCGCGTCGTAAGGTTCACTCATAAAAGCAGCCGAACAAAGTAGTGCTTTGGCTAGGTTAAAAATTAGTGTAGCCCGGATTATTCATGAACCGGTGAGTATTCTTCAAAACATACGTTTGTAAAAAGAGTTACGGCTATCTTGCCCAATACACCGCGCAAATCAGCCGCCACGCGATAGCCTGCGGTTCTCTGGAAGTTCGCGAGAACCGCAGGCTCAGAACTCCTGACTTGGGCTCCACGACTTTGTCTTTTGAGATTCGTGTTTCTTGGAGTGGT
>JAQBZB010000024.1 GCA_027622275.1 Planctomycetota bacterium | reverse complement strand
CGAATTGTTTAATCAATATCTAGTTACCGCGCTACCCCAAGTTGCCTAAAGTGCGCGTTGGCCGTGGCCCACGACCAGGCCGTCAAGATCCTGGCCGAGCTGCAAAATCGCGAACAAATCGACGCACTCCGAAGTCAGATCGCCCGTGCCAGGGCGGCTGTCGCCATTCGCCGGGCCAATGTTCAACGCGCGATGCTCGCGACAAAATCTGCCCAGTCGCGAATCGTGACGCTCATAAACAACCCGTTCTGGCGAAACACGGCGGCGGTCGAGCTGACTCCCGCGGAAGCGCCCGCGACAACCCAGGGAACCGTCGATCTGCACAACGCTTTTCAGACGGCACTTCACTATCGCCCCGAAGTTGCCCAACACATGGAGGAGATCCGCGAGGCACAGGTTCGTCTCGGCATCTCCAAAAACGAGTTGCTCCCGACGCTCGACTTGGTCCTCGAAACCTACGTCGCCGGGCTGGACGGCAACTACGACGTATCGGATTCGATCGGCAGCCAATTCGCCGACGGCGCGCCTAGCTATAGCGCGGGCATTGTCTTTCAGGTGCCACTCGGAAATCGAGCGGCGCAAGCCGAGTTTCGACGGCGTGAGGCTCAAGTGGCGCAACTCATGCACGAGCTGAACGCCGTTTTGGCCCGCGTTTCCTTGGAAGTGGAAGTCGCTGTTTTCGATGTCCAAGCCGCCTATCAGGAACTGCAAGGTCGCTACGAAGCCATGTTGGCCACCGATGAAGAACGCAAATATTTGTACGACCGTTGGCGATTGCTGCCCGGTGACGAGCGGACGGTTAGCTTCGTGCTCGAGGAGTTGCTCGATGCTCAAGACCGCCAAATGGAAGCCGAGTCGTCTTTCGTACGCTCCCAGGTGGCTTACACGATGTCGCATTTCAGTTTACAGCGTGCGTCGGGAGCGCTGTTGCATTTCGGTCAACCGATGCACGTCGCAAACGCCAGCGAACACGTAACGGTTCCGGTCGGTGGGGCTCCCACCTACGGGCTCTCACCCTAACCACGGTTAAGGATTGAACCATGAAACTCCCAATCAATTGGCTCACGGGCTTCGCTTGCGTGCTCGTCATGTGCGGTGTGGCGCCAAGCAGTTTCGCCGAGTCTGTCGAAGGTTTCACGGAGCCCTTTCGAACGATTCACGTCGCTTCCTCGGAGTCGGGCATCGTTTCACGCGTCTTCGTGCTTGAAGGCGAGACCGTCGCCGCGGGCCAACAGTTGGTATCCCTCGATGACGAAGTACATCGTACGCTGCTGGAGATTGCCAAACAGCAGATGGATGCCACCGGACGCGTGAACTCAACGCGTGCAGAGCTGGAATTGCATCAGAGCCGCTACGGGAAGCTCTCGGAGTTGCGGCAAGCAGGACAAGCGTATCAACAGGAAGTCGATCGCGCTCGCGCCGACGTCGAGGTCGCTCAAGGCAGGTTGCTGGCCATCGAAGAGGAATTGGCGCTGCGAAGGTTGGAGTACAAAAAGATCGCCGTCCAACTCGAACGCCGCACCGTGACAGCTCCCGTCAACGGAGTCGTGACGGTGCTGACGAAGAACCCCGGCGAATACGTCTCGCCGGTTGATCCGGAAGTCGTCACGCTCGTCCAACTCAACCCGCTTCGCGCGACCTTCCTGATGAATCGCGATCAGTCGACGAAAGTGCGTGTCGGTTCGCAAGTGACGATTGCCTTCACCGATTCCAAGATCTCGGCAGTAGGCGTCGTGGAGCTTGTCTCGGAACTGACCGACGCGGAAAGCGGGACCGTTCCCGTGCGAATTCGCATCGACAACCACGAAGGGAAGTACCGCAGCGGTGAGCGTTGCACCGTGGAAGTGAAATAGAATTGTTGATTTTCGATTGCCGATTGACGATTGGCCAGGCCGTGTTCTCATGGAAAGAGTCGTTCCACGTCGAGTTGCTACATCGCCCCAGCCGCTTCATCAGCGATTGGATCGGCCGGCTGCTGCGCCGACCGTCAACGCGCCCAACGCGCAGGGACTATTGGTTCTGTTGGCCGACGCACAGGCGGCGAGCGATTTCGAGTCGGCGGTACAACAGTTGTGCAGTCGCCTGGCAAATTGGAGCGGTGCGACGCGAGTTGTGCTGGGGCTGTCAAACTCGCAGGGCCACGTCAAGGTATCGGCCGTCTCGGATGCGGCGAACCTCGATCAACGCTCCGAGTTAATGCGCGCTTTCGAAGCCGCACTCGACGAGACACTCGCACAGCAGGAGTTTGCCTCCTGGACATCGGCGAGCCCAGACAGCGCGCCGATCTTTCGGCGGCTGACACGTCTGGCATCGACCGATGCCGTGATCGGGCTGCCGTTGCGGAATAAGAAGGGCGAGCCGGTGGGAGCTGTTTTGTTGTGCGGCGACAGCAGTTGGCACTCGCAACTGCTGCGGACGACGGCATTGGAAATGTGCCAGATACCAATCGCCAGCTCTCTCGATCTGTTACGAAACACGAGCGGCGGGAGATGGAAAAAGCTGCGGGCGGCGTGGCAGACGCGAATCGGTCAGCTCCGATCGCGCGTGGTCCTCGCGACGGTTGTCCTTGTTGGTTCCCTCCTGCTCTTCCCGACTCCGTTCAAAGTCAAGTGTGACTTTACGGTCGAACCGGTCACCCGCCGCTATGTCGCCACGCCATTCGACGGAACGCTCGACAGGACATTCGTCGAACCGGGGAGCATTGTCAAAAAGGGGCAAGTGTTGGCGGCGATGGACGAGCGCGAGTTGCAACTCGAACTGGCCGGCCTCGAAGCGGAGGTAGGAGCGTCGAAGAAAAAGCGTGTCGCCGCCTTGGCCACACGCGAAGCCGCGGCCGCTCAACTGGCGGCTCTCGAGGTGGCTCAACTCGAAACGAAAATCGAGACGATCAACCACCGGCTTCAGCACCTGAGCATTCAATGTCCGATGGACGGAGTTGTCGTCAGCGGCGACCTCCGACGTACGGAAGGCGCACCGCTTTCGATCGGTCAAACACTGTTCGAGATTGCGCCGCTCGATCGGATGATTGCCGAAATCGCGGTCCCGCAAGACGAAGTCAGCCATGTGCGACGAGGGATGCCGGTCGACCTGCGATTCGAATCGTTTCCGGGACAGAGTTGGACGGGCGAGTTGGTCAAAGTGCATCCGCGAGCCGAGTTGCGGGATCAGACGACGGTCTTTATCGCCGAAGTGTACTTGGAGAATACCGACAATCGGCTGAGCCCAGGCATGAGTGGTCAGGCCAAGATCGAGACGCGGAAACGATCCGTCGGCTGGATTCTGTTTCATCGGTCCGCGAACGCACTGGCCCAACGGATGGGATGGTGACCGGGAAATGATGAATGACCAATGACCAATGACCGAACAAAGCTGACGCCCGAACTCAATCAAGTCGTGCTGCGGCTGCGCGATGACCTTTCGATCGTACCGCAAACGACCGGCGGCCAGCGGCTGTACGTGATCGAAGATCGGTTGACCGGAAAGTGCTATCGGCTTGGCAGCACCGAATACGCAGTCGCCTCGTCGCTCGATGGCAAGAAGAGTCTCGCGGAGATCGTGGCGGAGGTGCCGGCCGACTTGGGAGACGCCGAATGTACGCCAGCCGATCCCGGCCAAGCCGCTCTTCAAGTTTGCAAATGGCTGTTGCAAACCGGATTGGCTCAAATCGTCGACACTCCAGCGCACGTCCCGGCAACGCGAGTTCTCGCCCCGCTGTGGACGCGATTCAATCCCATCTTCATTCGTGTTCCTCTGTTGTCACCCGACCGCCTGCTGGAACGATTGCTGCCGTGGGCGGGGTGGTTGAATTCGCGCCTGGTTGCGTGCGCTGCTGCTTTGCTGGCACTGATCGCCACGACGGATCTCGTCACGGACTGGGATCGATTCACCGCGTCGGCTGGTGGAATCTTGGCCGTCGAACAAGGGTTCTACTTGTTGATTTGCTGGGTGGTGCTGAAAGTCGCACACGAACTCGGGCACGGCTTGGCGTGCAAACATCACGGCGGTTTCGTTCGCGAAGCGGGTGTGGCCTTTCTGTTATTCGCACCGATCCCGTACGTCGACGTGACGTCCTCCTGGCGTCTGAGATCGAAGTGGGCACGAATTCACATCGCAGCCGCGGGCATGTACGTCGAAGCCATCCTGGGCTCGATCGCGGTGCTCATCTGGAGCCATACATCCGACGGCGTTTTGAATCAACTGTGCGTCAACATCATCGTGATGGCGACCGCCACGACGGTGCTGTTCAACGCGAATCCGCTGATGCGATTCGATGGTTATTACATGCTCGCCGATTGGCTTGAGATTCCGAATCTCTATTCCCGCGGCCAACAATTCACGACGTTCCTGTTTCGCCGTCGGGTCTTGGGAGAACACCTCGCGGGCAGTTCGCTGCCCAGCCACGCGACAGCGTCTCGCGTTGTCAAGGCGTACGGACTCGTCGCCTGGTTCTGGCGGATCACGGTTTGCCTATCACTGATCTGCGCGGCCAGCGTGTTGTTTCACGGAGCCGGAATCGTCTTGGCGGTGTTTGCCGCGATCTCGTGGTTTCTCGCTCCGGCGGGAAAGATTTTGGCCCGCTTACTAATGCGGGAGAACTGGCCGCAGCTGCGCCGCTTAACCGTGGTGACTGCCGCGGTAGCTGGCGGTGCCACACTCCTGTTTGCGTTTACACCCGCGCCATTCCCAAGACGCTCGCCGGGAGTCATCGAGTACAAGCCCATCACGGTCGTCCGCAGTGGCAGCGCCGGATTTGTGCGCGAGATTCTCGTTTCGCCGGGTGAATCGGTCGAGGCCGGCGATGTGATTGCGAAGCTCGAGAATCCCATCTTGCTCGACGAATTGCGGTCGGTCGAGTTGGCGATCAAGGAGTCCGATCTGCGGAGCCGATTGCGGCGACAACGTGGCGAGATGGCGGCCTATCAAGCCGAACAGGACAAGCTTGTCGCACTCAAGGCACAATTCGACGCGAAGGCGAAACAAGTCGACGGCCTGGTGGTGCGCGCCCCCGCGACAGGACAAGTCGTCGGCCGATCGTTGCCGCTGCTGTTGGATTCCTACCTGCAAGAAGGCGACGAACTCTGCCGCGTTGGCAAGGAGAGCGAGAAAGAGGTCCAGCTTTCCATTCACCAGGACGATGTCCAAGCGTTTCAAGCGCGGATCGGTTCGAGCGTTGCCATCCGCGGCGCGACGGGCGTGATCCACGCCGATCTGACTTCGATCACCCCTCGTGCCACCGATCAGCCAACTCATCCGGCCCTGTGCTCATCGCACGGCGGCCCGCTTCCCGTGCGTGCCGATCACAACAAGAACTCCCCGGAAGGGATTCGTCTTCTCGAACCGCGC
The DNA here is from genome assembly GCA_027622275.1 of Planctomycetota bacterium. Lineage (GTDB taxonomy): Bacteria > Planctomycetota > Planctomycetia > Pirellulales > Pirellulaceae. Next base: position 46,538 of record JAQBZB010000024.1, on the reverse strand, counting down.
TTCGTCGGACACGTCACATTGCCCGCCGATGAAAGCGAACAGCTTCGCGCGGGACAACTTTGCACGATCTCGATTCGCTCGCCGAATGACACGATCGGTCACGTCCTTGCCGGGCAGGTACACGATTGGTTTGCGAGCAAGCTGCGCTAGATTGCGCAATTCTTCAGCCGAAGGGCGCTAGCCCGGAGTTTTCATGAACCGGTCAACCTTCTTCAAAACACACGTTTGTAAGCGGAGTTACGGCGATCTTGCCAAAAACGCCGCGCAAATCAGCCGCTACGCGCTAGCGTGCGGTTCTCTCAAAGTTCGCGGGAACCGCAGGCTATCGCCAGGCGGCTGATGAATAATCGGGGCGAGCCCTCGGTTCTCGCGAGAACCCGACGCGAGTGCGTTCCGGCTGATATACACGTTTCGCTTCGCTACAAGATGTACTTGCTGAGATCTTCGTCGTCAGCCACATCTTTCAGCCGAGCCGTCACATAGGCGGCATCGACTTCGACGTTGCTCTTCTGCATGTCAGGGGCTTCGAAGCTCAGCTCTTCCAGCAACCGCTCCATAATCGTATACAAGCGTCGGGCACCGATGTTTTGCGTGGACTGATTGACTTGATAAGCAAACGACGCGAGCGCATCGATCGCGTCATCGGTGAAGGTGACGGTGATATCCTCGGTTCCCATCAAGGCGGCGTATTGCTTGGTAAGCGAACTGTTTGGCTCGGTCAGAATGCGGACGAAGTCGTCCTTGGTCAGAGCCGTCAGTTCGACGCGGATCGGAAATCGCCCCTGAAGCTCGGGCATCAACTCGCTGGGCTTCGCGCGATGGAAGGCACCGGCTGCGATGAACAAGACATGATCCGTCCGGACATAGCCGTAACGTGTTTGGATCGTCGTTCCTTCGACGATCGGCAGCAAGTCCCGCTGTACGCCTTGTCGCGAGACGTCTGCCCCCTTGCTGTCGCTGGCGACCACCTTGTCCAGTTCGTCGATGAAGATGATGCCCAGGTTCTCGGCCAGTGCGATGGCAGTGGTATTGATCTTTTCCGGGTCAAGCATGGCCTCACACTCTTGCTCGAACAGGACATCACGCGCTTCCGCCACGGTAAGATCACGCCGTGATGTGTGCTTCGGCATAATCTTCTCGAACATCGTTTGAATCTCGACTTCCATGTGCTCCATGCCCATTTGACCCATCAGCACCGGCGTCGCTTTTTGTTCGATGGAAAGTTCGACGTGCCGTTGCTCCAACTCGCCGCCGACCAGCATCGCGCGCATCTTGTCACGGGTACGCCGATAGCGTTTTTCGGCTTTGTCGCCCTCTTCGTCATCTTCCAACATGATCGGATGCGGGCACAGCAGATCGAGCAGCCGATCTTCCACTCGCTGCTTCGCTTCTTCCTCGACGCTCTTTCGTTCGCTCTCTCGGACGAGCGCAATCGCGTTCTCGACCAACTCGCGGACCATGCTCTCGACATCGCGGCCATAGTAACCGACCTCGGTGTACTTGGTCGCTTCGACTTTGACAAACGGAGCGCCAGTCAGCTTGGCCAGGCGGCGGGCGATTTCGGTCTTGCCGACACCGGTCGGTCCGATCATCAAGATGTTCTTTGGCGAGACCTCTTGCCGCATCTCTTCCGGCAACTGCTGGCGGCGCCAGCGATTGCGGATCGCCACGGCGACCGCGCGTTTCGCGTCGCCTTGGCCGACGATGTGCCGGTCGAGTTGTGCGACGATCTCACGCGGCGTGAGCTGCTGCGGTTGGTTCGTGGCCTCGCCTTTGCCCAGGATCAAGTCGAGCACTCCAGCACCTCCACGACGATGTTTGTGTTTGTATAGATGTCGATGTCCGCCGCAATCATGAGGGCCGCCTTGACGATCTCTTCGGCTTCCAAGCTGGAATGCTGCAGCAGGCCCCGCGCGGCGGCAATGGCATAGTTTCCGCCGGAGCCGATCCCAACAACTCCATCCGTTGGGCTGATGACATCCCCCGTGCCGCTAATCAGCAGCGTCCCTTTCGCGTCGGCAACCGCCAACAGGGCTTCCAGTCTTCGCAAGGCCCGATCGGTCCGCCACTCCTTGGCCAGTTCGGTCGCGGCACGTGGGACATTCGAAGGATAATCCTTCAGCTTCTCCTCAAACCGCTCCATCAAGGCAAACGCATCGGCACTGGCCCCGGCAAAGCCACACAGAACCTTGCCTTCCATCAGGCGTCGGATCTTCATCGCGTCGGCCTTCATGATGGCCGCGCCAAGCGTGACTTGACCGTCGCCACCCATGGCAACTTTGCCGTTGCGCCGGACGGTCAGGATTGTCGTGGCGTGAAACTTCATGTCTTGCATGGCAGTGAAACTCGGGCGAATTCGCCGGTGGATTGAAACGCGACCACTACTCGTCGGCCACGTTCACGTAAACCTTCAACGCGGTCTTCTCTTCGACGAGCAGCCGCATCATCTCGGCGTAGTTGTCGATCCCATCGACCGGATTCGTCAAGATCTTCTCAACGACGTGCGGGTACATCACTTCTCCCAACGCGAGATCCTTGATGCCCGACTCGAAATGCTCGCGATTGGCGTTCACCGAGCCCAGCAATAACTTGTTCCCGAGCACCCAATCAATATTGATCTCGTCCGAGGGAACTTCAACGTTTTTCTTGCCGCCGGTGATGCTCGTCCAAACGAGAACACCGTTGTGACCCAGCGCCTTCATCGCTCCGAACGCCATCGCGCTCGAGCCGGTTGCGTCGATAATCAGGTCGGCTTTCCCGGTCTTCGCGATGAGACTTTCAATAGGAGTTTCGGTCGTGCTGACGTAAGTCGCTTCCAGCCCCTCGACGATCTCCGAATTGCGGGTCGGTGCTTGGGAACGGGCAAGCGTGTAAACATCCAAGCCGCGCAGTTTGAGGATCAGCGTGGCGAGCAAGCCGATCTGTCCCGCGCCCAGCACATAAGCCGTTCGTGGACGCCACACCTTCATGCGGCGTTGAACTTCGAACGCCTGATGAACCGCCTTCGCCGCGCAGCTGATCGGCTCCATCAACACGTGCAGGTGCTTCAGTCCAGGTGGCACTCTGACGATATAGTCGCTTGAATCAACGAAGTACTCGGTCAAATAACCGTGGAGCAGGTTGATGCCGCGTTCGTAGTACGTCTCTTCGCTGGTCATATCGTACGTGCCGATCTGGTCGTAGATCGATCCGCCGGGACGCCGCACGGTCGCGGTGACGTAATCACCGGGCTTCAAGTTGCGGACGTGCGGGCCAACTTCTTCGACGACGCCGAACGATTCGTGACCGAGGACCAAGTATTCGAAGCCGGGAGGCGAATTGCCGTATAAAGCGTCGTTGATCTCTCGATCGGTCGCGTCAACGCCGACTTTCAGCACGCGGACGAGGACTCCTGTTCCGCCAGCGACGTCGCCGACGGAGGGCTTCGGGATGTCTTCGAGATGAACGCTATTGGGCTTTCCCGGATAGACAGCGATCGCTTTCATATTCTCTTGCTTGCTTATTCTCGCATCGTCGTCGTTCGGTGTGCCTGCTGCTAAGCTCCACAGTATGGCAATTGATCCGCAAATCCGCAACGAGGCAAAAGTTGCGTCCGTGCGGTGAATTGACGGTCATTCGTTCGTGTTTGATAATCGTTGACGTGTTATACCGCGAGTGGATGGCGTTGACGCTTTTGTACGATGGCCTTCCAAAGCCGTCGTGAAATACTCGACGGCCTTGGAAGGCCATCGTACAGGTTTTATGAAAGTGCAACTTTCAACCGCGAGCGGTATAGGCCAATCGAGAGCTTTCCCAAATCCTTTGGACGAACCGAATGAGCCATTCTTACGAGTTCTTCACGCGCTTCGCTCGCATTTTGAATTCCGGCCAGTCGCACAGCGTGGTGCTTTGTGGAAACGTCCACGATCTGTTCTGGGATGGTGAGAGCTATGTTCCGCTGATCCCGTTCGTCTGTAAGAAGGCGAAGGCTGGTGGCGTCATCCAGCTCGTTTATGAACTGAACGGGCCCATTCGGATGTCGCCCGAAGATCATCGCGAATTGGCAGACGCTTGGATTCGGTGGAAGACGGGCGTCGATGCCGACACGTTGACGATCCGCGACATGAGCCGAAAGGGTTCGCAGGCCGAGTTGCTGCGGGCCGACTTCGATCAATACGTGCGTTCCGCGATCGGGAACTCGACGCAGGCTCTCGAATTCTTGCGTCAGTTGACGATCTGTTCCCGAGCCGTGTTGCGGGCGAATCTGTTGATCATCATCGAAGCCGCTGACATGTTGTTGCCGGCCGGCAACGGCGACATCTCGACGCTGAACGATCGGCAGATGCGGCGGATCAGCATTGTGCAAGATTGGTTCGGCGACCCTGACTTTGTCGGTGGCGGCGATTCGGTCTGCCTAGTCGCCGAATCGCGAAGCTTGATCCATCCGCGGATCGCGAAACTGCCGCAAGTGCTCTCCGTGGATGCCCCATCACCGACGACCGCTGATCGTAAGCACTACATCGACAACTTCATCGAGACCTCCGATCGTAAGCCACAGCTGTGGGCGTCGTCACAAGAGTTGGCGGAGTTCTGCGCGGGACTGTCCAACCACGCGATCCGGCAACTGCTGGCTGGCTCGGCCTACGCGGGAGAACCGCTGACGCCCAATCAAGTCGTCGGGAAGGTCGAGGAGTTCATCCAGGCGCAGCTTGGCGACGATGTTGTTGAATTCAAGAAGCCGGAACATCGTTTGGATAAGATCGTCGGCTTTTCACAACTGAAGGAGTTTTTACGACGCGAGTTGATTCCGCGTTTTAAGGCCAAGGGTGAACAGGCTTTGCCGGGCGCGGCAGTCGCCGGGCCGATCGGGGGTGGCAAAACATTCATCTTCGAGGCCGTCGCGGCCGAGATCGATGTACCGGTGCTCGTCCTGAAGAGCATTCGCAGCCAATGGTTTGGCCAAACGGACGTGATCTTCGAGCGGCTGCGACGAGTGTTGGAAGCCCTGGAAAAAGTTATCATCTTCGTGGACGAAGCCGATACGCAGTTCGGTCGCGTCGATTCGACGGCTCACGATACGGAGCGTCGGCTGACAGGAAAGATTCAAGCGATGATGAGCGATCCTCGCTTGCGTGGCAGAGTCATCTGGCTGTTGATGACCGCGCGGATTCATCTGCTTTCGCCAGACATCCGTCGACCGGGGCGCGTTGGCGATTTGATCATTCCGGTCCTTGACCCGCGAGACGACGATCGGCGCGAGTTCATCGAGTGGGTGCTTAAAGCGACACCGCTGAGCGACGAAGACCACAAGGCCCTGACGGAACAACTCGACGACATCGTCCTTGCTCACGACTACTCGGCTGCCGCTTTCGCCGCGCTCCGCTCACAGATCAAAGCCCAGAAGCCGACCGATCACGACGCCGTGTTGAACATCGTCCGTGACATCATTCCGCCAGCGATTGGGATGACGCGGCGATACCAGACGCTGCAAGCCTTGATTAATTGCACCAGGAGATCCTTGTTGCCAGTCGCCGAAGCGGCGAACGCAACTCGCGAAGATTGGGAGACGGAGGTCCGTGAGTTGGAACGACAAGGCATCTCGTGATTGAAGAATGGCCACGTGCGACTCGTACCCAGGCTCCCGCCTGGGAACGCAACGTCTTGCAGGCTCCTGCCTGCCTCTCCTGCACATACGTGGCGCGAGGCCTCGTGCCGCCCGGCGGAGCCGGAAGAGCAGTGGGTTCCCAGGCGGGAGCCTGGGAACCAGAATCAATGAGTAGCACGGCCTCGCAGGCCGTGTGTTTTCACGCGATTCCAAGCCGACACGGCCTACGAGGCCATGCTACTTCTTACGCAACGTCAATCCAACAAAAGCCCTGTCCGATTGCCAATGTTTCTCTAGGCAGAACTACAGAAGCAGCTCTCGAATCGCATTGCCTGGTCGTACGAAATTAGGTCTGCCGCTGGTGTCGTTCAGTGTCTGACCGGCGGGCACGCCCAGGGCATGATAAACCGTGGCGATCAGGTCGCGAGGGGCGACTGGATCAGCGGCTGGGAAGGCGGCGTGGCGATCGGATTTGCCGTAGATCGTGCCGCCGCGGGTGCCGCCTCCGGCGAGGACTGACGTAAAACAGCCGGGCCAGTGGTCGCGGCCGTCTTTGCCGGCTCCGGCGTCGCTGTTGCGCTGCCCGACCTTCGGCGTGCGACCGAACTCGCCGGTCCACACGACCAGCGTCTCGTCGAGCATGCCGCGCTCGGACAAGTCGTCCAGCAGCGCGGTGAAGGCTTGATCTGTGACCGGCATCAATCGTTCTTTGAGATCGATGAAGTTGCGGCTGTGCGTGTCCCAGTAGACGCTGACGTTCTTGATCCCTTCGCTCGGCCAGAAGATCGTCACCAGCGGAACGCCTCGTTCGACCAGCCGCCTCGCTTGCAGGACCGACTGGCCGTGTGGATTCAAGCCGTATCGCTCACGAACCTTTTGCGGTTCTTCGGCGAGATTGAAGGCACCGCGCTGCTCGCCGGCCGAAGTCAGCAACTCGATCGCCCGGCGGCTGTTGGCGTCTTGGGCATCGAAGCTGGTGCCGTGTGGCGCGAGTTGTTGGTTCAGCGATGCACGCAGTTCGTTCCTGGCGAGCAACCGGCGGACGGAGATCTCGGGCTGCAAAGTGAGGTCGGCGACGTGGTAATCGGCGCGGCTGGGATCGTGGTCGATCGTCAGCGGATCGTACACGCTGCCGAGCCAGCCGGCGAATTGCCCTTGGCTCTCTTCGACGAAGCGCGGGACATCGTTCTCCAGTTCCGGACGCATCGAGACGAACGGCGGCAACGCGCCGCGGCCCCGCGCGAGCCCCGCGAGCACCGACCCGACGTGCGGCCACTGAACTCGAACGTCTGTGTTAGCCGGTGGTGGTTCGCCCGTCAGCATGTAGTGCGTTCCCGACGTGTGATTCACGTCGGTATGCGTCATTGAACGAACTATCGCCAATTGGTTGACCCGTTTTGACAGCTCGGGGAAATGCTCGCAGATCTGAATGCCAGGGACGTTAGTCGCGATCGGCTTGAATTCGCCGCGGACCTCGACCGGCGCATCGGGTTTCATATCCCATGTGTCTTGATGAGCAGGTCCACCCCACATGAAAAGCAATATGCAGGATTTGGCCCGGCCAAAGCTCGCGTCTTGTTGTGGCTGGCGTGCTTCCGCCGCCAACAGCTCCGGCAACCCCAGTCCGAACAGACTCAAGCCACCAGCCTGTAACAGCCGCCGACGATCGAACGACGTCGAGTTTTGGAATTCTGAACAGCAAGTCCGCATGATACAATTCGCAACGAGCGACACCCGGCCACGATACCCACCTCGCTTTTGAGTATAACGGCAAGTTAACATTGTCGCGACGCATACCCCTTCGCACGAGTGCGAGCGTGGGCGGTTTTGCTGAGACGAACAATTTGGTTACAATGCCTCAACACCGCATAGTTTCGTTCCCTCCCCACTTTCCCGCCGACGAGCCCATGAAACAAAGCACAATAGTTGCAGCAGTCGCTGCCGGTTTCTTAGCGATCTCCCTAATTGAGTTCAGCTCCGCGGAACAAGTCGATGTCGAAGCACTCGCCGTAAAGCTGCGGTCGGTCGGCCCCAAGGGCGAAGGCCATGCCGAAGCTGCCCAAGCATGGCAAGCGATTGCCAAAGCTGACGCCGATCAGCTGCCGGCGATTCTTGCTGGAATGCAAGGAGCGGGAAAACTGAGCGAGAACTGGTTTCGCGCCGCCGTTGAAGCGGTTGCGCAACGGCACTTGAAGCAGGGTGGTCAGCTGCCCGTCGATGCCTTGGAAGGTTTTCTTGCTGACACGCGGCAGGCTCCGCGAGCGAGACGTCTGGCTTACGAGCTGATCGCCGGCATTGATCCTTCCGCCGAACAGCGATTGATCCCCGGCTTGCTGAACGATCCTAGTCTCGAATTGCGGCGCGACGCGGTGGCACTGGCCTTGAAGATCGCGATCGCGGAGGAAGAAGCCGGCAGGAAGGACGCCGCCGTCAAAACCTACGCCAAGGCATTCGCGGCCGCGCGCGAGTTGGACCAGATCAAGGAAGCGACGAAGAAGCTTCGAGCGTTCGAGCAACCGGTGGACGTGCCCGGTCACATGGGTTTTGTCATGGACTGGCACTTGATTGGCCCGTTCGACAACACGGACAGCAAGGGCTTTGACGTCGCGTATCCGCCTGAAAAGCAAATCGCTCTCGACGCAACCTACAAAGGTAAGGTCGGCAAGGTGAGCTGGAAGACGCATCGCACCAGCGACGAGTTCGGCATCGTCGATCTCAACGAAATCTTCGAGCGTCCCAAGGAAGGAACCGAGTACAAACTGACCAACGAACACAAGGGGACAATCGGATATGCGTTGTCCGAATTCGAGACGGATCAACCACGCGAGATCGAGATCCGCATCGGCTGCATCAACGCGAACAAGATCTGGCTGAACGGCGAACTGCTGACCGCCAATCACGTCTATCATGCCGGGATGGAAGTCGATCAGTACGAGGCCAACGGGCGACTCAAGAAAGGGACCAATCAGATACTGGTAAAAATCTGCCAGAACGAGCAGGAGGATACGTGGGCTCAGCGTTGGCAGTTCCAATTGCGCGTGTGCGACGAACTGGGAACCGCTGTTCTCGCCAAGAACCGAACTCTGAACCAAACGGCAGCGAACTAACCATGCGAACAATATCGATCAACTTAGGAAGAACCGAAATGACTCGCTCCGCAACCTGCCTCTTGGCCGTCCTATCCGTGGCCTTGTTCTGTGGGGCCGACTGGCTGCAGTTCCGTGGCACCAACGGTGCCAGCCTTTCGCCCGACGCCGCGCCACCGGATTCGTGGAGCGAGACCAAGAATGTCGCGTGGAAAGCAAGCCTGCCAGGTCGCGGTGCTTCAGGCCCGATCGTTGTAAATGGTCGGACGTATGTGACGTGTTCGAGCGGCATCAAGCAAGACCGCTTGCACGTCGTCTGCTTCGACAATGAAACGGGGGGCGAGGTCTGGCACCGCGAGTTTTGGGCCACCGGACGGACGCTAACGCATCCCTTCAGCGCCGTCGCAGCGCCGACGCCAGCCAGCGACGGCGAGCGGATCTTTGCCTTCTACTCGTCGAACGATCTCGCTTGCCTTGATCTCGATGGCAATCTGCTTTGGTATCGCGGCTTGGCCTTCGACTATCCGAAGGCTGGGAACGACATCGGCATGGCGTCGTCACCCGTTGTCGTTGGCAAGACCGTCGTCGTACAAATGGAGAATCAAGGCGATTCATTCGCCGCGGGAATCGACACCGCCACGGGCGAAACGCGGTGGCGCGTCGATCGCGGGCATCAAGCCAATTGGGTTTCGCCGATTGCTCTGCCGGGCGAGCGTGAAGGCAGCATGGCCGTGCTGCTGCAAGGCCCTTCCGGCCTGACTGCCCACGATTCGATGACTGGTGAAGAGCTGTGGCGATACGATGTCCCTTGCTCGACGACTCCGTCGGTTGCCGTCAGCGGCGATCACATTTTTATTCCGGCCAATGGCCTGACCGTCTTGAAGCTTGCCCGCGATGCGACGGTTCCATCGCTGGTTTGGGATTCCATTCAAATGAGCCCGAGTCCGGCAAGCCCCATCATCGTCGGCGACCGCGTGTATACGATGAACAACGCCGGTGTTCTTTCGTGCGGTGATGTCGAGACGGGCAAACGCTTGTGGCAACTTCGCGTCGGTGGGCGGCACTGGTCGACTCCGGTCGTCGCCGGTGACCGCATGTACTGCATCAACAGTGACGGTGCCGCCAAGGTAGTGCAACTCGGCGACAAGGGCGAAGTCGTGAGTACGAACGAGTTCAGCGAAGAGATCAAGGGCTCGCCCGCGATTTCCGATGGCGCTCTCTACGTCCGAAGTGACGGCCACCTTTGGAAGATCGCCAGCGGCTTGCGGTGAAACGACTGGTTGGCCGCGAGAGTTTGCAAATTACGTGACCGAACCGATTGAAATCAAACCGACCGGCCCGCTCAACGCCTCGATACGGCCTCCTGGATCAAAGAGCATCACGAATCGCGCTCTGATCTGCGCGGCGTTGGCCGAGGGCGAGTCGGTACTCACCGGCGCGTTGGCCAGCGAAGATACTGGCGTGATGGTCAAGGCGCTTCAGCAGTTGGGGCTTCGAGTCAGTCATGATACATCGAAATCGATAATCCACGTCGCGGGGTGCGGCGGGGAGCTGCCAAACAATCGAGCGAACCTCGATATCGCCAACAGTGGTACGACGATTCGCTTTCTCACCGCGATGCTCGCCGCCTGCCGAGGCAACTTTCGGCTCGACGGCGTGGCGCGAATGCGCGAGCGACCGATCGCCGATCTGCTCGCCGCACTGGCACAACTCGGCGGTGCTGCGACCAGTGAGAACGCAAACGGCTGTCCGCCTGTCGTCGTCGCGGCAGATGGACTACGAGGTGGCCAGACAACGATTCGAGGAAACATCTCGAGCCAATTCCTCAGCGGGCTGCTAATGGCGGTGCCATACTCCGAGCAACCGGTCGTCATCGACGTCGAAGGTGAGCTGGTTTCAAAGCCGTACGTGACCATGACGCTTGGTGTCATGTCCGCATTCGGGATTGAAGTTGATGCTAACAAACTGGACCAGTTTGTTGTCCCCATCGCGCGTTACCGCGGTTGCAACTACGACATCGAGCCGGATGCTTCTGCCGCTAGTTATTTCTGGGGTGCCGCAGCAGTAACCGAAGGCACGGTCACTGTCGAAGGACTCAACCGAAACTCGCTCCAGGGAGACGTCGCGTTTTGCGAGTGCCTGGCTCAGATGGGATGCGAGATTGAGTATGCTGACAACCACATCACCGTCAAAGGTGGTTCGTTGCGCGGGATCACGGTCGACATGAACGCGATCAGCGACACGGCACAAACACTGGCCGTTGTCGCACTATTTGCAAACGGGCCAACAACCATTAAGGGTGTCGCCCACATCCGTCATAAAGAAACGGATCGTGTCGGTGACTTGGCTCGTGAACTCCGGAAGCTTGGAGCGGAAGTCGACGAGTTCGATGACGGCCTGACGATCACGCCAAAAACGCTCCGCCCGGCAGTTATTGACACATACAACGATCATCGGATGGCGATGAGCTTTGCCCTCGCGGGACTGAAGGCACCGGGCATCGTTATCAACGACCCCGGCTGTACACGAAAGACCTACCCGAACTTCTTCGGCGACCTGGAGCGTTTGATCAACGGAGGTCGCCTTTCGCTCTCCGAAAATACGTTTGTTCGCGGAGCGAACAACGACATTCCTTAGCGAGGGAGCGATCTGGATCCCATCGCGACCGTCGCCAAAAGCTGATCGGCGCGATTTAACAGATCTTCACTCGAATCGCTTTGTGCCGGTACGATCATGGCATCGAATCGACGTTGGCAATGCTGACACGCTACGGCTTTGCCCAAATACTCGATCCGAACTTTAAGGTGACGTCCGCAAGACGGACACTCTTGTGCAAAATAAGTGGCAGACATCTCGGTATCTCCTACACCGCGAGCCACAGAAAAGAATACGTTCGAGTGAGCTAATGTAAAGAAGTGCCGCGTTGAATGCAAGAAATTTCCGGCATCGCACACAGACCACCGCCACCAACCGCCTTGTCAACATTACACAAGTAACTACTCAGACAACACTTATGGCGATTCAGCAGCCACCTTAAATTCGGTACAGTCGTGACCGTTGCATGGTCGAAATTGTTCATAGAGGTCGAGTGAGTCTCGACTTCAGCCAGGTGAGCGGAGAATGTCAGATGCGATTGCGATTGATGGGGTCGTTGGTCGGTTTCCTCTGCCTCGTGCAAGGCTCGCGTAGCTTACATGCCGAAGACCCGCGAGCATTCCCTTCCTTGGCCGAGATCCAGGCAGTCGTCGATCAGCATTTCGCGGAGAATCCACAACTGCGAACTGGTGACATCATTTCTCAGAACGAAGTGCGTCCTCTGTTCTCGAAATTCGAGGCCTCCGGCTGGAAAGTCGAGGACCGCGACGAGATCCTGAAGAAGTTACTGTCGGACAACGATCCGTTGCTTCGAATTCTTCGCGGTCCAGATGGATCCAAGTTCATGGGCCAAGTCGCCAACGACAAGCTCATCTACGATCGTCTCGATCGAATTGCACGGGAACCGGGTGGCCAGCGATTGCTTTCGGACCTCGTTAAGCTTCCTAACGCCGCGCGGTTCGCGAAATACAAGACGCAGCCAGGCGTGCCTGACTTAGAGGACTTCCTCCCGAAAGACCGGTCGGGCAAGACGCGGCGCGTCAAGGACTACGACAAGGCGACCGAGAAGATCTATACGGTTGCCGACTTCAAGAAAGCGTTACAGAAGAGCTACGAAACGGCTCGGCGCAAAGACCTTCTGCGAGACATCGCCGGCTGACTTCCTCGCCGCCAAGCATCTGTTTGCAATCGGTTCTTCGCAGCGGTAGAATCCGCATTCTTGCTCAAGAATGTTTTGGGCGGTTTCTTATTCTTGATGGAGGGTAGAGGGATGGCAAAGGCATTCTCGGTCGCTTCTTGGAACGTCGAGCATTTCGGCGCGGTTCGCGCCAACGGGACGCCGCAAAAACCAATTCAACCGATTGTGGACTTCATCGCGGCCCAGAAAGCCGATGTCGTTGCGATCTACGAAGTTCGCAGCTCGATCGTCTTTCAACCGATGGTCGACGCGATGCCTGGATACCAGTTTCATGTCACCGAAGGGCCGCAAGTCCAAGAGATCCTCATCGGGATCAAGAAGGGCTTCTCCGGCTTCGTCACGCAGAAGTTGGCGTTCAAGTCAGGGCAAGCCGCACTGCGACCGGGTGTCCTCGTAACACTAACGGTCGCCGGCAAGCACTATCCACTCGTATTCCTGCATCTGAAAAGTATGCGAGATCCAAAGGGATTTGGTTTACGCGACGACATGCAGCAAAGGGCCTTGGATTTTCGGAAGGTATTGAATGGGGCCGGCGGTGGTAATGCGAACTACATCTTCCTTGGTGATCTAAACACGATGGGGATGAACCTGACATTCAGCAACAAGGACGTCACGGCGGCCGAGGAGTTGACGCGACTGAAGAAACGGGCAGGCGCGGCGAGCATCAAGATGAAAGTGCTTGAGAAGCGAACTCCTTCGGGGCTGAACGATCAAGCGACTTTCTGGCCGGGGAGCAACTCGAGTCTTCAGCCAAGTAACCTCGATCACGTTGTTGCGGCGGACCATTTGCAGTTCAAACAATTCGGCGGTGCCTCGGTCGACCTGCGCGGTTGGCCACAAGAATCGACGACCGCGAAACGGGATGCTTGGTCCAAGGCTTTCTCGGATCACGCCTTGTTATATTTCGAAGTGCAGAGAGTCTGAAATCGAATTCGGTAAACAAGTTCTGACGCCAAGCCCCTTTGACCTGCGCTGCTCCAGGACGTACAACTAGGCTTCGTCCATCCGTTAGCTGCTGCCGTCAAGCGGCTCTCGCGAGGGGGAGCCGTGAACCGGGTCAGGCCTTAATCGGAGCAGCCCTAAGCGGGGTACTCTTGTGCGAGAGCCGCTTGGCGGCAGAGCCGGAGGCGTCACTCGTTGCCAGCTAGACTCCCATGACGTCCGGCCTGTGACAAAAGACCAAGGACTAATGACCAATGACCAAAGAGTACGTCGTCGTCGCCCGACGCTATCGCCCACAATCCTTTCAGGATCTTGTCGGTCAGGGCCAAGTGTCGCAGGCTCTTGGCAACGCGATCAACACCAGCCGTGTGGGACACGCCTATCTGTTCACCGGTGCCCGTGGTGTTGGCAAGACTTCGACGGCCCGAATCTTTGCGAAGGCGCTCAACTGCAAAAGTGGCCCAACGCCGTCCCCGTGCGGCGAGTGTGACATCTGCCAAAGCATCACCAGCGGCGACGATGTTGATGTCCTCGAAATTGACGGCGCGAGCAATCGCGGCATCGACGAGATTCGGCAACTTCGCTCGAACGTCAACATTCGCCCAAGCAGATCGCGTTTCAAGATTTACATCATCGACGAAGTTCACATGCTGACGACACCAGCCTTCAATGCGTTGCTCAAGACGCTTGAAGAACCGCCCGAGCATGTGAAGTTTTTCTTTTGCACGACCGACCCCGAAAAGATTCCGATCACGGTCCTCTCGCGGTGCCAACGATTTGATTTCGCTCCCGTCGAGACGAACGCGATCCTGGAACGGTTGCAATTCATCGTCGACTCCGAAGGCTTGCAGGCCGACACCGAAGCGTTACAACTGCTCGCGAGACGGGCGGCGGGTTCGATGCGAGACAGTCAATCGCTGCTGGAGCAGCTTTTATCGTTCTGCACGGCGCGGATTACGGTCGAAGACGTCCACGCGATGCTCGGAACTGCCCAAAGCGGACGCCTCTCCGAGCTGGCCTCGAAGCTCAGTGATCGAGATGCGGCCGGGGCGTTGGCAGCAGTTGATTTGGCGGTCGCGGAGGGCGTTGATGTTGGCCAGTTGGCGGAGCAGTTACTCGGGTATTTCCGCGACATGATGGCTGGGCTCGTCGGCTGCGAAGCCGACTTCATGCTACAGACCTCCGCAAATGACTACGCCACGTTGGTCGAAGCAGGAAAACGCCTTGGGTTGGAAACTACCTTGGCCGTGATTCAGATCCTCGATCACAGCATCACGCGAATGCGACAAAGTGCCCACACGCGGACGCTGCTCGAGATCGCCTTGGTGCGGATCTGCCAACTCGAAAGCCTCGACGATTTGGCAGGCATCATTTCGCAACTGCGATCGGGTGTCGCTCCGTCACCCGTTCGATCTGCCCCAGTGAAACCAGCACCTTCTCGGGCTCCGGTTGCGGAAAAAAAAACGGAAAAAATCTCTGATACGGCTTCCCCGGTGACTGTCGCAAACCGTCCAGCCGTCGAAATCACATCGGATTCCGCAAGTTCGATTTGGAAGCAAGCCATTGCCCAAATTGAAGATATGACAGCCGACTATGCCGCGTTTTGCGACCAAGTAGCAATTTCCGCGCCAAACCGACTGGTGGCAAGCTTCAAGGCGAGCTATACTCTTCAGAAAGAGTCGTGTGAAAAGCCTGAACGTAAGGCTCGAATCGAACAGGCTTTGCAGCAAGTCACCGGCCAACGAATCCAAGTAGATTTCGAGGTCCGACGAGATGAGTCGAGTGGCTCTTCCCGTCCGCAACCTCGGCCACCGTTGCGACAGAGAATGCGAGACTTCGAGAAGCATCCGCTCGTCAAGCAAGCCATTGACATGTTCGAGGCGGAGATCACGCGTCTCGAGGAACCACGTCCCGAATGACAGATCCAACCGAGAGCGAGAAGACCCATGTTCAAAGAACTCGGCAATATGGCTTCCATGCTGCGCCAGGCTCAACAAATGGGCGGCAAGATGCAGGAAATCGCGGCCCAGCTGAAATCCAAGCGGGTCACGGGAAGCGCCGGGGGTGGGATGATTGAAGTCGAAGCCAACGGCCAAGGCGAAGTGCTGAAAGTCAAGATCGACCCGGCCCTTGCGGGCGACTTGGAGATGATTGAGGATTTGCTTCCCGCCGCGCTGAATCAGGTTGCCGCCAAAGCAAAAGAACTGCACGTGGAGATGATGCAATCGGTCACGGGCGACCTGAATCTCCCTGGGTTGGATGAAGCAATTTCCAAATTCACGGGCGGTGGCGCGTAGCCCGCTCAGGTTCTACTTCCAAGAGGCGATGACGGCTCAAGATGGCACAGTTAACGGAATCCGTTGCACGAGTCATCGACGAATTCGCCAAATTGCCTGGTATCGGGCGAAAGTCGGCGGAGCGGCTCGCCTATCACCTGCTGCGTGTTCACAAGAGCGAAGCGCTAGGACTCGCTGACGCGATTCGCGACGTGCGGGAAAACGTTCGCTACTGTAAGACGTGCTTTAACCTGTCCGAAGGTGAGCTGTGTACAGTTTGTCGCGATCCCAAACGGGATCGAACCCAACTTTGCATCGTCGAGCAACCGCGCGACGTAATGGCGTTGGAGCAAGCTGCTGTCTTCCGCGGTTTGTACCATGTGCTGCTCGGTCGGATTGCGCCGCTTGACGGAATTAGTCCAGACCAGCTGACCATCGAGCAGCTGGTCGAGCGGGTGCGGACTGGCGATTTCCGCGAGGTGATCATGGCCACGAATCCAACGGTCGAGGGTGACGGAACGGCGCTTCACATTTCGAATGCGTTAGCGGAGTATCCGGTGAGCATGACACGGTTAGCCCGCGGCATTACAACCGGCAGCATTCTTGAATACACCAACAAAGAGATCCTGGCCGACGCCCTTTCGGGACGGCAAAAGTTTTAGAGTTTGTCACCCGCGATAAAACAACCAACGCGAGAAGTAACCTCACAAAACACAACGATCATCGAGAAACAAACGTAAGATTGAACTGATCGAGTCAGCATCTCGACAGTGATTCAGTCCCGGTAACAACAGGTTTCCCAATGCGGCTTTCATTCGGCTTAGAGCAACGGCAAGTCCAGAAGCAAATCATGGCGCCGCGGATGATCCAGTCCATGGAGATCCTGCAGCTGCCGATGTTGGCTTTATTGGAGCGAATCGAGCAAGAGCTAAGTGAGAACCCCGTTCTTGAAATGCTCGAGTCCGACGAGAATGATCCCGGCGAAGAAGCGGAACGCGAGAATCCCGACGCCCCGGCCGACTCCGAGAAGGAGATGGTCGTCGATGACAAGGGAGACAACACGGACGATTTCGAGCGACTGCTGGACCTCGACCGAGAAGTCCCCGACTACTTCGACGAGAGGACCCGTTCTTCTGCAAACCGCATCGCCGAGGATTCCGATCGCAAGCACGACGCGATCGCCAATATAGCCGAACGCCCCGAGTCGCTACACGATTATCTCAATCATCAGCTCGGCGAGTTGGAGCTGAATCCGGAGATCGAACGGTTGGCCGAACGGATCGTTTCGACGCTGGACCCACGCGATGGCGGTTACTTCCGATCGTCACTTCAAGACCTGCTGCCGCCGTCGGCTGGTGCGGAGCAACTTGAACTCGCCGAGCTGGCGCTGCAAATCGTCCAACAACTTGATCCGCCAGGTATCGCAGCCCGTGATCTAAAAGAGTGCCTGTTGGCACAGTTGCGGCCTGACATGCCATTCTATGAAGAGCTACGGACGCTCATCACTGCGCATCTGGAAGACTTGCGGGACAATCGCTTGCCCGCGGTCCAGAAGGCAACCGGATATACGATCGATCAAATCCAAGAGGCGTGGGGGCAACTCCGCAAGCTGAACCCGAAGCCCGGTGCCGTATTTGCCGAAGCCTTTGTACCGACCGTCACGGCGGATGTGCGTCTCGAACAGCATGACGACGGATCGTACAAGGTGGTGATGGATGACGATCGAACACCGCAACTGTATATCAGCGAGTACTATCGCCAGCGACTCTCTTCTGGAACGGCCACCGCGGACGAGCGAGAGTTCATTAAACGCAAGATCAATGCCGCGCAATGGCTGATCGAATCCATCAACCAGCGGCGTTCGACGCTGACCAAGGTCGCTCAAGCGATCGTTGACTATCAGCACCGATACCTTGATGAAGGTCCCGAAGCAATCGAACCGCTGAAGATGCAACAGATCGCGGATCAGGTCGGCGTGCATGTGACCACGGTCAGCCGGGCTGTTGACGACAAGTGGATTCAGACGGCACGAGGCATCTTGCCGCTACGTGGCTTCTTCGTCGGGGGCACGTACAGCGACGATGGTGAGGAAGTCGCCTGGGACGCGATTCGGATCAAGCTTCAGGAAGTCGTTGACCACGAAGATAAGAGCGCACCGTTCAGCGACGACCATCTGGTCGAAGAACTCCGCAAACACGGCTTAAAGGTCGCGCGGCGGACAATCACAAAGTATCGACAAAAGATGGGCATCCCCAGCTCGCGTCAACGTCGCGACTGGACCAAGGAAAAGTCGGTGTAGCGGCTATAATCGAGTCATGGCCGCCAAACCCCAATCCAATCGCCGACAGTTCCTCACCGGGCAAGCTGCTCTGGATGCAGTTTCAAATCTCGCCGCGGATGCGCCGTCTCGCCCACTGGACTATCGAAGTGAATTGAGTCACGGCGAAGCTGAGACCTATCTGATACAAATCGATCGCACGGCGATGGCCTGCGAGTTTCAGATCCTGTTGAATGCGGGTCAGCACCCGGGAGCCACAGAAGCTGCTCTCGATGCGATGGATCTGATCGAGCGCCTGGAAGAACAGCTCTCTTGGTTTCGCGACACGAGCGAGCTGACGCGCATCAATCGTATGGCGGCAACATCACCCGTTGTTGTTGAGCAGCGTTTATTCCAATTGCTGGCCGAAGCGATCTCACTCTCCGAACAGACACAAGGAGCGTTCGATATCACCGCCGCGCCGCTCTGGAAACTCTGGGGATTCCATCGCCGCGAAGGCAAATTGCCGGCGGAAGCCGACATCCAGCAGGCTCTGACGCAGCGTGGCTCGCACCAGATACGACTCGACACCGCAGCTCAAACCATTCAATTCGCGCGCGATGGAGTCGAAATCAATCTAGGCGCAATCGGCAAGGGCTACGCCTTGGATCGTTGCGGCGAGCATCTTGTCGCGGCGGGTGTCGACAACTTCTTGATCCATGGCGGGCAAAGCAGCATGTTGGCACGAGGTCGCCGGGCGGGAGTTTCCGAAGTTGAACCAAGCTGGACCGTGGCGCTTCGTCATCCTTTGAAGCCGGATCAGCGGCTCGCCGAAATCCATCTTCGTGATCGCGCGCTCGGCACATCAGGTTCGGGAAACCAATTCTTTCATTTCGGCGGCAAGAGGTACGGGCACGTCCTCGATCCACGCACGGGACAACCGGCCGGCGCGCTGCTGTCCGCAACGGTGCTTGCTCCAACCGCAGCTCAGGCCGATGCGCTGGCAACGGCATTCTTCGTCATGGGTCTGGAAGCGAGCATCGAGTTTTGCGAGTCGCGGCCCGAGATCGGCGCGTTGCTAGTTTCGCCTGGTGAGCGGGCCGGTTCCTCGGAACTAGTAACCGTCGGCAGTGGGCAATGTGAGTGGCGGCAGATTGCCTAAACCCGCGCGTCGCAGGACCCGCGCGCCACCAATGCTAGCTATCAAGCGGAAAACGCCAAGAATTCGCACTCTCACGATTCCAGTGATTCCGATACTATTTCGAGTGATGTGCCTGTTCGCTTTTTAGTGCAGGAAGGAATCCTGCACCCCGAGCCACCGCCCACTCAGACAGAGGCGATTGCGCAAAGGAGTGACGACATGCGGCGACGGATCGCCTGCCTCCTGTTGTGTCTGCTGTTTCAGCACGCTGCATCGGTTCGTGCTGAAGTCCCACCGGCCACCAGTCTGCTCGCACGCTCGAGATGGGTACAGTTTCAGATTGTGCTTGGTCGCATCGAAGTCGCGAACATTCAGTCCAGTCAAACTCGAACGGCGACGAGCGGAGGCGAGGGTGTCGACTTGTTTGAGAAGCTGACGATCAGCGGCGACACCGATACTCCCAGCGTCCGCTACGAGCGTGTCACACCCAGCGACCTCCTCATCTTCAAGGTAATCAACGGTAACCGCGTCGAGATCGATCGAGCGGCAACACGTTCACGGCAGGTTGTGCCGGTCCGTTTCTTACAGCCGCCCGGCGGCGACATCGAACTGCGCGTCGGTGCAGAGTCGGACAGTCAGACGTATCGCGCCCCGACGCTGTGGCACTTGATGGTTGGCTCGCCAGAGGTCTGCGAAACGCATTTGTTACCGCTGCTGAAAGTGATGCAACCCGGTTGGCGTTTCGAGGAGGTGCTATCTCGCGCCATGGACGAGTTGATTCGCGAGGCGGACGCAAGCGACTTTGCGTTGCGCCATACGGCTCGAAGATCGATCGCGAAACTCAACAGTCCAACCTTCGCAACTCGGCAATTGGCTCAGCAGCAACTCATCCAACTCGGGGTCGGCATTCTTCCGTATTTGAATCAGATCTCAACTTCCGAATTGACACGCGAGCAGCAACGGCGACTCGAACACGTGCGCGTCGATCTGCGGGGCGAGGAAGCGGATTCTCCCGAGCGGCTCGCGATGTGGCTGGTCGAGGACGAGCGGATCTGGGTATCGATGCTCGCGCATGACGAGTTGCCAATTCGAAAGATGGCAGCCGGGCATCTGGCGAAACGTTTTCCGAATCCGATCGGCTTTGATCCAGAGGGTACACCACTCGAACGAACGCAACAGGTCGCGAGAATCAGAACTCGCATCGAGCGCCATTAATGATCGTGCCCGGCGATCCGATAGTTTGCCGGATCGATCGTGTAAGCTGTGTTATCAGCGGGGCACTTCGGGATCTTTTCGGGGTAGTATTCACCCTCCAGATCCGATAGCTTGTCGGGGGGGGGTGGTGTGGTCGAACATGTACTTCTCAATTGCTGAGTTGAGGTCTGCACGGTACTGCAAACACGCTTTCTGCTTCGCAGAATGGGCATGGAACGCCACTCTCGGCACGACAATACTCGCAATAATCGCGATAATCGTAACTGCCGCAAGCATTTCCAACAGTGAGAATGCTCGGCGTGCGGATCGAACGCCGCGGTTCATCGTCGTCATTTCCTACTCTCCCCTCGGTCTAATGGAACAAGTCTAGGTTACATTTTGGTGCGTTCTGGAGTTCAGAACTGATTCTTCTCACTTTACGGTTGGAGGAACAGTAACAGCGATTCGTCCCTTGAGTTCGTTGCATTGGTCGGCAAAAATGGCATCAGGCATGCGAACGTCGGCCGACCACTTCCATCATTCCTGGCGATAGCAAACGACCGTGGATCACGCGTGGCATTACATCCGCGATGGCAAGAGCGTAGGCCCAGTCTCCACATCCGAGCTGAGACAACTAGTCACGCGAGGCGAGCTGCGGTCGGAGGATTTGATCTGGCGCGAGGGGATGACCGAGTGGGCGTCCATCGCCTCGATGAAATCCACGCCACCTGACGTCACACCTCCGCCAGTCCCCGCTGCGTCGCGAACAGTCCCGCCGCACGCGCAGCGCCCACGTCGACAGCACGCACCGGCAAACCGGATGATCGCCGTTTGGTCGGTCATAGGAGTGGTAGCGATTTTCCTAACCGTTGGATGGGTGTTCGTATCGCAGCGTCACGCACCAACGACACGACAGCGCGCGGCGAATCCTAGCAGCCAGACAGCCAAGACGAGCGCGACGAAGGCCGGCGATAAGGACGCTGGCGGAGCGAAACGGAACGCGGTCGCTCCGGTCAGCCGCCCGTTTGACGATGCAGCTCACGAAGCTGCCGATCCGATTCCGGTCAAGACGACGCCCGAGGTGACTGCTTCCCCGCAGATGCCAGCGGAAATAGCGAAACCAGCGGTGGTACCGCACCAGCCAGACGCAACTCGGAGCGAGCCGACACAGCCGGTCCCGGCACAGGCACAACCGGCGTCCACGGCTCCGCAAACAGGGACGCTCTTTCAAGTCGTGGACATCCAACGCAGTCCAACGTTTTCGATCCAAGGGCTCGAAACGAAACAATCGCTTCACTACCAAGTACTCTCGCAACTGGAGATCGAGCGGGACGTCGATTCGCGGACAACGAAAGTCATCCAGATCGTCCAAGATACGCGGCTCGTCGCCGCCGACGACTTGTCGCGTGCAAGCTTCAGCAAGGCGCTCGACGGCCTGAAGCGGCAACAGTACACCTATCGTTTGAATCATCGCGGTGAAGTGATCGACTTCACAGGGCACAAGGAAAGTCGAACGACCATTGCGCTTGACTTGGCGGCGGGCGCTGGGTTTCAACTCACTTCGGTCATCGACGAGGATGGTTGGAAAGAACTGGCGGAACTAACGTTCGTCGTGCCGCCCGACGGACAACAAGCCGGCGAACCTTGGAAGCGACAGATGACACATGATTGGGGGGCGTTGGGAAACTGGTCAGGCATCACTACGTTCTCCCCGCAACCCCCGAAGGAGCAACTCGCACAAATCACGTTCACTCGCGAAATGAATTACACCGCGCCAGGGGCGAGCGGTGGCGGACTGCCGTTTCAGATTCGTCACGCGGCATTCGAGTTACAACGAGCGTCCGGCGCGATCGAATTCGACGTTGCTCTACAGCGGGTACGGAAGGCCACCGAGAGCTTTGATGTACGCGGCACGGTCTCGGCAGAGCTGGCTGGAATCGAAGTGCAAATCGAACTTACCGAGCAGCAGCGAATCGAGATCATCGTCTCTGACCAGCGACTCTCGTTGCAGTAGCGTTCGCTCCATGTGATCCCGCTTCTTAGAAACGGAAGTTGGCTCCCACACTCAGCCCGTGGACCCAATAGGAACTGGAGTTCAGCGAGAATGCCGGCGGCGGATCGTTCAACATCGGATCGATTTGATTGCCCGCCTGCGCAAGACTGCTCCAGTAGATGAAACTGTAGCCGAATGCGAGATCAAGACACTCGTTCATCGAATAGCGGCAGTTGATTCCCAGCTCGGGTGACACCGCGAATTCGTCATTCACGTGTCGGCCGCTGTTGGCAGCACCAGCCAGCGGACCAGGCGTCGTGTTCGTCGTCGAAGCGGGACCAGGTGTGACGATGGTTGTTTGCCCGGCGATCGTGACGGCTTCACGCATGTTGCCGAACGCGATCTTTGCCAATAAATCGACATGCCAGTTGCAATTTACATACGCCGCCGCGAGTCCAATCTGTGCGGCGTGAAACTCATTGCGTGCGAAGAATTGCTCGCTGGTCGTAAAGGTTGTCCCGGCGTCAATCCCCGGAACGTTAATCGCGGTCGAAAATGAATTGATGTTGAAGTCTTCGTCGATACGGCTGAACTGGTATCCGACCAGGAAGTCCATCTTCGTCGTCGCGCTTTGCGCCGCTTGGCAACGGTACAGGAAATCGCCGCCGAGAACATTCGAGTTGCTGGTGATGTTGACATTGCCCGGTCCCGTGAAGCCTGGGAACGCCAGCAGTGTCGCTTCGTCCGTCATGGCGACCGGATCACGAAAGGGGCGAGCCAAGGTCGGGAACGTAGTCGAGTCGGCGGCAAAGCTGATCCGCGCTTCACTCAGGGCAAAGAAGCGACCTTCGACACCGCACGTCCGGCAGTCGTTGAGCCAGCCGCCGACGGTGACTCTTCCGCCCGGCCGAGCGTCTTCGCCGACCGTTTCGTTACCGAATAACACTGTCGCATCTGGAAGAACACCGGCATCGCCTTGTGCCGTTCCCGCCGGACTCGTGGTCGCAAGCGCAGGAAAGTGCTGCCCGCGACGCCACCACAACAAGTACTCGACGGAAGCCCATCGATCACAGGGCACCAAGCAGTCCAAAGCACAGCCCGCAACACCGCAAGAATCGCACGATTCGATGAACGCTTCCGGCTCGACGACCAAGTCGAACATCTCCTGACCTTCCACCGCTTCTTGAAACGAAACGGTGCGGTGGATAGGACGACGTGCGGCCGACGAGCGTAGCTCGGCACCATCCGTGATCGCCAACGCGACGCTAGCAAACAACAGACTGCCGAAGGTTAGGCGAAACTTTCGTAGTATCACTGCAAGCTTCCTTGGAAGTAACCGAAGCGTTGACCTTGGCTGCAATGCCAGCAGCCGCGTGAGTGCCGCGAGATGAAACGATACATCCGCGGACGACCAGCGATGCCGTGGCACAATCTATTTCGGTCGGATCGATTGTGCCGATTAAGAAAACTTGGGCATTCGCAGCGACTTTACGGATCAGGCCAAAAATTCCGCCTCCCAACCACCGGCATCCGTGACCGTCGCGTCCAATCTGCCCGTCAATTCCAGCGTTTGGGCGATGATAGCAACGATCTGCTCGTAGCGCGCCAAGGTCTTGCTCCCAAACGCTCCCCGATCGCGAAGCCACTTCCTACAGACTTGATGCGTGCCGACGTGATAATTCCAGACGCTTTCACTCGCCGGCACAATCGGCCCGTCCGCTCCCAGCCAGATCTGGTCCCGCGCGAACTTGGGATAACCGGCAGCCAACCGCACGGTCTCCTCCGTCTCGCCTGATGGATCTTCGGTGATCTCCGGTGCCATCAAATGCAGCTTCGTCAAACGCTCGCCGATGTCGCAAAACGTCTTCCAAGTCGAGCGAGACGCCGGAATCAAGACCCGTGGAAAGTCGCGACGCAGGCTTTCGCTATAACGCTTCCGGTACGTCGGTGTATTAAACAATGCGTAGATGTAGTGCAAGACGTCGGTCGGACAAAACTGGTCGTCTGCTGAAGATTCGCCGCAACATTCCCAAGTCATCCCAAGTTTCGAGGCAATCGCGGCCACGAAGTGCGGTGCGAGGTTCGCTGGGCGTCGTGCCGAATCCGCAGCGAGCCACAACGGAAAGATGGACTCGCTCCCGCGGTTGTCGGAACGAATCAGTCCGTCGAGTGCGATTGTATCCGTCACCCAAAAAAAGTTGCATGGCCCCGTGGGCGGCATCTGCCGACGAGCGACCAAGGCCAGATTCGGTTGGGCGAGAATATGGCGCATCACGTCTTGACGAGGCCAGTCGATCATCCACTCCGCCCAAAAGATCACACGTCGATCGAACGGACGGTAGAGACATGGCCGGAGAAAGCTGGACCAATTCGGCTCTTGCATCATGCGTCGTCTCGCCTCAGCAAGTTTCCAGCCCCGCGTGTCGCCGGGCGGATACTTGGTCGATCGACTGTTCGTAAAAAAGCGACTCCGAATCTCGACATCCGAGACGGACGCGTCACAAAACGTTCGCATCCGCTCGGCCAAACTGGCGTTATCGAAACCGACGACGAAGCTGTCGCGGGCAGTGACAACGGCGGTCGAGTTGACTGGCATGACGTCGTTAAGGGCAAATCCCGCGTCGTATTCAGGATGGCATTCCATCGCAGTGGGCACGAATAGATAGTGCGGTGGTCGCGGGTTGATGTTCGTCTTCGGTACTTTCTCGCCATCCGCAATTGACTTTGTTTTCGCCTCGCGTTTCCCCCAAACTTCGCAATGGGTCACGCAAGCCGCATCCGCCGAGGCGGTTCGCGAAAAGAGCCCAATCGCCACGCCCTGTTCAATTTCAAACATCCCTTCGTCGATGCCGCCGTCCGGCGCGGCTTTGTTCTTCTTCCGATTGCCGTGCAGATCGAAGACCTCAATTTGCTGAAATGTCTTCAGCAGCGCGTGTCGCATTCCCCGGAACGTTGCGTTATCCAAATAGCCATGATTCGTCACGAAGCCAACGACGCCAACGCCCGTTCGCTCGATCTGCCAGTGAGCGTAACGCAGGAACTTGACGTAGTCGTCTTGCAGCCAAAGCTTTCGCTCGCCGAGCGGTGCTCCGTCGATCTCGTAGTAATTGGCGGCCAGTCGATCGCCCGGGCCGACCCCTCGGAGAAGCTTCCCCATCCAACTCGACGGATTGCTCGAGATGCCGCGAAACGGTGGATTCCCGAGAACGACCGTGAATGCCACGCGAGTCAGTGTCTCGCGGAGGAGTGTCGCCACGTCGTCCAGCCCCGCTGTCTCAAGGTTAGCGACGACGGCAGGGTTGAGGAGCGTATCGGCGATCGAAAAGCGAAACCGCTGATCCCCTGTGAACTTGTAGCCAGTATCGGCAAGCTTCTGAGCGAGAGCGATCTGCGAGATGACGCTTGGCGTCGGCATCAGTTCGAGCGCAAAGATCCGGGGCAGCAGATGCAGCGGAACATACGAATTCCAGCGATCATCGATTGCTGCATCACAGAGCCCACGCTCCCGCCACTTCGCCCGCATCGTTCGATGAATCCGATCAACCACTTCGACCAGGAACACACCGCTCCCGGCCGCCGGGTCTAGAATACGTAAAAACGGTTCGTCGCCGGATGTTCCTCGAGGTATCTGCAACGCGGGCCAACGCCGTTGCATGTCGCTCCAAGTTGCCGTATCGGCGAGCCCGTCGGACAATCCGAATCGCCCGCGAATCACGGCATCGATTCGGTCCACGATATGTCGCGCGATGACCTCCGGCGTGTAGAAGACACCACGCTGTGATCGTCTGCTCGGATCGCGGACCGCCAAAAAGTGTTCGTACAGATGAAGTGGTTCCAGTAGCGAAGCAGTGTCAACTCGTTGTTTTGAATCGCTAATTGAGTCCAGTCCTTCTTCCGACCTCAACACAGAAAGCAATTCGACGACGAATGGTGAATAGACGGAGGTTCGATCTAGCGTGGCTGCGATCCCGTCGTCGGGACGATTTGTTGAGTACACGATCACCCATGCCAAGGCCTCGGCGCACGCCTCGCGGAACTCGGGTTCTGGCAGTTCGCAACCCGTCGTGCGAGCAAACCATGAACGAAACCGGGCGAGATGTGCATCAGGTCGGGCGAACGCGGCGTCTATGCGATGCCGGAAACCACGTTGGAGGTCGCCAACCCACTCGCTCAGCCAGTTCGACTTCCGTGTCACTTGGAATCCTCCCACACTCATTCGCTAGCGAGGTCGCGCATCATCAAACTTTTTGACATCAACAAGCTCAAACTCCAAAGTTGTGTTGTATAGTTCAGATGGTCTGCTAAACTCCGCCTCCTTTTCCATCCTTTGGCGGGCCGATCTCGCTGCAAATGTCTGCGTCCGCGATCGGCGGTCCAATGCGGCATCCGGTCCTGTACGTTTGGAGCTTCTCCCATGAGCCTCGACCACGATACAACTTCGACCACAGGGTCTTTCGCGACCCCCGTACTCTCCCGTCACTTCACCGTCCTTGTCGTCGACCAAGATCCAGCCACTGGCGATCAAGTCACTAAGGAATTGGAAGGTGCAGGAGTGCGGGTCTTGCGAGCCTCGACGGGGATGCAGGGTTATTGGCTCGCGATCAGCAAAGATCCAGACGTCATTGTAACCGAACTTGGCATGCCCAACGGGGGCCGCGCCGATCTCGTGGAGTGTCTGAAGGACGCTCCACAAACGCGGAATATTCCGATTATCGTGCATACGGCACAGAATTATCCCGGCATGCTGTACCACCTCGAGCGGCTTGGCGCGGTCGCCGTCGTCAACAAGGGCAAGGATCGCCTTGGAGACTTGCTGGAACTTGTCGAGGGCTTGTCGACCAGCGAGTCATAGTCGCCGGATGCGACCGCCGCTTGATCAACGAGGATGCGCGCACCGTGCCCGACTTCAACCGGATAAGACTCCCATCGCGTGTTGTCAGGAAAAGCACGACGCGCCAGCGAGTGGGTGTTCGGCAGTGGCGCTCACTTGCTTGCGCGTCGAGCTTGTATTGGCAATGCAGTGTTAGGAAAATTTCGCGGCTTGACGCTTGCGCTTGTCGCGACCTAGGATTGACCAACTAGTTGGACAGCCACTTTGTAACAAGAGTGATTCGCATATGGAGCGTACAAATGTCGGGATTGTCGGAATGGGGACTGTGGGGGCTGGCGTCGCTCGCCTGTTGCTCGATCAAGGCGATCGAACGGCTCGTCACGCTGGGCGGACACTGTGGTTGAAGCGGGTGGTGGTCAACAACGTTGACAAGCCGCGTGATGTAGAACTGCCGGCAGGTTTACTGACCAACGATCTTGCAACGATTCTGGACGATCCCGAAATCACGGTCGTCGCGCAACTGATCGGTGGTTTGGAGCCGGCTCGCACGATCATGTTGCAGCTCCTCGAGAGCGGCAAAGATATCGTGACCGCCAACAAAGCCTTGCTTGCCGAACACGGCCCCGAGCTATTCGACCGGGCCCGGGAGCTTGGCCGTTCGATCGCCTTCGAGGCATCGGTTGCCGGCGGCATCCCGATCATCACCAATATCAGCCAGTGTCTCTCCGCGAATCAAATCGAATCGCTGCGCGGGATTCTGAATGGAACGAGCAACTTCATTGTCTCGCAGATGGAAGATCGCGGCGCCGATTACGCGACCGCCGTCGCCGAAGCTCAAAGGCGAGGCTTTGCGGAAGCCGATCCGACGATGGATGTCGACGGTACGGACGCGGCTCAGAAGCTGGCGATCCTCGCTCATCTGGCGTTTGGCGCGCGAGTACACTGGTCGGAAATTCCGCGCGTTGGCATCGATACACTCGATCCCGCGGACCTGCAATACGCAAAGGAATTAGGATACCGGATCAAGTTGTTAGCGATCGCGCAATTAGGTGAATTGTTGGAGCTGCACGTCTCGCCCACACTCGTGCGAATTGGTCAGCCGTTAGCCGAAGTGCGGGGAGCGTACAACGCGGTGAGTGTCGTTGGTGACGCAGTTGGTCGCGTATTCTTTCATGGACTTGGTGCGGGACAGATGCCAACTGCGTCGGCAGTCGTCGCCGACTTGATCGATACGGCAGTCGGTCGCACCCGGTTAACTTTTCGAACGCTTCAGCTCTGGTCGAAGCAGGAAGCTCGTGTCACGATGGGCGACCATGCGAGCGTGCCGGGCCGCTACTACTTGCGATTCACGGTCGACGACGATCCGGGAGTTCTGGCCGAAATCACCGGCGTTCTCGGTCGGCATCAGATCTCGATCGCATCGGTGATCCAGCACGAGGCCGAACAAGAAGGCGACAGCCAAGTCGTGCCGCTGGTCATCATGACGCATACCGCCAACGAAGGTGCCGCAGCAGCCGCAGTCGACGAGATCGACCAACTTGCCTGTTCGCGGCAACCGAGCGTTCGAATGCGAGTGCTCGATTGAGCTTATGCCTGCAATAGCGGGTTCGGCGAAAGGGGGTCGGAGCTTGAGTGGCTTCCTGCGGGCAAGCTAAATCTTGTTCCTACAAAAAGAGTACAATTCGGCTTTGACCGCGAATGACCAAGGGTAGTAGAATTGAGTCATGGCAACACTTGATAGCACGAGCCTTCACCGATATCTCCAACAGCTTACGGCCACTTTTACTCCGGAGCTCGCCCAGCACTTTGCATCGCTTCCGCCAAGTGTTGAATTTCAGATCCGTCTTGACGAACTCGGCGAAAAAGCGAACGAAGGCACCCTTTCAGACGAAGAGCGGCAAGAGTACGAGACGTACGTCGAGGCGATGGACGTTGTTGCGGAACTTAGGGTAAACGCGATGCTCGATAATCGTAACGCTAGTTCTGCCTAATGGACAATGCGACGAGAGAGCTTGTCAGAAGTCGAGCGTTGCGAGTATTGCCACATCCCACAGCGTTTCTTCTCGCAATTCTTTCAGCTTGAACACATCGTAGCTCGGCAACATCGGGGCACTGATGACGTTCTCAACCTTTGTCTCGCTTGCCGACGATGTAATCTTCACAAGGGTCCCAATCTCTCGGGTGTAGACCCCGTAACTGCCGAGCTTACGCGGCTCTTCCATCCCCGCGAGGAGAATTGGGAAGAACACTTCCGAATTGACGATATGGGGGAGATCACCGGGCTAACAGCAGTTGGTCGAACGACGGCCTACGTTCTGAGCATGAACACGGAACGCCGAATGAGGCTGCGGAGAGCCATTCGCTTGCTAGAGGGCGAAGCGAAGCGGTAGAAGCCCGCGTGGCGATACGCTACTTAGACATCCGATCGCGTGGTGCCTGGTGTGCGCGATGCTACCTGGGAAGTCCGAATATGAGGTGCAGGGGGATTTGCTTTGTCTCCGTCGATGTCGCCGAGATAGATGCGACGAACTTCGGGATGGCTTTTCACCTCGTCGGGATGGCCGTGGCACAACACTTCCCCTTCGTTGATCACGTAACAGCGATCCGTCACTTGCAGAATCTCTCGCGCCGCATGATCCGTGATCAGAATCGAGATTCCTTCGTTCCGCAACTCGCGAATGATTCCTTGAATGCTCTGGACCGTGACCGGGTCGATACCGGCAAACGGTTCGTCAAGCATGATGATGTCTGGATCAGAGACGAGACATCGAGCGATTTCGAGTCGACGGCGCTCGCCGCCTGACAGCTTGGAGGCCTTCGACTTGCGCAAGTGAGTGATCTTGAATTGTTCGAGCAATTCGTCGCACCGAGTTCGTCGCTGCCGACGCCCGATCCCCAGCAATTCCATCACGGCCAGCAGATTCTGCTCCACCGAAAGCTTTCGAAAGACGCTCGATTCCTGCGCGAGATATCCCATGTGCCCATCGCGGCAGCGACGATACATGGGCCACTTGGTGACGTCGTGTTCGCCCAAGTAGACGCGGCCCGCATCGGGATCGATCAGCCCGCAAATCATCCGGAACGACGTCGTCTTGCCCGCACCATTCGGCCCCAACAGCCCAACGATCTCGTCGTCGTGGACCTCCAGACTCACGCCGTTTACGACGCGACGCCGGCCGAACGTCTTTTCCAGCCCGCTGGCTTCCAGTAACGGCATCGAATGTCCTCCCTGACAAGTCGTGAAGCATTAACGAATTAACTTCATCTGGCCGAAGTTGGGAATAAACGCATAGTTGCGGGTCAAGCGAGACAAGGTCGGCGATGACGGACGTTTGCCATGCGGCCAGTATACGACAAGCGCCTTGCCAATCAACAACTCGCGTTTCACAAAAGGAGGCGGGCTTAGAACCCCGGTGACGTAATCTTTCTCCGACCACAACCGAGCGTCTTTGCTCTGCGGGCTGTTGTCACCGAGAGGGAAGAACTGGTCTTTATCGAGCTTGAAATCGATCTCCGCACGGTCGTTGAACAGCGTCGTCTCCTCCCACGTCCGCGGGTCAGAGAAGATCGTTTGTCGCTCGCCAGGCGAGAAGTCGCGCAAATACTCGTGTTGATCAAATCGACTGCGCCGAGCGGGTTCTTGTGCTAGATAATAGATGTCTCGCAACACTCTTAAGCTGCTGACGGTGAGTTTGGCGTTCTTGCCGCCTACTCCAACGGGAGCCATGTCGCCTGGATCGGAAGGACTCCACTTTGGCACAACGTCGAGAGTTGGCAGGTAAGTCGTTGGCCCGTCGAATTGAACCACCTTGTCACCGATCCAAAGCAGGAGTTGGTCGTCGCAATTCGAAAACCGAATCCTTCGTAAACCTTGTCCCTTCACCGAGGTCATCGCAGTTCGTTTCGCATTTCCATCTTCAAACACCTGCGACTTTCCCTCAAAGTCGTTGATCGACAGTTCGGCTTTGCCACTCGCGACGTCGATGCGGCAAACGTAATGTGTGCCCCCTTCAACAAGATCGAGCAGCAACTCACCCTGGTCACTTTGAACTTCGACTTTGGCCTCCAACGCCAAATCACCAACCCAAGCTGTCCCGGTAGCATGACCGCCGGCT
This sequence comes from Planctomycetota bacterium, assembly GCA_027622275.1. GTDB lineage: Bacteria > Planctomycetota > Planctomycetia > Pirellulales > Pirellulaceae. Next base: position 15,326 of record JAQBZB010000024.1, on the reverse strand, counting down.
CCGTCATCGTTATACGAGTAGTAATCGGTGATGAGCGATCCCTCGGTGCCGTCGAGCCATTGCGGTCGGAAACCGGCATCGATGCCATCCCAATCGTCGGGATGTGGTGCCAAGTGACGATACCGCAGCCAAGTATCATCCGATCCGCTTTGCAAAACGTAGTCACGGTCGTCCGCCGCTTGACGCCACTGTTGATCATCGCCGCCGCTGGACGCCGTCTGCCAACGTGAAGGCCAGTCAACTTTCTTCAGAGCCGGGGCAACGTGGTCGGTATCATCGACGACATGCATCATGGCCTTCAACTTCGATGGCGTCTTTCGCACGATCGTTGCCTGGCGATTCTCATCAAGCGTGTGAATGTCGCCGTGCCGAATCCGTAGCGCCTCGCCCGGCAATCCGACGAGTCGCTTGATGTAGTTCTGCTTCGCGTTGCCCGGATACTTAAAGACAATAACGTCCCAGCGTTCCGGCTCGTGCAACTGATAGGCAAACTTGCTGACGAGAATCCGATCACCGTTGAAGGACATTTCGTTCGGATTGACAGCTTTGTCGAGCGTTAACGCGAAATTGCAAATCGGACAGCAAGTGACAGTTACTTCGACGATCGTCCGCCCTTCTTCTTCGTTCTCCCTGCTGGCACCCGTGTTGTATTCGAAGCCACACTTCTCACAAACAATATCCATGTGTCGACCGCGCAGCGTCGGAGCCATCGAGCCGGTTGGAATCACGAACGCCTCGGCAACAAAGCCCCGAAACAAAAACGCCAGGATGATCGCGACCGCAATTGACTCGACCGTCTCGCGGCTAGCGCTTGGGCTATCCGCGTCTTTCCGGGGTCGCTTGCGGCCCGCCAAAGAGGATGCGGTCGTAGCGATTGCGGACTCGGTGGCGTCTTCGCCGGCGTGGCGTCCCTTGCCCGAGAGACCTTGCCGGCCGCGGCGACGAGAGGGATCGTTCGATTCTTTACTCTTAGCGTTCACAGGTGGTTCTTCGAGGGTGGCGGAGGAGGCAGGTAATTCCAAGGCGGGGTGGCGGGAGCCGTCACCGGCTCCGAGGTTCATCGTCATTCGTCGCGAGCGATGCAAATATAGCCGAAATATTCGATTCATCCTACTTCGATACGATCGGACCCAGGGCTTTTGTTTGTTTGAAGTTGCGTAAGAAGTAGCATGGCCTCGTAGGCCGTGTCGGGTTGGGTACGCCGGGAAACACACGGCCAGCGAGGCCATGCTACTCATGTGCGCTCGCCGCAGATTGAATAAAATGAAGGCCCTCGGGCAGCGGGGGGGCAGAATTCTTATCCGTAGCAATTCGGCTACAATGGTGGGTCGAACGATGGAAAAATGAAAGGACGAATGAATGGTTCGTAGGAAACGAAAACCCCAGATTGTCGTCGAGGATGGCGAACCGACAGCCGTCATACTGGACATCGGCGAATACGAACAATTGCTGGAACGTCTGGAGGAAGCCGAGGATCTGGAAGCTCTCCAGGAAATGCGCAAAAAGCCATTGAAGTTCCGTCCGCTAAGCGAGTTCCTCGACGAGCACAAGCCCGCTGTAGAAGTTACTGCTCGAACGTCGCGCGGAGAAAGACTTGCGACGGTTAGCTGCTGAAATCCTGCTGCGGGTGATCGCCGCCATCGAAGCATTAGCGGACGACCCGCGACCTGCAGATGCTAGAAGCTTACGGGATCAGATAACGATTGGCGAATCCGTGTGGGCGATTACCGAGTCTTGTACGAAATTGACGACGAGAATCAGGTGGTTCGCGTGATGCGAGTGAGACATCGACGAGACGCTTACCGATGAGCAAGGCGGGACGGCAGACAAAGATCTTTGCGCCGAGAGTCATACTGCGGCAATTGTCAGTTCGGCTTCAACGGTATCCTCATCGGCCTCGACATCGTCACCCTCTTCCTGAATATCGCCGATATATGCAGCCTTTCCCATCGCTTGTTCGATAAGTGACAGTAGTCGTGCCTGTCTGTCTTTCATGAAAGCATCGAACGCATCCGCGTGCAGAAGCGCCGGGTCAATCAGATGCGAGGCGAGAAAGGCATCGAGTCTTCCACGTTCAATTGGTGGCGTTGCTGCATCACCTCTTTCCAACTTGGCAAGGTATTCCGAAGGCGCCTCGCCGCCGATGATCCGGTTTGTTCGGTAGGACAGCGGCGTCTTATTGATAATCGAGTCATAAACTCCGGGCTCAATTCTTCTTGTCTGTTTCTTGCACCACTCTTTTGGAAAAATATGATGAATGTCGACGTTTTCGCCAAAAAAGACTGTGTGGTCAAAACGTTGGCCTGAACGAAAAACCATCGCTCCTTCCTTCATCAAAAGCGCGTTGACGCCCTTGTAGGCAGCAGACAACCTCATTCGCATGGTCTTCAATCTATCAGCACGGAACATGGTTTCGCTCACCGTTGATGGTTCGGGGCCACCGTTCAGCCAAGCCGGTACTTCTAGGAAGTCTCGCGCGATCCGGGAGTCGACTGCTGAACCGTAAAGTTCCCCAAACACACCGTTCCAATACCACCGCACAAGCTTGGCACGAATCGCCTCATGCTCGCGAGCACCGCCAATGTCAGCGAGGATCGCTGCCAGGGGAATGATTTGCGACTGATAGGGTAGATCAAAAATACGATAGATATGCAGGGTGTGCAGGAAATGCGCTACCTGGATAAAGCCTTGCTCCACTTTGTCCTCATACCGCTTGTACGCTTCCAGAGGCAGGTTCAAAAGTGCCTGCCGGTTCCCTGTAACCGCTGGTAATTCATTGCCCTTCTTTCCGGCTTTCTCTGCCGCACGCCGCTTGTCTCGCGTGTGGAAAAGAGAAATTACTTGAAGGAAATCTGTGTTTGCAACATTAGCAATAATCCCAACATCTTGACCAGCAAGCCGAAGAGTTTCCGCGAAACGCCGGTGTCGTCCCGTCACGACGTCATTGCCGTACCAGTCTTTTCGCAGTTCGTGGTTCTCGGCAGCATACATCGCTGTGACAAGCTCAAACGCATCGAGCGGCTTGCCGCCCGTATTTACTTTCTCGAAAACAATGCACACCGCTTCTTTCGAGGTCGATCGATCCAGAGCGATAACAGGCACATGATAGTGCGTGAAACACTTCAAAATCTGATTCTTGAAAACGAGAAACTCATCTCGAACTCTCTCGTTCTCGTCGCCTCGCCATAGTTGATTAAATCCATCTTGCCATTTGTCCCAATCAAATACCCGCGAAACTGGGTACATCAGAGCCGCGTATTCGTGCTTGGCAGACGAAAGATTCAACACTTCTTCTCGTCCGAAGTCGGTTCGCACGATCCGATCTTCTGGTACGCCCACGATTGCATCTTCACGATCAAATGCCGAGTCCATTGCTTTGCGGATATCGATATAGAACCAGCGCTTTACTTTCTTCTTTTTCGGAGTAACCGTCTCTACAACCTTTCGTCGCAAGGTCACCTGATATAGCGACGTCATCCTTTGCTGACCGTCAAGTAGCAGGGATTGCGGATTGGTTTGTTTCGCTTCAGGCGGCGCGCCCTCAACGGGTCTCGGCTTAAAACTTACTTCGCCACCACTATCAAGTGTCATCAATGCGCCGATAGGAAAAGCGCTCGATATAGAAGCGATAAGGCTCTTGATGCGATCTTCATCCCAAACCCAGCTACGTTGAAAATCTGGCAATTGAAGAACTCCCCGGTGGCAGTCGTCGAGAACTTTGTTTAAGCCAATTGGGTTTGTCTGAAACGTCGCTCCGGCCATCATTCGATGTCGTCCCTAAAAATGCGGTAATAACGAGTCACTTATCAACCGGCCATTATCTTAATGGTCGGAGTTGTTTTGCGGCAAGCTGGTTGGATCGTCGAACAGAGATCATCGAACCAAAGATCATCGACCAGGGACGTTCGCACTTACAGCCTAGAAGCGGTGGTGTCAGCCTAAGAAGCGGTGTTAGGAAAGAACGGCACCCCCGATGGTTGGTTCGTTGACCGCGTTTTGAATCGTTCGAATGCCGGGATGCCGCTCTTCGAGAAGGAGGGGCACTCCCTGGTTTTCGAACTGATTCTGGAAGAAGCCCTCGAACGAGCCGAGACGCCGTTGCCGACTGATAGTATATAGCGAACTTGTTGGCATTGGGTGGTCTGGCATCGGGAGGACGGCGAACTTGCTCGTGAGACGAGCTTGGTTGACGCTGACCCACACGCAGCGCCGACACGCTCACTGCGACGCTCACTGGCACGGCACCGGAAGCGGGCACGTGGATCAAGGCCGGTTCAAATCATTTCCCGTGCAGAACTTCGCCCACAAGGTCGACCTAACCCGGATTATTCATGAACCGGTCAGCATTCTTCAAAACATACGTTAGTGAAAAGAGTTAGGGCTATCTTGCCCAATACACCGCACAAATCAGCCGCCACGCGCTAGCGTGCGGTTCTCTCGAAGTTCGCGAGAACCGCAGGCTAGCGCCAGGCGGCTGATGAATAATCCGGAGCTAACGGAGTTGGTCGAATGTACGACGTCTTCAGCCCCTTTCCGTTGGCCGTTTCCCCAACGTGTGTTGCACCGCAACTCGATCGATATGTTTTCTTCCGGCTCTAACGCCGCGGCATCAACACTTTGCCGATCAATAGCTTGCGATGCAGGCCCGACTCCGGCCAATGACGGCTGTCGTTGGATAATGGCGAGTTGTCCCCTAGTACGAGAAAGCTATCGTCGGCAAGCGGTGCGGGCGCCGCCCAAGGCCAGTCGCCTCGAAAGGCATTCAGGTAGTAAATGTCACGATAGATTCGGATCTTTCCAACCGAGCACTCACCCAGCCGCCCGGCAATGCCCAACGGTCGGGAAGTCGGTTGCAGCGGCCCGTCGAGAGGGATGTACTCGCGGCGAATCAGTGTCTCGCCGTTGATGGCAAGCAGTAGCTGGTTGTCGATCACACCGAACTCGATCGTTACGTCTCGCGGATCGATATGGTTCGGTATCACCGCGCGCTCCAGTGCATCCTCGCCGCGATAAAGTTCCGCCGAACGCGTCGTCGCCGCGAGCCGCAGGATAAAGCTCTCGCGGCCATCATGAATCAGGAAAGCGGCTTCACCCGCATCTGCTAGTAGCACTTCGCACGACAGAAGCAGATCCGTGACCTCGTGCAATTCGCGTGACAGCCCCTGGTTGTAAGCGTAATTGTCGGCGACTGGCGACTCTTCGATTCTTGGATGAGGCGAAGCGTAGCATCGCCAGTGCCGGTACATCAGCCAGTCATCAGCCGGTACGTTCTCGTTCTTGGGCGTCCAGCGATAGCCGTCACGAGTTGCCTGCCAACCAGTTGCGTCGCCATCACCTTCCCAGCGCAACGGCAATTGGCGTTTGCTCGTGGGGCGGAACGCATCGTCGTAGACGAGCATCGCCAGTTGCTTTGTTTCTTCTAGCGACTTGCGGTAAAGCGCGTTGTTGATGAACAACTCGCCTCGACGGATCGTCACCGCTTCGTTGGGCAATCCCATGACACGTTTCACTGCCAGTTCGCTAGCGTTCACCGGATCGACGAATGCAACCACGTCGCCACGCCGCGGAGCGTTTTCAACGTAGGCCCAACGGTCGATCACGACTCGTTGGCCATCATGCAACACCGCGCGTGACAAGTCATTTCTCGCGAACCCGCAATTCGGACAAGTCGCCAATTGCAGTGGCGCTTCCGCATCCAAACCGCAGCGAAACACGAAACCGCACTCCGCGCAAGTGACAAGTCGGTGCGGTCCCCACAGTTGCTCGGCCATCGAGCCGCTGGCAATCCGAACGGGCAGCAGAATGCCTTGATACCGAAATAGCGTCGCCGAGCCGATCGCAATCACAACCGCGGTCGGGACGAGCCAAAGCAGCCGACATCGCTTCGCGGCGGTCACTTTTTGTTTCCTTCGCCCGTGTCCAGCACTGCCATGAAAGCCTTTTGAGGAATGTCGACACTGCCGATCGACTTCATTCGCTTCTTGCCTTCCTTCTGTTTCGCCCACAGCTTTCGTTTTCGAGTGATGTCGCCGCCGTAACACTTCGCCGTCACATTCTTCCGCATGGCAGAAACTGTTTCTCTAGCGATCACACGCGTCCCAATCGCTGCCTGCACGGCGATCTCGAACATGTGGCGATCGATTTCGCTCTTCAATTTCTTAACGACATGGCGGCCCCGCCGGTCTGCGTCACCCTTGTCGCAGATGAAGCTGAGCGCGTCGACACGTTTTCCGTTGACGAGAATATCGAGCCGCGCAAGGTCGGCAGGGAAGTACCCGATCATCTCGTAGTTCATCGTGCCGTAACCGCGAGTCGCGCTTTTGAGCTTGTCATGCAAGTCGTAAATCACTTCGGCAAGCGGCAACTCGTAGGTCAACATCGTCCTGGTCGGAGAGAGGTATTCCTGTCCGGTTTGTACGCCGCGGCGGTCTTGGCAGAGCTTCATCACCGCACCAATGTACTCGGTCGGCTGGATCAGGCTGACGCGCACAACGGGTTGACGAAACTCTTCAATCTCGCCGGCGTCGGGGACTTCCTGCGGACGATGGATAAGTAGCGTCTCGCCACGCTTGGTGAAGATCTCGTACGTCACATTCGGAGCTGTTTGGACAAGATCGACGTCCGACTCCTGTTCCAGACGCTGTTGGATGATCTCCATGTGCAGCAGTCCCAGGAAGCCGCAGCGAAACCCGAAGCCCAGAGCCTCGCTCGTTTCGGCCTCGAAATCGAAGCTCGGGTCATTGATCGCGAGCTTGGTCAAAGCATCCCGCAACTCGGAAAAGTCCTGGCCATCCGATGGATACAAACCGCAATACACCATCCGCTGAGGCGGCTTGTATCCCGGCAGCGGCGGCGCGGCCTTGTCGCCCGGGACACTAACCGTATCGCCGATGTGAACGTCTTCGATCGACTTGATATTGCAGACGAGGTAGCCGACTTGTCCCGCTCGCAGTTCGTCGCAAGGTCGCTGCTGAGGTGCGAACTGGCCCAACTCGACCACTTCGTGAGTCGTTTCGCCCCTCAGGAAACGAATCTTCTGTCCCCTGCGGACGGTACCGTTCATAATTCGAACATAGGTGATCGCTCCGCGATAATCGTCGTAGTGCGAGTCGAAGACCATCGCCTGAAGCGGCTTCGATGCGTCGCCCGCCGGCGGCGGAACCTGGTCGACGATCGCGTTCAGCAACTCGCCGACACCAAGACCCGACTTTGCGCTAACACGAATAATCTTGTCTTGGTCGATGGCCAGCGAGTGCTCCATCTCCTCCGCGACTTCGTCCGGTCGGGCATGCGAAAGATCGATTTTGTTGATGACGGGAACGATCGCCAAGCCGTGCTCCATCGCCGCGAAGCCGTTCGCGACGGTCTGGGCCTCGACCCCTTGGAAGGCATCCACAAGCAACAGCGCTCCCTCGCAACAAGTGAGCGATCGCGATACTTCGTAGTGAAAGTCGACGTGTCCAGGCGTATCAATCAAGTTCAACTCGTAAGTCTCGCCGCCGCGTTTGTAGTACAGAACGACCGCGCGAGCCTTGATCGTGATGCCTCGCTCACGCTCCAAGTCCATGTCGTCGAGCAATTGTTGCTTCATCTCGCGAAGGCTGACCGTGCCGGTCTGCTCCAGCAAACGGTCGGCCAGCGTACTCTTGCCATGGTCGATATGGGCGACGATACAAAAGTTGCGAATGTTCTCTTGCGGGACTTTAGGGATCGCCATCGATTATCGTCACTTCGGTGCTAGTCACGGTCCCCAGAGATACCGCCGGTGGTGTGTTCTCGCTGGCCGATCACGCGACCGGTGCGGTGGCTGGCGCGGAGGGGTGGGCGGCAGCAAGGCTCTTATAATACTACGCCGCCGCCGATTTGAGGTAGTCCGGTTCGCGTGGCCACAGACTTTTATGCAAACTAAGACCTCTCGCCGGCAATGAGAACGCTGCGAGCTTGAGAGCCAACAACAACACCGGGCGCAAGCAGCGGAGCGAACACCGCGACGGGCGTGAAATTCGTCTCGTTGATTCCCATTTGAATGAGGTCGCTTCCGGAGAGTGTCGGGCGGCCCGCACGTTGGACGAGCGGGATGTTGATCGAGCCGACACCGTCGAAGGATCGATAGACAACCTCCGTGCAGACCAAGCGGTCGGCGCGGCGGAAATCAAAGTCGAAATCGTACGGCTTGCCTTCGTGTGCCAGGCCGCGGGCCAGTGCCGTGCCGAGATCTTCGCGGCTGACCGATGGCCGCAGAACGACAATCGAGTCGGATGCGAAGGGCGAACTCAGGGTCCGCAAGTTGACACCGTCGCGCATCGATTCGAGCACATGCCCCTCGGAAGTCGAATCGGCTTCAAGCAACTTTGCCCACCGAGGTTTGACATGCTCCTGCTCGTGAAGGCCCATGTCGGCAAGCGATTCGGTGTCGCCAAGATAGAGTGCGGCGTGCGGCCAATATCCCGGCAGGAAATAGTTCGTGAGCGCGTATTCCTTACGAACGACCAACACATCCCCTGGTAAAAGAAGCTTGCGAATCTGTCCTGCGACATCGGTTGGCAACCCAGGACGATGCCCGTATCGAAGGTACTTGTCGGCAGCCAGACTGCCGGCGAGTTTCTGAATGCCGTACAGAGCCCGACCGATGACCGTGCGACCGACCTGCCGCAAGACTTGGTCGGCGCGAGTCCGCAGCTTGGCGTCGGCGAATTGCGTGATCGACACGTCCAAGCGGTGCCGCAGCTCATCAATGCAGGCCAGCAGCGGCGCGTCAGCGGTGTCGCGTCCGATCCCCCGCAATTCGGCTTCGTGTTCATTGAAGTAGTGAATCGCATGATACAGATGCCAGCCGTGGCGTGCGCTCACCAACGACTTCTGAACCGCATCGTAGACACCGCCGGGGACGCCGAATTGCGGAGCAGGCTCGTTAAACTTACTCCGCACAATCGGTCGTTGGTCCGCAACTTCGCGGAGGAATCTCGCCGCGTCGACGAGCAAGAGCGCGGCGGCGAATGCGATCAGGAACGCCTCGCGACGGGACGCGTCGTCCAAATCGCGGTCATCTTGAAACGAGGTGATGAGGTCTAAGAGTGCGTTTCTGGCGTGCCAATACGAGACCAGCACGGCGCGAGTGTCATCGTCTTCGAGCGTCGTGAAGTAGCCGCGTTCTTGCGGCGTAATCCGCTCGGCGATCCCCGCGGCCCGCGACTTCAACTCGCGGAAGTACTCCGCCATTTGAACGACCGTCCGTAAGCCAGGCTCCAAATCCGTTGCCTTCACGCCGAACCTCTACAACAAAAATGTGTTGTCTGGCCGTCATCACTCGACCAATTGGAACTCGCCAACGCTCCATGTGGCGTTCTCACTCAGTTCCTGTCTCGTCGCACGGATCAGGAACTCAAGACTTTCGGGCTGGCCGTCGTGGAACCCACTGACCCGAAAGCGCTGAGTAATCTTCATTCCATCACGGGAGCGAAGGATCGTAACATCTTGAAGATGCTCGATCCGAGCATGCTCGCCTAGTCTCAAGAGTGCCGCGGGAACTGGCTGTTGGACGAACTCCTTCAATTGCGCAGCTGAGCCCAATTCCCCACGCATTCCCTCCATCTCCATCTCTCTGGATAGACGCGTCGCCATCCGTGGAACGTCTTCATAATGTCTGGCAAGTGATCCAGGTCCTTGAAACCGATCATACGCGTTCTTCATGAACTGATGAGCCTCTTGCACGCGTCCTAGCTGAACGAGCGACAACCATTGCTCATTTTTCTCCTGGGCTCGGGCATAGAGGGCACGCTCGCGTGAGATCGTCCTAGCCGGAGCATAAGCCCCGCTCAGTACCGCAATACACAACGCGATAACAGCCACGCGACCTCCGCTGTAACGGCTTTGTGCGGCCGAAACTCGCACGATCGCGGTGACAGAAACCACGATCGCGACAACGGGGACGACCCACAAAAGTGGATGGACAATCGCCAGAAAGGAAGCCAATGACGCGATACATGCCCCGATCACCAAGGGGCTGAGCGGACGATAGTCCTCCAACTCGGGCGTCTCGGCAATTCCACTAAAATGCGTTTCCACCTGATGCGAACTGGACATGTCCTTGCTGCTCTCCGCTACTGCTGCTTCAACACTCGTTGCAATTCGTTAATCGAAGTCACACCCTGAGCCACTTGGAGAATTCCCTCCTCCTGGATCGTGCGGTGACCAGAAGCCTTTGCTACGCGTTTAATCGTCTCGAGGTTCGGCTGGTTCGTCAGCGCAGCTCGAATTTGATCGTCGATCACCAGCAACTCGAACAAGCCGATCCGTCCAACATACTTGACCCCACCGCACTTCTGACAGACCGGAATTATGATCGGATTGCCCTTCTCATCGATTAGCTGCTCCGGCGGCGGCGGCTTGTATTCTTGATATAGAACTTGCACCCGGCCCGCCGGAATTCCCAGCTTCTGAAGCAGTTGCGGAGGCGGCTGGAAAGGTTGTTTACACTGGTCGCACAATCGGCGAATTAGCCGCACATTGAGGACGGCCGTGACTGCCTTGGCAAGCTCGGCCGCTGGCCCCTTATACGCAAAGATCTTGAGCAACGCTTCGGCGGCTTCCTTGGCGTTGACTTTCGTAATCGCCAGCTTGTTGAACTTGTTCACCTGCTCACACAGCATTTGAACCGTCTCGGCATTGGTCAGCTCCGGAACAACCAGCACGTCTGGTTCCTTCAGAATCATCTTGGGAAGTACATCAGCCGGAGATTCACCCGCCGCTCGATTGTAATACTGTGGATTGACGTTGATCACTTCGTCTTCTTTGTGGTCTTTATCTTCCGTGGCAACAAAGTCGCGCATGAAACGATCGGCGGTCTCCAGTGCCATATTCCAGGTGGTACTCAAACCACCCCCGGCCGGCGCTGAGATAACGATGAACCCGGTGTCCGCATCAATCTGTTCTTTGAACCGCTGACGCATCTTGTCCCGCATCCCAAGCTCTTCGATCTTGTGGAATTTCGGCTTCTTCGGCCTGAACGTGATGACCACGCGTTCGCCAGTCTTCACGCCTTGGCTGGTGAAGTCGGCGATGTACTTCCCACCACCGAACTCAGCGCCGAACTTTCCGTCTTGCCGCGAGCGACGATCCTGGACGTTCAGGTTGGTGATTTTTTTGTAAACCGCCAAGGCAGCGTCGCCGCTCTGCCGGTCCATCGGGTCGCCATTCATCCAGACGCCGTCGATCTCGAAGCGGACGGCGACGCCTTGCGCGGCATAGTCCAGCATCAGCCGCTCGCCACGACGACTCAGACAGTGTGCCAGCAAGCCGTTGGCGATGGGGAATGCCGGCGACTGTTTCGCCGCCAGCAGATTGGCCTGGTCTTGTTGCTTGTCCGGCGAACCCATCGGGATGAGCGTGACCGGCGGAAGCCGTACTTCGACAGGTTCTTCTTCCTGTTTTTTGGCCATGTGTAAATTTCAGTCTTCGATAGAAATCAGAGAATTCAGAGAATACGGTCAGCTACAGAATACCCGGTCCGCGAACGTCGATGCCTTTGAGCGCCATCTTCAATGCATCCAGATTCGGAGCGACGGCGAAGGCGGTGGGACGATCGATCAGATCGGCATCGATCAGCTTCTTCAGCGCCATCGTAAAGTCTTGCATGCCTTCTTCCGCCCCGATGCGGATCGCGTCCGGCAGCTTGTGGTCGTCCCCGGCAAGGATCAGCTTTCGCACCGTCGCATTAAACAACATGATCTCGTTCATCGGCACTCGCGAGACGCCCGGCTTGATGGACTTCAGCAGCTTTTGCGCGACGATCGCCTTCATATTACTTGCAATCGCCGAGCGCAGTGCCCCGTGCATCTCTTCCGGGAACAAGTCGAGAATACGGCCGATCGTCGTGGCGGAGGTCGCGGCGTGGATCGTTCCGTAGACAAAGTGACCCGTCTCGGCGGCATGGATCGCCGTCATAAACGTCTCTTCGTCACGCATCTCGCCCACCAGCATGATGTCCGGGTCCTGCCGCACCGCATGCTTCATCGCGATACTGAAATCCTTCACGTCGATGCCAACTTCGCGTTGGTTGATCAACGCCTTGTCTTCGGTATAGACAAACTCGATCGGGTCTTCCAAGGTCAGAATGTGCTTCCGATAAATCTGGTTGGTGTGGTTCAACATCGACGCGATCGTCGTCGATTTACCCGAGCCCGTCACGCCCGCCAACAAGACCATCCCCATGTCGAAGTGACAGAGCGACTCCATGATCTCGGGCAAGTACAATCCCTTGAAGTCGGGAATGAACTGATTCACGCGCCGCGCGACTAATCCGATATTTCCCATCTGTTGCAGCATGTTCACGCGGAACCGCCACGTGGAACCATCGACATCCACCGTGTACGAAAAGTCAGCGCCCCCTTCCTCGTCGAAGATTTTTCGGGTCCGATCAGTCATCATCGGCAGCAACAGGCTGAGCATCTCTTCCGCGTCGATCGGACCGCGGTTGAGCGGTTTCAATTCACCCCGTTCGCGGATCAACGGCGGCTTGCCGACTTTCAGGTGCAGGTCGCTCCCCTCGATCTTGACGAGCGCGCGGAACAGCTTGTTGACGGGAATCTCTTCCTTCTTCCGATTGAATCGTTTCGCAAAATCGGCTTCATCGGGAGCCAATACTGGTTTCTCAGGAGCGTCGGTGGTCTTGCCGTGTGCCATAACCTCACCTCGTTGCAACGTGTCCCGCGGCACTAGCCGCGGCAGCTAGAGCCGCACGGCGACGCCCTGTTGGGCCATCACCTGTTTCGTCTCACGAATCGTGTATTCTCCAAAGTGGAAGATGCTGGCCGCGAGAGCCGCATCTGCTTTACCAATGGTGATGGCGTCCGCCAAATGCTTCGGGTGGCCCGCGCCACCGCTCGCCACGACAGGAATCGAAACCGCCGCGCTGACGGCGGCCGTGATCTCTAAATCGTACCCGTCCTTCGTCCCGTCGCAATCCATGCTCGTCAAAACGATCTCACCGGCCCCCAGCTCTTCGACGCGGCGAGCCCAGGCCACGGCTTCCAGCCCCGTCGGCTTGCGGCCGCCGTTGACATGCACTTCCCAGACTTCGTGCCCATTGTAGTCGACGCGTTTCGGATCGATGTTGACGACGATGCACTGGCTGCCGAACCGAAGTGCCGCTTCGCGAATGAATTCGGGTCGGTAGCAAGCGGCCGAATTGATCGAGACCTTGTCGCTGCCCGCGTTGAGCAACGCCCGAATATCGTCGATCGTCCGAATTCCTCCGCCCACGGTCAAAGGCATAAACACCTGCTCCGCCGTACGTCGGACAACGTCGATCATGATATCGCGTTGCTCGTGGCTGGCCGTGATATCCAGGAACACCAGCTCGTCGGCCCCTTCCTCCTCGTACCGCGCCGCGACTTGCACGGGATCACCGGCGTCGCGCAGATTCACAAAGTTCGTGCCTTTGACAACACGACCTTGGTTCACGTCCAAGCAGGGAATCACACGTTTAGCGAGCATCAACGATCAGAGGTAGGCGAACGCATCTTGCGGATCGGGAAGAAGTCGGAACTTACTTGGCAGCTTCTGGTTAGGAGCAGAATACTACTCTAAGCCGCGCCAACATCGCGGTCAACGGTCGAAATCGCGAGGCGCAGGCACAGTTTCCTCGGGGCTAATAGATCCCCGCTCGCCCTACGGGTATGCTTTCGGAATGCATCAAGTGAACGGTAGTGCTTTACGGCTCAGACTCCAAAAGGCAGAATAACGGTAGCGCCATGAAATCCCGACCAACCATCTTCCTCAGCGGCGTCTCGCCCGAATTCGGTTCCTTCCGCGATGCGGTGGAGAACGAGGTCGAGATGAAAGGCTGTTTTGCGGAGAACCAACCGGGCTTTCCGCCGGACCACCGCACGGTCGAGGAAATGCTTCGCCACAAGCTGCACGAAGCCGACGCCGTGATCCACATCGTCGGCTTCCGCTATGGTGCGGAGCGGAACGAGCGGCCGGCAAATGTTTCACGACGTTCCTACACACAGCTGGAGTTTGACATCGCGCGGGAGATGCAGAAGCCCGTCTATGTCTTCCTCTCGAAGGACGCCAACGTTCGCGACGACGCCAAGCCGGAAGAGCGGCCGGAGGACGCCGAAGCCGCGGCGTTTCAGCTCGCGCATCGCGAAGGCGTTCAGAAGTCCGACCATCTGTATTACTTCTTCCAAGACAAAGCCGAACTGTGCAAGCTGGTCGCGGAAATCCCACCCGTGCAAGCCGCCGACTTCCAAGCCGACATCTCGCGCATCGACAGATACGCCCCCGCAGACCTGATCGGCCGCGAATCCGTCCTCTCCGTCGCATGGAACAAAGTCCGCCGCGCCGAAACGCCCCGCCCGCACGTCATCACCTTCGTCGCCCTCGGTGGCGAAGGAAAGACGTCGCTGGTGGCGAAGTGGGCCGCTGAGTTGGCGCATGAAAATTGGCCGGGGTGCGACGCGGTGTTTGCATGGTCGTTCTACAGCCAAGGGACGCGCGAGCAAGTGGCGGCGTCATCCGACTTGTTCTTGAAGGAAGCTCTCGTCTTCTTCGGCGATGCGGAGTTGGCCAACAGTGCGCAAGGGGCGTTCGACAAAGGCCGGCGGCTGGCGCAGCTGGTTGGCCAGCAGCGGGCGCTGCTGATCCTGGACGGCCTCGAGCCGCTGCAATACTCGCCCACTTCGCCCACGCCGGGCGAGTTGAAGGACCAGGGAATTGCGGCCCTGCTCAAAGGGCTGTCCGCCAACAGCAACAGCCTGTGCGTGGTCACCACCCGCTATTCCATCCCCGACTTGCGAGCCTACTGGCAAGCCACCGCTTCAGAGCACGAACTGAAGAGTCTTTCGGTCGAAGCCGGTGTGGACTTGCTCCAGCGGCTGGGCGTGAAAGGGACGCAAGAGGAGTTCGAGAAGCTGGTCGCGGATGTGAAAGGCCACGCGCTGACGTTGAACCTGCTCGGCAGCTACTTGCACGACGCCCACGCCGGCGACATCCGCAAGCGCGATCTCGTCAAGCTGGAAGAAGCCAACGCCGAGGAACAAGGCGGCCATGCCTTCCGCGTCATGGACGCGTATGTGACGTCATTCCAAAGTAGCATGGGCTCGCAGCCCGTGCCCCAGGACGTAGAACACGGGCTACGAGCCCATGCTACTTTTTCACCGGACGAAAGGGCTCTCGCCATCCTGCAATTGCTCGGCTTGTTCGACCGGCCCGCGAGTGCTGGGACAGGAAACGGGGACAGGTCCAGTTGTTTACTTCTTTGGCCTACCTGGAGACCGCAACGTGGCTTCCAAGCCTAGCTTCGTGGCCGTTCTCTCTGTCCA
>JAQBZB010000320.1 GCA_027622275.1 Planctomycetota bacterium | reverse complement strand
TGATTTCACGGGAATTTGTGGCGGCTGGAAGCCACCACGACGTCCGATTGTTTCGCGAACTGAGTGGCAATTGGGCTAACGCCCGCCGCTCGCCTTATAAGGAGTGAATTCATGTCCATCGTTGATGCCCGTAAGACCCACGAACTGGTCAACACAACCGAGCCGAATCTCCTGGAAGATGTCTTCGACTATAGCCTTCCGCCCAAGATCCGCTTCGATGGTCCGATGATCGAATACATCGACGGTCAGCCTGTCGAATTCGATCCGAACTCGGCCAAGACGCGCGACATCTTCATCACCGATACGACGTTCCGCGACGGGCAACAGGCTCGGCCGCCTTACACGGTCGACCAGATGGTGCATCTCTACGACCTGCTCGCGCAACTGGGCGGCCCCAGCGGCGTGATCCGCCAAACCGAGTTCTTCCTGTATACGAAGAACGATCGCGAGACGCTTGATCGCTGCCGCGAGTTGGGCCACGAGTTCCCCGAATGCACCGGCTGGATCCGCGCGGTCAAAGGCGACTTCCGCCTGGTCAAGGAAGCCGGTTTGAAAGAGACCGGCATGCTGACCAGTTCGTCGGACTACCACATCTTCAACAAGCTGAAGTTCAAGAGCCGCCAGGAGTGCATGGACTCGTATTGCGAAGTCGTCGACGCCGCGTTTGAAGCCGGCGTGCGGCCGCGGTGTCACTTGGAAGACGTGACGCGGGCCGACTGGGACGGCTTCGTGATGCCGTTTGTGGATCGGCTGATGCGGATGAGCGAACAAGTTCCCGAAGATCAAGGCGTCAAGATTCGCATCTGCGACACGATGGGCTTCGGCCTGCATTATCCTGGTGCCGAGTTGCCGCGTAGCGTTCCCAAGATGATTTACAAGCTGAATCAAGAATGCGGCGTGCCCAGCGATCGGCTGGAATGGCACGGTCACAACGACTTCCATCGCACGCATGCCAACGGAGCCACCGCGTGGCTGTACGGCTGCGACGCGTTGAATGGCACGCTGTTCGGCTTCGGCGAGCGTTGCGGCAACCCACCGCTCGAAGGCGCGATCATCGAGTACATCTCGCTGAAAGAAGAGCTGTGCGGTATTCGCACCGAGGTGATCACCGAGATCGCGAATTACATGCGTTCGATCGATTTCCCGATCCCCGACAACTATCCGCTCGTCGGCAAGCACTTCAACACGACGCGAGCCGGCATCCACGCGGGCGGATTGCGGCAGGACGAACGGATCTACAACATCTTCGATACGACGACGCTGTTGAATCGTCCGCCGCGCGTGTCCTTGACGGACAAGAGCGGTGCCGACGGTGTTGCCCACTGGGTGAACGAGTTCTTTGGTCTGAAGGGTGCGGATCGCATCAGCAAGATCAAGGTCCACAAGATCGCCCGCTGGGTCATGGACCAATACGAAGTCGAGGGTCGCATGACGTCGATCAGCGACGAAGAATTGGAAGCCAAAGTCCAAGAGCTGATGCCCGAGTACTGGGAAACGTACAAAGGCAAACTGGCGGGCGTGTGAGTAAGCATTGGACGACAAATAGGTGTCGCGTTTTCATGTAGTGGTGGCTTCCAGCCGCCACCGATTTGCCAGCACCTGTACATGATTCCCGTGGCGGCTGGAAGCCACCACTACGACTCGCTGGATTCGGAAGTTCTCAATGCCGCTGCATATTCCCACGATCGACGACGTGTTACAGGCCGAACCGCGAGTGCGGCCGCATGTTTCACCGGCTCCGCTGATTCGCTCCTACGCTTTGGAGAAAGAACTCGGTGTGGAGGCGACTCGCTGCGTCTGGATCAAGGATTACGGCTGGACGCCGGTCGGATCGTTCAAGTTGCTCGGCGCGCTCAACTGGATGGCCGTTCATCAGAACGAGATCGGCGACCGGCCCGTCGCGGCGCATTCGTCAGGCAACTTCGCGTCGGGCATCGCTTACGCCGGTATGAGATTTGGCAAACGTGTGATCATTGTCATGCCGGAGACCGCGCCGCAGGTGAAATTTGAATTGACTCGTTCGTTCGGCGCCGAGATCCGCACGTATGATATTGCTACCGACCATCAGACGGGCGTGCGGGATCGAATTACCAGAGAAATCGCCGAAGACGAGCGGGGAGTGCAAGCCTCGCCCTACGACGATCCGCATGTGATCGCCGGAAACGGTGTCGGGGCGTTGGAGGTCGTCCGTGAACTGCGGGCTCAGCAACGCGTAATATCCCATTATGTTTGTCAAGTCAGCGGAGGTGGGCTGATGGCGGGGCAGGCGCTGGCGATCGCCGACGGCTACCCGCAGGCGGCGCTGATCGGTGTCGAGCCCGCTGGTGCCGATGACTTCGCCCAATCACTAGCGGCCGGCAAGCGGGTGCGGATCGATCGCCCGGCCAGCATCTGCGACGGACTGCTCTCCTATGACGTGGGAGAACACAATTGGCCGATCCTCAGCCAACACATTCGTTGCTCCGTGGCGGTTCCTGATCTCGAGACACGGGCGGCCATGAAGTGGTTGTACGACAAGCACGGTTTGCGGACGGAACCATCGGGAGCCATCGCGACCGCCGCGCTGCTGACCGGGAAAGTCGACTTGGCGGGCGATGGCGACGTGGTGGTTGTGGTGAGCGGCCGGAATGTCGATGAATCGGCGTTCCGAGCATGGATCGACTTGGACTGACCCCGGCGGGTGAACGAGTCGGTGGCGATTGCGTCACTGCCAAGCGAAATTGATTTTGAGTGCCAAGGGTGAAAGGTGATTGATATGAAACCGTATGCGGCTGTCACGTTAGGATGGATCATCATGTCGACTCTCGCCGCGACGGCGGGTGAACCGAGCTACTTTCGCCGCGACTTCGGAATCGTTGACGGTGATCATCGGTTACCCGACAACTTCTCGGACGATGCCCGCCAGCTCTGGAAGGTCGACCTGCTGCCTGGGAACTCGACGCCCTGTGTCTATGGCGATTCGATTTACCTGACTACCTTCGACAAGTCGGATCAAGCATTGGCGACGGTTGCACTGGACCGCCAGACCGGAAAACAACGTTGGCGGCGGGCCGTGCCCTACGAAAAACTGGAGATCTTCCACTCGGTCGGCAGTCCGGCGACTTGCACTCCCGCCTGCAATGGCGAACAGCTCTTTGTGTTCTTCGGCAGCTATGGACTGCTCTGTTACGACACTGCTGGCGAGTTGCTCTGGGAGCGGCGGATGGGACCGTTTCAAGATGAGTTCGGCGCATCGAGCTCGCCGGTGCTCGTCGACGGCATGGTGATTTTGAACCAGGATCACGACATCAACAATTTTCTGATCGCGCTTGACCAGGCGACCGGCGAGACGATCTGGAAGACCGACCGCAATGATTTCGCGCGCAGCTACTCGACGCCCATCATTTGGGAGCACGACGGGCAGCAGCAGGTCGTGGTGGCGGGGTCGCTGCAATTGGCGGGATATGATCTGCGGACCGGCGAAAAGAAGTGGTGGGTCAACAGCCTGTCGCGGATCGTCGATCCAACGCCTGTGCTCATCGGCGGCTTGATCTACGTAGCCACGTGGACGCCAGGCGGTGATGCGACCGAGCGGATTGCCATGGAGCCCTTCGGTGAAGCGTTGGATCAATTCGACCAGAACAAGGATGGCCTGATCGCCTCCTCGGAGTTGCCCGAGGCCAGCCCGGTCGTGCCGCGGTTCTTCCGCATCGACCTGGATCAAGACGAGAAGCTCAGTCAGAACGAATGGGAGCGGCACGCGACGGTGTTTCAAGCAGCCCAGAACGTGGCCATCGCGGTCGAGCCCGGCGGATCGGGCGACGTCACCAAAACGCACGTCAAGTGGATTCAACGTCGCGGCTTGCCCACGGTGCCCAGTTCGATTGTCTATCGCGGTGTGATGTACATGGTGAAAGACAGCGGGATCATCACGAGTTTGGACGCCGCGTCGGGCGAACTTCTCAAGCAAGGGCGAGCACGCGGGCGGGGGAATTACTACGCCTCGCTGATCGCCGGCGATGGCAAGGTGTACCTGGCCAGCGAGAGCGGCGTGGTGACGGTCTTGGAGGCCGGTCGTGATTTGGAAGTACTGTCCTCGCACGATTTCGGCGAGCGGATCATGGCCACGCCCGTCGTTGTCGATGGCCAGTTTTTTATCCGCACGGACCAGTCGCTGTACGGCTTCACGAAACAGTGAAAGACGGAATCGACCACGGAGGTCGAAGCATGAGTAAACCGATTCAGAGAGATCATCGACTGTTGAAAGAAATCCGATTGGATAATCTGCTTTCCTTCGGCCCCGGAAGTCCCGCACTGCCGTTGGAGGCACTCAACGTTCTCATCGGTCCGAACGGCTCGGGTAAATCGAATCTGTTGGAAGCAATTGCACTCCTGCGCAGCTCGACTACAGACTGGCGACCGGTGATCAGCCGAGGGGGCGGCGTGGGTGAATGGATCTGGAAAGGACAACCAGACGAGCCAGCCTCGGTTGAAGCCTTAACTGATAGTTCGCTTTGCGTGAAACCCGGTTTGCTCCGTCGGAACCCGCTTCGGCACACTGTTACATTTCGTCGGGTACAACAGACATTCCAGCTTGTGGACGAACGCATCGGGTATGAGCACCAGACGGGAGGAGATGGAGAATCCATCTTCGCCGGCTACCGCTACCACGGCGGACACCCGGTGATCACTAGTCCGCAGAGTAAAGGGCGCGTCCATGAGAAAAAGGTTGAATTGACAGACCCAACCCTCTCCGTCCTCAAGCAACACCTAGGACCGGAACATGGGAGTCTGGCTACCGCTTACGATCGTATCCGCCTCTATCGCGAATGGGTGTTCGGCCAAAGGAACACACCGTTACGGGATCCTCAACGGGCCGACCTGCGTACGGATCGGCTTGAGGAAGATTTTTCCAACCTTGGGCTGTTCTTGAAGCGGATCGGGCGTTCGCCAAAAACCAAGGAAGCTCTACTTTCCGCGCTTCGAGATCTCTACGAAGGACTCACTGATTTTGACGTCAGCATCGAGGGAGGAACCGTTCAAGTATTCTTCAACGAAGGCGAGTTTCTCATTCCTGCCCCTCGACTTTCCGACGGCAGCGTTCGCTACCTCTGCCTGTTGGCGATCCTGTGCGACCCGGAGCCGCCACCGCTGATTTGCATCGAAGAACCGGAACTGGGGCTTCATCCCGACATTCTGCCTAAGTTGGCAGATCATTTGGTCGCCGCGTCGCAACGCACACAGATCATCGTCACGACTCACTCCGATATTCTCGTGGATGCCATGACCGAACGGCCGGAAGCCGTTGTCGTCTGCGAAAAGCATGACGGGCGCACTCAAATGCAACGACTCAACCGCGAGGATCTCACGGTTTGGCTGGAGAAGTATCGGCTGGGGCAGTTGTGGACCAAAGGGCAATTGGGAGGGACCCGCTGGTGAGTGCGAGCATCTACTTGGAAGGCGGCGGCGATTCCAAGGAGTTGCACATCCGTTGCCGCGCTGGATTCCGAAAGCTGCTGGAGAATTACGGCTTCACGGGCCGACTGCCGCGTCTGACCGCGTGCGGCGGGCGAACCGCCACCTTCGACGACTTTCAGACGGCCCACGCAACGAATCGAGGCTCGCAATTCGTTGGCATGCTGATCGACAGCGCGGAACCGCTGAAGGATCTCGAAGCGACCCGGCAGCATTTGAATGACCACGATGATTGGGCTGCGCCAGTCGGCGCGTCGGACGAGCAAGTGCTGTTCATGACCACGTGCATGGAGACGTGGATCGTTTCCGATCGAGAGACGCTGGCGGCGCACTACGGAAGCAAACTACAGAAGTCAGCGCTCCCTTCATTGACGGACCTGGAAAGCAAATCCCGTCAGGAAGTCCAACAAAAACTAGCCCACGCGACTCGCAAATGCACGAACTCCTACCGCAAGGGAAAACGATCTTTTGAGATTCTCGGCAAGCTATCTCCGACCGAGTTGGAAAATCACCTACCGAGCTTTCGACGGGTTGTACGGATTCTGGGACAAGAGCTGTGACCGATTTGAACTTCGCAACGATTCAACTTTCCCAGAGGAACATAGGCCAGAGCAGCCAAGTCATCACGACTTACTTGCGGCTAATTCGGCCAGCTTGTCGCTCTTCGACTCCAGCACCTGTTGGACGTCGAAGTAGCGTCGAATCGGTGCCCTTGGAAGGCCATCGTCTAGGTTTTTCACGAGGCTCAGCATAACTTGCTCGGCCGCGGCATGCGCCATTCAGCCTTGGACAATGTATTGCCGAGCGTTGTCCTGATGAACTATGATGGTATCCTCACACCGAAAACCTCCCGCCTGATTAGCCCACCTGCCTGCTCTTGGAGTGACCCCATGCGTCTTGCGGCTACCGCTCTGCTCGCTTTGTCGCTGGGCGCCGTGACCGGATCGGCGGTGGCCGATGAGCGACCGGACTTTGCTCGGGGCGGGCGACCATTTCTCGAAAAGTATTGTGTCGCTTGCCACAGCGGCGACGAACCTAAAGCCGAGTTGCCGTTGGACGTGTTTCGCGATTCGGCGTCGCTGGTTCGCCAGCGAAAAGTCTGGGACAACGTGCTCCGCATGATCGCGGCGGGCGAGATGCCGCCCAAGGATCGGCCGCGGCCGACCGTGGGCGAGGCCGAGGCTTTTACCACGCACGTGAAAGCCGTGTTCGACGACGCCGATCGCCTCGCGCAGCCCGATCCGGGGCGGGTCACGATGCGGCGGCTGAATCGCACGGAGTATAAAAACACGGTTCGCGATCTACTGGGGGTCGACTTCGATCCCACCGAGGGTTTTCCGGCGGACGACGTCGGGCACGGCTTCGACAATATCGGGGATGTGCTCACCCTGTCGCCGTTGTTGATGGAACGCTACTTGGATGCCGCCGAGACGATTGCCAGCCGCGTGATCGTTGTTGATCCGCCGAAGCCCTCGCGCCGCTATCTGGCCGGTCGGTTCTTGCAGCCCAACAACGCGGAAACCTCCCAGGCTTCTTTCCGCAAAATGGATCCGCTGGCTAGCGAGGCGGCGCACAGCGGGCCGTTCACTGCGCCCGGTGGCTATCTCAAGTTTTCGGCCGACGCCGATTTGATATATCGAGCCACACTCTACGCCGAAACCACGCGCGAGGTGCCGGTGCAAGTCGCGTTGTTCATCGACGGCCCAGGGATCGAACCGTCGAGCCCCGAGGAGATCGCCGCGCTGATGGGGACGGATGCGCCGCGGTGGAAGTCGATCAAGATCCTGAAGACGTTCGGGATTGCCGCTCGCGACGACAAGAACCCGCAAGAGATCGAAGTTCCGGTCAACCGGATCGGCAACATCAACAATGCGGGCATCGCGCTGGTCAAACCAGGACCAGGCGAAGAACCGGCCAAGCTGTACATCCAGCACTTGTGGAGCGAAGGTCCGCTGGAAACGCGACCGGCGTCGCAGTTGATGATTCTGGCCTGCTCGCCCGATCAATCGCCGGCCGAACAGACGCGCGAAGTGCTCACGCGGCTGTTGCGTAGCGCGTATCGCCGTCCGGCGACCGACGAGGAACTCCAACGCATGACCAAGCTCGTCGAAGACGTTCAAGCTGGCGGCGCGAAGTGGGAAGCGGGCATTCAACGTGCGATTCAGGTCCTTCTCTGCTCGCCGAAGTTCTTGTTCCGCGTTGAACTGGACGATCGACCGCAGAGCCCGGAGGCGGCTCCGCTGGATGAGTTTCAGCTGGCATCACGGCTGTCGTATTTTTTGTGGAGCACGATGCCGGATGACGAGCTTTTCGCGTTGGCGGAGAAGCAGCAACTGACCGCCAACCTCGACGCCCAAGTCCGCCGGATGCTGGTGGACCAGAAATCTTCCGAATTCGTCAAGAACTTCGCGCTGCAATGGTTGCAGGTCCAGCGGTTGGAAAGGTTCACGCCCGACGCGGCTTTGTTCCCGGCGTTCAACGACAGCCTGCGTTCGGCCATGCTGAAGGAGACGGAGCTGTTTTTTGAATCGATCATGCGCGAAGATCGCAGCATCCTCGATCTGCTCGACGCTGACTACACGTTCCTGAACGAGCCGCTGGCGCGCCATTACGGCATCGCCGACACCAGCGGCAATCGACTGGGGCAAAAGGCGGAGCAGCCGGACGGCAAGCCGATCAAGGGTGAAGCGTTTCAGCGCGTCGCGTTGCAGGGCCGATCGCGCGGCGGATTGTTGACCCAGGCCAGCGTGCTGACGGTGACTTCCAACCCGACGCGGACTTCGCCCGTCAAGCGCGGCCGCTGGGTGTTGGAGCAGATCCTCGGCGAGCCGCCTCCGTCACCGCCGCCGGATGTCCCGGAGCTGCCAAGCGACGAGAAGGCCATCGCGGGCGGCTCGCTTCGGCAGCGGCTGGAAGCACATCGTCAGAATCCCTCCTGTGCGAACTGTCACGCGAAGATGGACCCGATCGGCTTTGCCCTGGAGAACTTCGACGCGATCGGCGCGTTTCGCACCAAGGACGGCGAGTTTGACGTCGATCCGTCGGGCGAGTTTTCGGACGGGACACGATTCTCCGGGCCGGAGGAGCTGAAATCGATCATCAAAGAGAAAAAAGAGTTGTTCGCCCGCTGTCTGGCGGAGAAAATGTTGACGTACGCGTTGGGCCGTGGCATAGAGTATTATGACCGTCCGACGGTCGAGCGGGTCGTGACGCAACTGGAGATGGGAGACTACAAGTTTTCCTCGCTGGTGAGCGAGATCGTGAAGAGCGACGCGTTTCGTCAGCGCCGCGGAATCGAACCGCCGAACGAATAGGATGGTTAGTCAAAACTTTGCCGACGTTAAACGCCGAATCGGAGAGACCTATGATCCCAAGCAAACCACTCACACGCCGTACCATGCTTCGCGGGATGGGTGTGGCGATGTCGTTACCCTGGCTCGAAGCGATGGGGCCGCTCAAGGCTTGGGCCGACGAGCCGACCGCGGACAAGGCCGTTCCGAATCGGATGGCGTTCATCTATGTTCCCAACGGCAAGAACATGGTCGATTGGACGCCGCAACAGGAAGGCACCGGCTTCGACTTGCCCGCGATTCTCGAACCGCTCGCTTGCGTAAAGGACAAACTGCTGATCCTGTCGGGCTTGACGGCTGACAAGGCGCGAGCCAACGGCGACGGCGGCGGCGATCACGCCCGTGCGCTGGCCGCGTTTCTGACAGGCGCTCAGCCGCGGAAGACCGATGGCACGGACATTCGCGCGGGGATCTCGGTCGATCAAGTCGCTGCGTCGCGGATTGGCGATCAGGTTCGGCTGGCGTCTCTCGAGATCGGTTGCGAACACGGCGCGATGGCCGGCAATTGCGACTCGGGTTACAGCTGCGTCTATTCGTCGACGATGTCGTGGCGGTCGGCGACCCAGCCGTTGCCCAAAGAAGTGAACCCGAAGCTGGTGTTCGAACGGCTGTTCGCCACGGTGCCCAACGCCGAACGGGCCCAACGCGACGCGCTGCGAAAGAGCATCCTCGATTTCGTCCGCGAAGATTCCAAAGATCTCGCGGGCCGGCTGGGAGTGAACGACGTGCGTAAGCTCGACGAGTACTTTGCGGCCGTTCGCGATATTGAATTGCGGATCGAGCGGGCCGAGACGCTACCGCCGATCCAAGCTCCCGACTACACGATACCGGCCGGGATTCCCGCCACGTACGATGAGCACATTCGGTTGATGTGCGACTTGATCGTACTGGCCTTCCGAGCTGACGTGACGCGAGTCGTCACCTGCGTACTCGCCAACGAAGGAAGTAACAAACCGTATCCGTTCATCGACGTGCCTGAAGGCCACCACGATCTGTCGCACCACGGCGGTGACGACGCGAAGAAGGCCAAGATCCGCCAGATCAATTTATTCCACACGAGGCAACTGGCGTACTTGTTGGAGAAACTTAACAAGACCCCCGAGGGCGATGGCACGCTGCTGGACCACTCGATGATCGCCTATGGCAGCGGCAACTCGGACGGGAACGCCCACAACCACGACGACTTACCGATTCTGTTAGCGGGCGGCGGCTGCGGTACGCTGACGACCGGACGCCACATCCGCTATGCCAAGGAAACGCCGCTGAACAACCTGTGGCTGGCAATGCTCAACCGGATGGAGATCGATGTGGCCCAACTAGGCGACAGCAGCGGCGAGTTGCCGCACGTCACTTAGGCGAGCGGCAGCTGAAGTCTTACCAACCGAACGCCTAGCCCGCATTTCTCATAACACGGCTAGCGCGAGGCCCCCAGATTTGTCATAACTTGATTTCTTAACAACAGGTTACGACAAATCA
>JAQBZB010000319.1 GCA_027622275.1 Planctomycetota bacterium | reverse complement strand
AAGGCCGCCCGATCCGCGATTTTCATTTGCGGACGGCCTTGGAAGGCCATCCTACGGAACCCGAAACTCATCCGTATCGAGAAAGCTCCGTAATGCCGGCTCCACCCGCCCCAATTCAGCTTCGACTTTGTCGAGCAACTCGGGCACGTCTTCAAACTGCTCGTCGCGACCAAGGCATTCGAGTTTATAGGCGAGGTCGAACGCGTCTCTCACTCCAAAGTAACGGAGCGAACCTCTCAGTGTGTGTGCCGCCCGTCGAAACGTCGTGCCGTCTTGTTCGGCTAGGGCGGTGTGCAGCTCTCGCACCAGCCGAGGGCATTCTTCCAAAAAGGTCCGCGTGATCTCGGCGAGCAGCTGACGATCACCTTGGACGATCTCCAATGCCTTCGGCCAATCGACGGCGGACGGATTGGGCTCATCCTGTGCCGCGACTCGATCCGAGGTCCGTTCCCGAATGACCTTTGCGATGGCTTGAAACAACTCCGTTGCTCGGATTGGTTTGGCGACGTAGCCGTCCATGCCTGCCGCGAGGCACTCTTCGCGATCCCCCTTCATTGCATGGGCGGTCATGGCGATGATCGGCAGACGTTCTCCCGTGGATCGCTCGCGAGACCGAATCGTCGCCGTGGCTTCGATCCCATCCATCTCGGGCATCTGAATGTCCATCAGAACGAGATCGAACCGTTCCTGCTTGGTGGTTTGTACGGCTTCGCGCCCGCTGTTCGCAACACGGACACGATGGCCATGACGCTGGAGCATTCCGATCGCCACCTTCTGGTTCACCAAACTGTCTTCTGCCAACAAGATGTCGAGTGGCGGAATCCGCTCGACAGCGGGACCATGCTCCACCGCCGCGTTCTCGTCATCTGGCTTGTGAACTGCCAATGCGATCGCGTCAAACAGCTCCGACTGCGTTATCGGCTTCATGAAGTAAGCCCCGAGCCCGAGTTCTTCGCAACGAGTCACGCAGCGGTGGTGATCGCCCGAGGTGAGCATCATGACAATCGAGACGCCGAGCTGCGGACCGGCTGTCAGCTGCTCCGCGAGCGCAAACCCATCGACCTTTGGCATCTGGGCATCCAGTAACACCAGATCAAACGGTTCGCCCGCTTGCTGGGCTCTCCCGAATTCCGACAACACCGCCGATGCGCTGTCGACGCTGGTCGTTCGCATCTCCCAGTTTTCGAGCATCCCGCTCAGAATGTGGCGAGCCGTCGCGTTGTCATCGACGATCAAGACTCGCAAACCGGCGAAATGGCGGTCAGCCCGAGGCAAAGAACTCTCGGCGGGCGCGGACGCGAGCTTGAATCGAGCCGTGAAGGAAAAGGTGGCACCTTCGCCTTCATTGCTATCGAGCCCGATTTTGCCTCCCATGAGCTGAACGAGCCGCGAAGCAATTGCCAATCCGAGTCCCGTGCCGCCGTATTTCCGCGTGGTGCTGTTGTCGGCTTGCTCGAAGGCAGCAAAGACTGCTTCACGTCGATTCGCGGCAATGCCAATGCCCGTATCTTTCACCGAGAATCTCAGCATGATGCGGTCTTCGTGAATGGTCTCCGGCTCGACTTTCAAGACGACTTCGCCCCTGGACGTGAATTTGATCGCGTTTCCGAGAAGGTTCATGATCACTTGCCGCACTCGATGTTGATCACCGTGAAGCCACTCAGGGGTCGAAGCTGCAACGTCCAACACCAGCTCCAAGCCTTTGCCGTGCGCGCGCAATGCCAACGCCTTCATCATGTCTCCAACGGACTCGCGAAAATTGAAATCGGCTTCATCCAGTTCGAGCTTTCCGGCCTCGATCTTCGAGAAGTCCAAGATATCGCTGATGACCCACAGCAAAGCCTCCGCGGATTGTTGGATCATCGTCAGGTAATCGCTTTGCAAACGCGTGAGTTGCGTATCGAGGAGCAAATCGGTGATGCCAACGATGGCGTTCATTGGTGTGCGGACTTCGTGGCTCATGTTGGCCACAAACAGGCTCTTGGCGTTGCTGGCCGCCTCGGCCGCTTCCTTGGCGCTGCGGAGCGCCTCTTCGTACTGCTTTTGTTCAGTGATATCGCGAAGAAAAATGGCGAAGCCCGCCGAGCCCTTCAGCGGAATCGGTTGCGTCGCGATCTCGGCGATAAAGTTCTCGCCGGTCTTGCGTTGCAGCTCGACTTCCATTCGCCGCCCCAACATCGATCCCATCTCACCCGCGCCTTGATAACGCGACAGGTTCTCGCGAAAACGCTGTTGCGAGACCGGCGTGACGAAGATGTCGGAGAATTCCTTGCCGAGGACTTCCTTTCGCGTACATTGCAGGATTCGCAGGGCCGCCCGATTGACTTCGACCACCGTACCGGCTTCGTCGAGAAACAAAATGCAATCGACGGCCGTCTCGAAAATCGCTCGCTTGCGCGCTTCGCTCTCGCGCAACTCATCTTCGGCCTGCATCCGATCGGTTACATCCCAAAAAATACCTTGAATCCCCACCACGTCTCGATGCTCATCGATGAGGGGCATTTTGATCACTTGGACGTACGAAGTGGTGCCATCCGGCAATTGGTTGCGTTCAACGTCGTTGATGACCGT
This sequence comes from Planctomycetota bacterium, assembly GCA_027622275.1. Classification (GTDB taxonomy): domain Bacteria; phylum Planctomycetota; class Planctomycetia; order Pirellulales; family Pirellulaceae. The sequence goes on along the minus strand of JAQBZB010000319.1, from coordinate 7,781 downwards.
CCGCTTCTGAATGACGTGCAGATCGTCAGCGCGATACTTGTTGGCGAGATTGTCCGGGTAAAGATCGTGGTCGGTCTTGCCAATCAGCTGGTCGAGCGGAATTCCGGTTAGCTCGCAAAACGAAGGGCTGGCCAACGTGAATCGTCCGTCGAGATCCTTGCGAATCACGTGAATCGGCAGATTCTCGATCAACGACAAGTAATGCGCCTCGGATTGGCCCAGCTCCCGTTGCGCACGTTCGCGTTCACCGATTTCTGTCTGCAACTCTTGGGTTGCTTGTTGCAGTGCGGCGGAACGCTCTTCGACACGTTTCTCCAGGACGTCCTTCGCGCTCAACAGCGAGTGTTCGAGACCTTTGATGTGAAAGCCAAAGACGGCCGCCACCCACACGGCAAACAGTTGCAGCAGTCCGTTCGTGATCAGTTGCGCCGGCTCGCGCAGCCACGGCTTGGCAACCGTCGCCGTGAGCCCAGCGGCGAGGATCAAGAACGAGCAGAATGCGGCGGCGATCAGAATCGACTTCCGATTCGGAAACTGCAACGACAGCAGCACGACGGAGACGTACAACACGCCGCAGGCTGCTCCGGCTGGGGCCTCCAAGTCGAGCCAGAAGATTAACGCTGACAGGGCGACGATGACAAGGACTAGCCAGATCCGTAGTTTCATGTGGTCTCGGTTGCAGGTTTTTTTACGGATCGATTAAAGACCGTTCGAGAAACAAGTGCCGTAGCTTGACTCTCGGACTACAGTGTCCGGCGTTTAATCATCGTGAGTTCATTTCCTGTTTCGTTAAACCGTACTTCGTCCATAAATGTCCGAATCAAGAACATTCCGCGACCGTTTACCTTGCCAACGTTTTCAGGAGCCGTGGGGTCGGGCAGCGAACTCGGATCAAAGCCTGGGCCTTGATCCCGAATCGTAAAGGCTGCCTCCGCGCGAGTCAGTGTCGTCGTCAGGTACACGTGTCGCGTGCGGAATCTCGGGTCGGACGCGCGGTCTTCCACCAGACGACGATAAACACCCGACGGCTTGTCGCGTTCAGCCGAGGTGATTTCAAGATTGCCGTGTTCAATCGCGTTGACCAGCCCCTCGTAGACGGAGGTGCCGACACGCAAGATGTCGGCTTCGCCAAGCACCCGAATGAAGCGCAGTTGTTCTTTGAGATACCCGATCAAAGAGTCGAGTCCTTCGAGCGTATTATTCAAGACGTACTCCGCTTCGAGCCGACGCATCGAGTCGAGCATCGAGCGGGTCTCGCGTCGCATTCGTGTGACCGACAAAACGTTCTTGACGGTACTGACCAGATCCTTGTTCAAGTCTTGTTTCGGAACGTAACTCGCCGCCCCACGCTGCAAGGCTTCGACGGCGATCGCTTCGCTTCCAAAGGCTGTCATGAGGATCACCGGGACGGTCGGATGCTCGACCCTCATTCGCTCGACCAGCGCCAACCCATCCATCTCGGGCATTTGCATGTCCGTGAGAACAACGTCAGGCTTCACCTGGGACATCTGGTCGAGCGCGACTTTGCCGTTCTCGACGCCAACGACATGGAATCCAATTTCTTCCAGGAACCGACTCGCCAGCAGACGGTCGAGCGGGGAATCGTCAACGATTAAAACAGTTGCCATCAGTCGTCAAGCCTTTGGTAATGCCGCGCGCGGGCATACGGGCGCGTCGACACCATCTTAGCGGGCAAATGGCTGCAACGAAACAAGGATTTTCGACCGAGACACGTGGGAACTGCCTTCGCGTCCCCCACGACTAGGTAGCTGGAGGTTCGTGTCTGAGGCTGTTCGTGCGCCTGAGTCGTTGCGTTGCAGCCGCAATTCAAGTTCGTCCTGCGAGAGCCGTTCGGGTGTCGCGAGTCGAACTTGCTCGATTTCGAAGCCGGCGAACGGCAGGTCTAACAAGAGGACAGTGGTCGTGGCGATGACGTCACAGAGCAGTGCGCGGGTGGCCATGATGGTAGCAATTGTCGTAGCGAGGGCCGCGGGATTAGTAGGAGATGATTCTCGCAAAGGCGATTCGGTTTCAAGTAGCATGGTCTCGGATACCGCGACATGATCTGGCCGGTGGTGATATTGCTCGTAGGATTCTTCAAACGGTCTCACGACGATCTTGCCAAGGGACTCCCAGTGGCCGCCCTTGGCATGATAGACTGACAACTTCACTTCATCGCGGTGACTATCCGCATTTTACGAACAGATCTTTGGAACCTACCGATGAAATTTACCAGGAACCTGTTAGCGACCGGCGCCATCGGCATGGCCGCGCTGCTTGTCAGCGGCCCCACGATGACGAACGCCCAAGACAGCCCGCAGTACCCGCTTTCCATTGCTGTCTCTGGCTCGACCATGATGCTGGCTGATCGCGAACTTCACGGTGTGTGGAAATTGGAAAACGGCGAGCTGTCCGCCTACTTTATGGGCTCCAAGAAGTTTCGGACGCCGTTGAACGCAATTCGTTGTGTCGAGTTCGATTCCGATGGCAAGCTGCTCGCCGGAGACAGTTCGACGCGAGAAGTCTATCGATTCGACGACGAAGGCAAGCCTGTGCCGCTAACGGACGGCGGCATCGGCATCGCAATGGATATCGCGGTCAACAAAGCCGGCGATCTGTTCGTCTCGGATCTCGAGATTCAACGGATCATGAAAGTGCCCAAAGCTGGTGGCAAGCCCGAAGAAGTCGCCGAGATCTCCGGGTGTCGTGGTCTTTTCGTTGACAAGGAAGATCATTTGTGGGTTGTCTCGACGACCAACGATCAACTGTATCGCATCTCGCCCGACGGCAAGTCGGAAACGATTGTCGAAGGACGCGCCTTTGAGTTTCCACACACCGTCGTTGTGGATGATGATCTAACGGCTTACGTGTGCGATGGCTATGCGAAAACGATCTGGAAGATTGTGCGAGACGGCAAACCAGAAGCTTGGGTGAAGGGAGATCCGCTTGTAAATCCGGTCGGCATGGCGATTCAAGGCGACACGATCTACGTCGTGGACCCCCGGGCGTTAGCCGTCTTTGAGATTGATCGAGAAGGCAAACTAACAACGATTCCGCTGAAACCCGCCGGATCGGAGAAGGCCGCGCCGTAAGGATCCCTCGTTTGACCCGCAGCCGGAGGCGCAGGCGGCTTTGACAACGGATGCGTTCATCACCTGCGCCTCCGGCTACAGGTTAAACGAGTGGGAGGGCATTAGAGAACGACACGATGAAGCTGCTCAAAGTCGCCTCGGGCGTACTCAACCAAACGCCCCTTGATTGGGACGGCAACAGGCAGCGCATTTTGGCGGCGATCGAATCAGCACGCAATCAAAGCGTGTCTGTCCTTTGTCTGCCCGAACTCTGTATCACGGGATACGGCTGCGAGGACGCCTTCTTTTCAGGCGACGTGCTCCGACTTGCGAAGGAAGTCTTGGTCGAGATCGCGCCGTCGACCAACGGCATGATCGTTTCGGTTGGACTACCGCTGCTCAGCCGCGGTGCGCTGTACAACGCCGCCTGTCTGCTCGTCGATGGCGAGATCGCAGGCTTCGTTGGCAAGCGGCATTTGGCGGGGACCGGCATCCACTACGAGCCACGCTGGTTCAAACGCTGGCCGCGGGATGCTCGGGTCGAAGTCGAAGTCGAGGGAAACAACTATCCGTTCGGTGATCTCGTCTTCAATTGCGGCGGAGTCGTCATCGGCTTTGAGATCTGTGAAGACGCCTGGGTTGCGGACCGTATTGGCAACGAACTCGTGCAGCGCGGTGTCGATATGATCTTGAACCCCAGTGCGAGCCACTTTGCCTTTGCGAAACATCGCATTCGCGAGCGGTTCGTGCTGGAGGGATCGCGAGCGTTCGGTGTCGTTTACGTCTACTCGAATCTCGTTGGCAATGAAGCAGGGCGCGCGATCTATGATGGCGGCGCGATGATTGCCAGCGAAGGCCGCATGATTGCTCAGGGGCCTCGACTAACCTACGAAGAGTCGCACATCACTGCCGTGACGGTCGATGTCGAAGCAGCTCGAATGAGTCGTGCCCGCGACGATAGCTACGAAGGGGAACTCGACGATCGCGACGTGATCGCCGTTTCGTTTTCCTTTCCTGAATGCCAGCCCGAAGCCCCCTCGGCACAGCCCGCTGCCTGGGAGCAGAGCCCGCATTTGAAGGAAGAGGAATTTGCTCGCGCCGTCGCGCTAGGCTTGTTCGACTACTTGCGCAAAAGTCATTCACGTGGCTTTGTCGTCTCGCTCAGCGGCGGTGCCGATTCCGCGGCGGTCGCAACGCTATCGGCATTGTCGATCGAACTCGGCGTTGCCGAGCTTGGCTTGGATGCCATCAAGGAACGGTTGGCGTACATTCCAGCGAGCGAGAGCGCTGGAACTTCGCGCGACCTTGTCCATCAATTGCTGACGACGGTCTATCAGGCAACGCGAAACAGTTCCTCGACAACTCGCGAAGCCGCCAGTTCCGTGGCGCAATCGGTCGCCGCCCAGTTCCTCGAGTTTGACGTCGATGACTTGGTGCAAAGCTACATCAGCATCGTATCGGGTTCGCTAGGACGCGAATTGACCTGGCAGCAAGATGATCTCGCACTCCAGAACATCCAGGCTCGCGCTCGTGCCCCTGGCATTTGGTTGCTGGCAAATCTGCGGGGCGCGCTGCTTCTGTCCACGAGCAATCGGAGCGAGGCGGCCGTCGGATATACGACCATGGATGGCGATACTTGCGGAGGTCTGTCGCCGATTGCGGGGATCGACAAAGCGTTCTTGCGGCAGTGGCTGTGCTGGATGGAGTCACAAGGCCTTGTCGAATCCGGCCCGATCCCGGCACTAGCCGCCGTCAACGCTCAACAACCGACCGCCGAGTTGCGGCCACCGGGAGCGCAGCAAACGGACGAAGAAGACTTGATGCCGTACGACGTCCTGGACCAGATTGAGCGAGCGGCGATCCGAGATAAGTTGGGACCGCGGGAGGTCTATCAACTTCTCAAGGGAACTCGCGCCGAGCAGTCGGACGAACAATTGCTCGCTTGGCTCGAACGGTTCTTTCGCCTGTGGAGCCGCAATCAATGGAAGCGTGAACGTTATGCGCCGTCGTTCCATTTGGACGACGAGAATCTTGATCCCAAGACGTGGTGTCGCTTCCCGATTCTCTCCGGCGGTTTCGAGCGGGAACTGCTCGAGTTGGTAGTGGTGGCTTCCAGCCGCCACAAATTCCCGTGAAATCACATGGCGGCTGGAAGCCACCACTACAAAGTTCAGTTCGGCTCATTCTTCCTCGTCGTCCTTCGCCGTGCCCAAAATATTGAAGCGGGGAAGCTCAAGTTTCACCTTCTCTTCCGGCGCGCGTTGCATGTCGAGTTCCGCATGCATGACCAAGCGATCTCCGTACTTCGTGAGATCGAGGTTCAGGCCTCGGAACCAATCAAGCACCGGCGCGTGGTAGTCTTCCGGGAATGGTTCGCCCGCCACCGGCCAGTTCGTCGAACGCCACGTCGGCTGCCCGTCACCGCGATCCATCAACTCGTACTTTCCAGCGAGCGAGCAAACAAGCTTTGCGTTCAACAAATCCTGCGTCACTTCAAGAGCATCGGCGGAGGGAACTCGTAACTGTTGCGACATCGCTTGCAGGAGCTTTGCATTGCCCACCGACGTTTGCGTCGCTCGTTCATAGCTGAGGAAACTGAGCCAGCGCGAGAGCTGTGATTGCGACACGTCGCCGACGTGGAGGCGAATCTGCGCGGGATTCTCTGTCGGTTCGATATCAAGTTCCGCAGTCGTTTGCTCGATCACTTCACGTTGGAACGACAGCATGGAAAAGTCGCCGCCTTGCCAGCGCCACACTCCAAACGGCAGTCGGGAGAAGCCATCCGCATCAGGCTCGCCGCCCCCCAACCCGAAAGGCAACCGGTCAAGCAACCCTAGTTTTGGCCAGGCACCCAAGTAACCTGGCGTTTCACGCAACAGGCGAACGGTCTCCAGGAAGCCGGTCGGCTGGAGGTTCGCGTTTGACGGCACGTCGCGCACGCCCAGGAACAAGTGATGCGGAACGTCACTCGAGACAAAGGGACCGCCGCGCAACGAAGCTTGCATCGAGATCAATTCGTCCGCCGGCGTCACGATCCGCACCCCTGTCGGCGGACCGATCATGGCCATCAGCCAGCCATACTTCTCTTCGGCCAGCGGCGAGATGTTCGCATCGACGACGAGCCGTTCGATGTTGCCTTCGCCGAGGGCATAGCGTTTCATTCCCACCATCAACGGATCCATCCGCCGCCAGTTTTCTTGATAGTACAGAGCCTTTGCAGAGTAGCTTTCTGCTTCGCTCGCGGTAACACTTCGCAGTTCGACGTCCGGTATGGGCGTGAAGCTGCCTTGTTCGCCACGGAGCGAATCGATCACTCGATCGCGTTCGAGGATCGGGCCGCTGCCGTCTGTGTTGCGGCCGAACCCAGACGGCAACAGGTCGGCGTCGATCAATTGGTCGATCGTGTCCGCCGGTTTCCCCTCCGCGATGGCGGCCAGTCGGGCGAGCTTGACGAGTTGCAAGTTGGTCGTCGCGCGAAGCCGCCGGGACAATTCGATTTGATATTGTGGACTGACCAAGCCCCGAAAAAACGGCGCGGAAAAATACGCGAAGATCGTGTCGTCGCGCTCGGTCGGCAGGACCTGCCGCGCGTGTTGAAATTCGGGCGAGTTGCCGAGCGAAGCACCGCTCTGGGCAACTTCCAGGAAGCGGCGGACGATTTCGCGGGATGTTGTCACCAGATGAAAGTCTCCGCTGGCGATGTAATACGAGCGGAGGTAGTTATCCGGCGTCGACAGGAACGAGACTTTGTTGCCGTCGATGTCGACCGTTTCGAGCACGGCGCCGCGATCTTCATTAGCAGCCAGTGCGGCAGAACGCTTTTGCTGAAAGTCGGCAGCCAGCACGAAGTTGTTCTTGGCTTGAAACAACATGCCGACCGCGGCACCATCTTGCAAATACGCATCTCGTCCGATCAGCGCGACATCGGCAATCACCGTGCCGCCCAACAGTTCCGACAAGGCTGTCTCGTAGAGAACCAGCTGTCGCTGAGACTTCTCGTTTAATCCCGCGTCGTGGCCGCGGAGCGTAACCATCCGCCCGATGTCTCCGCCGTATTCGCGCGTCAACTTGCTGAGCCAAAGATAATTCTCGAAGGTGCCAAACCGAATGTAGAAGCACTCTTCTGGAACTCGCAGCGCGATTGGTTCGATGTCCGGAAGTTCGCCGCTGGCCGGTGGCACTTCCCCGCTCCAAAACACATCACCTGGAATCGGCTGGTCCGCCGGCGCGGCGGGCTGATTCGCAGCTTGCATCGCCTCGCGCATCAGACCGGCGCGAACCTTCTCCGTCCCGGCCAACAACTCCAGTGTCCGCTGCAACTCGGTCGACTGCTCATTCTCTTGCAATCGACTCAGCAACGGCGGTTGCAGCCCCAGCCGATTACCAAGCATCGATGTCAGATACGTGTGAACGAGTGGTGGAACGTCGCTCTCGCTTGCCAACTGACGCGCTGTCGCGCTGTAGTTCCGCCACCACTGTGTCAGTTCACGGTTGAAGATCCTTGGTGCTTGAGGTTGTGGCCGTACTTCAATGGCTTGTGGCGTCGGGGAATAAACCGTCACTTGTAACGGTGCGTCGCCTGTGAACAAAAACGAAACGGTCAGCTCACTGGAGTTACCAGTATCAACGAGCCTTCGCAGCGGGTGCGATCTGGCCAGTCCCAAGAAAAAGCGGTCGTTTAGCGGTTTGAGTGCTAGCGTGGAGAGCCGA
>JAQBZB010000318.1 GCA_027622275.1 Planctomycetota bacterium | reverse complement strand
AGCCGCCACGGGAATCATGTACACGTGCTGGCAAATCCGTGGCGGCTGGAAGCCACCACTACGTGAAAACGCGACACCTATTTGTCGCCCAATTAGAACTCACTATCCTCTTCCCACACGGAACAGCGAAAGATCAATCTCCGGTTCGTCTCCCAGTATCAACTGGCGCAGCACGACGGCAGTGCCCGGAGACATGTGCAAGCCGCTGCGATGATGACCGGCCGCCGCATAGGCGTTATCGAGACCGGGCATACGCCCAATATAAGGAAATCCGTCGAACGTGCCGGGGCGCAGGCCGGCCCAGCTGTTCTCGATGCTGGCGTCGCGGAGCGCCGGCACGAGTTGCCTCGCCAACGCGACCAACTCGCCAACGCCCTGGTCGGTCGTACTCTTATCGAAACCGGCTTCTTCCTCCGTCGAACCAACCAACACACGACCGTCGTCCCGTGGGACCAAATAGCGTGGCCCCTCGTTCAGTATGCGACGAAACGGAGGCGTCTCACACTTGAACATCACCATTTGACCACGAATCGGCATGATGCCGGTCGCGATGCCAAGCTGCTTCAGAAGCCGCTGCGACCAGGCACCGGACGTGATGCAGTAGCGATCGGCATGTAGCAATCCGGCGTCGGTGCGAACGGCGGTCATTCGTCCGTTCGAGCACTCAAACCCAGTTGCCTCGCGATCCGCTCGAATCTGGACACCACGCCGCTCGCATGCCAAGTGCAATGCTCGTAGATGATCGGGGTTGCGCAACTGTGCTTCACGCGGTAACGAGTACGCCGCCTTGAGTTGGCCGGTCGCTACTTCGCGAAGTGCTGGTTCAAGCTCGGCGACCTCGACCGGTGACAATCGCTCGATCTCTATCTCTAGCTCGCGCAGCATCTGGGCGAAGGCGTGCAACGAGGCGGCTTCTCCCGCGCTGCGGGCCAGATACAATCCGCCGCACTCACGATACCCGTTGTCGATACCCGTCTCCTCGCGTAGCCGGACAGCCCATTCACGATGCAGCTGGTGGCTCAGGGCACGCAATCGATCTAGCGGATCGATCGCCGTGGCAAGATTGGCAGGCGGCAAGATCCCCGCGCCGGCCCAAGATGCTTCACGACCGATCGAGCCACGATCAATCAGCTGGACGGTCGCGCCATGATTGGCCAACTCATAGGCCAACGAGAGTCCAATTACGCCGCCGCCGACGATTAAACAATCCAGTTTAGCCATGAAGCTCTCAATTGGCGTTGGCCAAAATCTGAACTTCTTTCTTCAGGGACGTGCCAAGACGATCGCGTTCCGTTTCCAGATCATAATGCGATTGAAGATTCAGCCAGAACCGATCGGACGTTGCGAAGTATCTGGCGAGCCGCAACGCAGTGTTTGCAGAAATCGACCTCGTGCCCTTAACGATTTCATTGATGCGGCGCGGCGGTACGTTAATATCCTTGGCGAGACGATATTGGCTAATGCCAAGAGGTTCCAAGAATTCCAACAGTAGTATTTCGCCGGGATGAACCGGCGGAAGTTTCTTCGCAGCCATCGTTCAATTCCTAGTTTTCCGTCTGCCGGTCGCGAAAGCTCCTAATCATGCCAATAAGCTTAACGCGACACGTTAATAACGTCCAGCGCTAAGCCGAGTAGCGGATTGATCCGCGAGCATTCGGAAAGGGACATCGTAAACTCAGGTCAAAGAACGCGGTTGATGGCGGCGAGCAATTCACCCCAAGCCGGCTCGTCGTTCGGCAGCAGTGATAGTTCGTCTCGCAGTCGTTCTAAATCCGTCAACTCGTCTACATCGTACCACTGCGGCAGCGTTTCGTAAGACAACCGCAACTCGCCGAGCCTGGCGACGGTCTGCTGCCACACACGCGGCGTGCTCCAATCGATCTCCGCGAAGATTCCCGCGACATCCCGGGAGGCCCCAACCAAGTAATAGCCACCGTCGTCCGTTGGCCCCAACACCACATCCGTCTCGTGCAGCAAACGGAATGCGGACTCGACATGCGCGGCCGGGATCGTCGGACTGTCCGAACCGATCAACACGACCCGTTCGGCTCCGTTTTGGAAGCACGAATCAAAGAAAGACGTCATCCGGGTGCCAAGGTCGCCGGGCGATTGTGGCTTGACGACCCAGTCCGCGCCGGCAAGCTTGCCAAAGGCTGCCGCTCGCTCCTCCGGCGTGAAGCACAGCACGCGCGAATCCGCACACCGCCTGAACCGTTCCACCAAAGTCGAGACAAAGTGGCGGTAAATCTCACTCGCCGACTCACTGCCCAGTGTCGCCGCCAGCCGTGTTTTGACTCTGCTTGGCTCCCAGTACTTCGCAAAGATTCCGAAGCAATCCACAGATCAGTCCCTTGAGGCAGTTCAACGCCCGCTTAGCAATCGTCGCAACAGAACTTCATTCACGCGGCCCCGGAAACGCTCGTGACCATCAATGACAACCACGGGAACACACTCGGTGAACTTCGCCACCAATTCCGGGTCGGCATCAATATCCACGGATCGCGGCGTCAGGCCGTGCCGCACAAGCAGCTCGTAGGCATCATCGCACAGATGGCAGCCCTGGCGAGTGTAAAGAATCGTCTCGTGAGTCGACATTCTATCCTGTCTTCCGATGGAGGGCTTTCGAGACCGCGACGGGGAGCAGACGTGAGATTCTGGCAAATCTGTGGCCAAAGTAAACCGGCAAGAGCTTTACGGATGGGGGCCAAAACTGGTATCTTCACGAGATCCTTGATACTCTGTATCTTGTGCGATGTCCGTTGAGTTTCCCGTCGGCGGTTAACAGCAGTCCCTTCAGGCGGTTCGCAATCGAATGGCCACGCCCAGCGTTAAGAACTTTCTTGAGCTTGTTCAACGGAGCCAGTTGGTTGATCCCGACGAGCTTCGTGCGACGCTGCTGAAGTGCAAGGCGGAACACGGCGACCAGTTGCCTTCTGACACTCAGGAGGTTGCTGACTGTCTTGTCCAAGCAGGGCTGCTGACCGATTGGCACTGCGGCAAGCTGTTCGATCGCAAATACAAGGGGTTCTTTCTCGGCAAGTATAAACTGCTGGGACACATCGGGACCGGTGGAATGAGCAGCGTCTATTTGGCGGAACATACGCTGATGCGACGCCAGCGGGCGATCAAAGTGCTGCCGAAGAGCCGTGTCGGTGACTCTTCCTACTTGAAACGCTTTCATCGTGAAGCACAGGCGACTGCCGCTCTCGAACATCCCAACGTGGTGCGGGCCTACGACGTCGACAACGAAGGCGATACGCACTATTTGGTGATGGAGTACGTCAAGGGCCGGGATCTGCAGATCATCGTGAACGAACAAGGCGGACTGAACTACGACAAGGCCGCGGAGTACATTTTCCAGGCGGCCCGCGGCTTGGCGTACTCACACGCGGAAGGTCTGATCCACCGCGACGTCAAACCGGCCAATCTGCTCCTCGACGAAGAAGGCGTCATCAAGATTCTGGATCTTGGCTTGGCCTTGTTCTCGGAAGATGAAAGCGCATCGCTCACAATCCTACATAACGAGAACGTACTCGGAACAGCGGATTATTTAGCTCCTGAGCAGGCCATTAACAGCCACGATGTCGATCGCCGCGTTGACATCTACGCACTTGGTTGCACGTTCTATTTCACGCTCACCGGGCACGCCCCCTTCAATGAGGGCACGCTCGCTCAGCGGATTGCACGGCATCAGACTCAAATGCCGCCGGACATCCGCGACGATCGCCCCGACTGCCCCCGCGAGTTGGTCAACATCTGCGTGAAGATGATTCAAAAGAAAGCCGATGATCGCTATCAGTCGTGCGACGAAGTCGCAGCGGCGCTCGAATCATGGCTGGCGAGTCGGGCCGTTGTGGCGGAGGCGAAGGAGGCACAAACGCGCCAAGGAGTCGCGGCCTCGGTCGTGACCGGACAAGCAATCGGCAGCCATAAGAGCGTGAATCATGGCATCCCCGTGATCGACACTTCGCCGTCCGCTGGCAAAACAGTACCACCGATACAGGCACCGGTCGGGAAGACCTCGGCTTTCAATCCGGCGCTGGAAGACACCGCCACGGAAAAAGCACGTGGGACGATGGTAAGTCGCGCAACCGCGGCAGACCTCGACGACGCGCTCGAGGTTCAAATCATCGAAGACGATGCACCTTCGACGCCATACGACGACAGTGGAACTATCAACTTAGGGATTGAGGCCGAACGATCCGTCGCTTCACGCGTTCGCGGTCGGGGCAGTAAGTCCGCCAAAGCTTCCAAATCGCTGAAGAAAAAGTCTCTGCCAACTTGGGCCTGGGGGGCGATTGCCGCCGGTATGGTACTCGTCATCATCATCATCGTCCTGTTGGCTTCATCGGGTGGCGAGCCAGCGAGTCCCAAGCAACACAAGCCTGCGACTCGATCCTTTACGGGATAGCCGCCTTCGCACGGCGCGCTCTCGCGGTTGCGAATATTCTTGGGCAGACTCTCCAAATCGCCTATTCCCAAGGCAATCGCGTCGACGTAAGTCGAACTCGAATCTCCGTAAGTCGTCAATACATTGACACTTACGGTGTTCACTAGTTTTTCCACTGGTTTTCCCCGTAGGCTCTTTGTGGGCTTTGAGATCAGTCATTTCCCGGGTTCTTTCGACTGACGGATCGAATTGGTGGCGTTACTTCCGAACGGATGTCTCTTGGTGTCACCCAAGGAACTGCATTCGCAAATCCGTGAGGTCGCACGCCATGAATCGACGTCCAACAGCGAATCTGAAAAACCGTAACTCGCGGCGACCAACGACCGCGCTGCCGAAAGCCATCCAGAAATCGATCGCCGTGGCGAAGCGATCGCGCGGCAGCGTGGGACAAGATCGCGGGCCTTTCAATCCGCCGGAAGATTGGTACGAGCCACACGATGCAGGCGGTGATTCGTTCGCTGTCGTGACCCAAGATCCCGGCCCCGGCTATCAGCACGTGGTCACCGAACACCACGTCCGCCAACGATTAAGCGAGTTGCCCGCGAAGTTCGTTGCTCCGCTCCAGGTCGTCCAACTCAGCCGGATGACTCGCAAGAAGCGATCTTTCCCCTGCTACGGCATGCAATGGGGGACGGCGCTCTATCTGTATCCGGTTGAAATCGGGCTGGTCGAATACTTCGGCAGGCCTCCGCGCCCGGCCGAATACAACGAAACACGGCTGTTCGGCGGCCAGTGGGCGCACGAAGGGGGCTCGCTCTGGCGGCTGACTTGGACTCCCGCGACGATCCGCGATTTCTACCTTAACAACGTCCTAATTCACGAGTTGGGGCACCTTCTCGACAATCGGAACACCGGCTATCAGGACCGCGAACGCTTCGCGGAATGGTTCGCCATCGAGCACGGCTGCCGCCGACGAGGTAATTCCGTCCGCAAGTCAGCCTCACGGCGTCGCCACCGGGGGAAGTAACTCTTTGCCGAGTGAGTACTTTCGCGGACGAAGGCCGTTCTAAGGCAGTGCGGATGCCGTCCCACAAACCTGTCGTTAGGCGGCGAGTTGCTTTATAATCAAAGTTCGAGCCGTGGATTCGTTTCGCGGAGCGAAACGCCACGTAAGTGTGTGCCATCGATGAAAGGACGGACATGATCTCTCGGAACCATGCGGCGAGCATGAGACTTTGCACGGTTTTCACACTCGTCGGCGTCATCGCCGCCCAGGCGTTGGCCGCCATCAGCCCTGAGCAACGACGCGAGTTGACGGCCGTTTCGACGGCCTTGAACAAAGTCAACAGCCTGTTCGGTCGCGATCAATTTGCAAAGTCCGCCGAAGCGATCGCCGAACTCCAAGAGCGCTTCGAGAAGCTCGCTGCGAGTGGCGACGCCGATGTCCTGCGAGCGTTAGAGGACGTGCATAAAAAGTTCATTCGTACACACGCCCTGCTCGAGTTGGAAGGTATTGAACTTCCGCCGCTTCCAGAACTCAAAGCAGCCGCTGCAGCATCGACTCCCTCGCCGGTCGGTGGCGGAGCAAGTTTCGTCAAAGACGTCGCCCCGATGTTGGTTGCCAAGTGTGGTAAATGTCATGTGGATGGATCACGAGGCAAATTCAATATGGCGAACTACGCAGCGCTGATGAAAGGGTCGGAGGCAGGTGTCGTCGTCTTCCCGAATGATCCTGCCGGCAGCCGGATCGTCGAAATGATCGAAAGTGGTGACATGCCGCGTGGTGGCAGCCTCGCACCGGAAGAATTTGCGTCGCTCAAAAATTGGATTGCCGCCGGCGCGAAATTCGACGGTGACAATCCGCAGGATAGCTTGAACATGTTCGCGGCGGCTGGCGGCAACGCACCGGCACCGGCTGCGACTGTCGCAGCCCCTTCCGGAAACGAGACCGTTAGCTTTGCCAACGACATCGCGCCGGTACTCGCCGCCAATTGCAACGGCTGTCACGTCAACGCTCAAAACGCTCGCGGCAATCTGAACATGAGTTCGTTCGCAGGCATGCTTCGCGGTGGAGACGGCGGCCCAGTGTTCGTGCCTCGTCAGCCAGCACGCAGTTTGATTGTGCAGCGGATCAAAGGCGAGGGGGGCGAGCCTCGAATGCCGATGGGCCGTGAACCGCTCTCGGCTGAAGTGATCGCGAAGTTCGAGAAATGGATTGCCGAAGGAGCGGCCTTCGACGGACCGAATCCCGACATGAACGTCGTCCAAGTCGCCGCCTTGGCGAAGGCGAAGAACTCGACCCACGAGCAACTCAGTGCGGATCGCGTGGTACTCGCCTTGCAAAACTGGAATCTCGGCATGGGTGGCTCACAGCCCGATCAATTTGAAACAAAGAACTTCTTCGTGGTTGGCAACGTCGGTCCGGCGACGCTGGAAGAGTATGGGACCAAAGCGGAAGAACTCGCCCCGAAAGTTGCCCCGATCTTTGGTGCGCGTTCCGACGAACCGTTGATCAAAGGCCGCATGTCGCTATTCCTGTTCAAGCAGCGTTACGACTACAGCGAGTTTGGCCAGATGGTCGAGAAACGCGAGTTGCCCAAGGAATGGCGAGGGCATTGGAACTTCAGCATCATCGACGCCTACGGTGCGTTCATCCCGCCCAACGATACGTCGTACACACTCGATGGCTTGGTCGCGCAACAGCTTGCCGGAACGTATATCGCCAGTCTGAACAATCCGCCGCGCTGGTTCTCCGAGGGCTGCGCCCGAGTCGCCGCATCGCGTCTCGCCGCCAAGGATCCTCGCGTTGTCGCTTGGAAGAACGGACTGGGACCGGCGGTGGCGAAGATGGTCAAACCCAGTGATTTTCTCACGGGAAAATTGCCTCCCGAAGACGCGGACATCGCAAGCTATGCCTTTGTTGCGGCATTGATGAAGGACTCCAAGCGGTTCGGTGCGATACTTGACGGCCTGAGAGCGGAGGAAGATTTCAGTAAGCTGTTCGTGAACAGTTATGGAGCAAGTCCCGAACAGGCAGCGGAGATTTGGGCCAGAACCGCCGGGCGAGGACGTTGAGCGAACGACCGCCTCGGCGAATCGGCAACTGCTTGACCGCGTCGCGCGTCACCTTGATACTGCTGCGATGCAGTTGATCAACGAGCACACCGCGGAAGCTTACCTTCGCCAAAATAATCTGCTCGCACCGGATGAGGAAGTCTTGGTCCGCGAGCTGCCCGGTGGAGTGTCGAACGTCGTTCTGTACGTGACACGACCGATTGAACCAGACTTTGTCGTGAAGCAGGCTCGCGAGCAGTTACGTGTTGCTGCTCCCTGGTTTTGCAGCGTCGAACGGATTTGGCGCGAAGTCGAAACGATGCAGGTCTGTACGGAGTTGCTGACTGATTCATCCACGGGACCGCCGATTCCGACGGCGACTCCCGACTTGCTCTTTTCCGACAACGACAACTTCCTTTACGGAATGTCGGCTGTGGGGAACCACGAAACTTGGAAGCAACAACTGCTGCGCGGCGAGGTCTGCGAAGACGTGGCTCGTTCGTGCGGCTGGCTGATGGGTCGGCTGCACGGAGGCACCTGGGGCGGCAGACTGCTCCCAAACAGCTTGCACGATCGGCAATTCTTCGACGCTTTGCGAGTCGATCCTTACTATCGCGAAATCGCCCGCGTTCATGCCGAGTTGACTCCAGCGATCGATCGACTCATCAACTCGCTTGCTAGTTCTATTTGTTGTTTGGTGCATGGCGATTTCAGTCCAAAAAACCTACTCGTTCACGCCCAGGGGCTCGTCCTGATCGACTTCGAAGTCGGACACTTCGGTGACCCGGCGTTCGACATCGGTTTTTTCCTGAGCCATCTCGCTCTGAAGGCCTTTCGCGCTGGTGACGATTCTTCCAAGTATCTGACCCTGATCGCGGTCTTTCGCGAAGCGTACGCCGACGAGTTCTGTCGACTCACGTCAGAGCCTGAGTTACTTCCCGTCGAGCAGCGGGCGGCCGCAAATCTCGCCGCCTGCCTGTTGGCTCGCATCGACGGGAAGAGCCAAGTCGATTACCTCACCGAGCCAACCCGTACGCTGGTTCGAAATATCACGCGAGCGATGCTGCTCAATTCAGCGGCATCGCTCGACGACGTCATCCATCAGATTCACTCGACATTACAAAAGAACCACAAACTGTGACCAGCATCTCGAAGATTCACGCCCGCGAAGTCCTTGACAGCCGCGGCAAACCAACCGTCGAAGTCGAAGTGACTTGTTCCGACGGAGCAGTCGGTCGCGCGATCGTTCCGTCCGGCGCGAGTACGGGCGCGGCGGAAGCATTAGAACTCCGCGACACGCACCTGGCGCGGTACGACGGACAAGGCGTCCAGCAAGCCGTCGACAACGTCAACAAAACGCTCGGCCCGGTTCTGCTTGGACAAAACGCTAACGATCAGCAAGCGATCGACACGCAACTCCTACAACTCGATCCATCACCGCGGAAGTCAACACTCGGCGGCAACGCCTTCCTCGGCATCTCGCTCGCCACTGCTCACGCCGCAGCCGCATCGCAATGCATCCCGCTCTACCGGCACATCAACAACCTCCTCCCGTCCGAACCGCCACCCCTTACCCCTGCGCTGCCGCTTCCGATGACGAACATGATCTCTGGTGGTCTCCACGCGGGCGGCAATCTCGACTTTCAAGATGTCTTGATCGCGCCGGTAGGTGCGCCGGATTACCGGACCGGTTTGGAATGGACAGTGCGGGTGTACCGGCGTCTTGGCGATCTGCTCACAAAGGCAGGCTTCGAAGGCCGCTTGGTCGGTGACGAAGGCGGATATGGACCGCGGCTGGAAAGCAATCGCCAAGCGGTCGAGTTCGTCGTTCGAGCAATCGAGTCCGCACGGCTTCGGCCAGGCGAAGACGTCACGATCGCGCTGGACGTGGCGGCCACGCACTTCCTGCAAAGCGATGGCAGCTATCGGCTGATCACCGAACGAGACACGACGCTGACCAGTGCCGAAATGATCGATCGGCTCGAGACGTGGGTCAACGAGTTCCCGATCACCAGCATCGAAGACGGGTTGGCCGAGGAAGATTGGGACGGTTGGCAAGAGTTGACTCGAAGATTAGGCGAGCGGGTGCAACTTGTTGGCGACGACCTCTTCACGACGAACGAACGCCGCATCGCGAGAGGGATCGAACTCGGGGTCGGCAACAGCGTGTTGATCAAAGTCAATCAGATCGGCACGCTGACCGAAGCACTCCGCGCGATCGCCGTGGCCCGCGGCGCGGGGTACTCGCTTGTTGTCTCCGCTCGTAGCGGCGAGACGGAAGACACAACGATTGCCGACTTGGCCGTCGGCGTCGCCGCCGAGCAGATCAAAATCGGGTCGATAGTACGAAGCGAGCGTTTGGCGAAGTACAATCAGCTGCTTCGTATCGCGGAAGACTTAAAGTAGCCATCACGCTCCGCCGTGATGAGCCTTCCGGGTTGAGCGTTGGCGCTTCGCCAAACGTCGATACCAGTTCCACGCCCACTGCATCAGGCTCATCACGGCGGAGCGTGATGGCTACTATCAGGCCTCGCTCAATGTTGTTGTTCTGATTATCCTTGATTTCTCAAGGCGATTTGAAACATTCGAACTCTCACGGGAAATGGTCCATGTCCGACCCTCTGCTCTTTGAAACACACTCGCACACGCCGCTCTGCAATCACGCGATTGGCTGGCCCAACGAGTATGCCGCAGTCGCCGAGGCTCGTGGATTACGCGGCTTGCTGGTCACCTGTCATAACCCAATGCCAGATGGATTCTCATCTCGTGTTCGCATGAGGCCCGATCAGTTTGACGAGTATGTCGATCTTGTCGCCCAAACACGAGACGAGTGGTCGGGACGCGTTGACGTGCGACTGGGACTTGAAGCCGACTACTTCGCAGGCTTCGAGGCTTGGCTCGAACGACAGCTCAAGGCCGCCGAATTCCATTACGTGCTCGGTTCGGTTCATCCGCAAATCGATGAGTTCCGAGAGCGTTATTGGGACGATGATGCGACCGAAGTGCAACGGACTTACTTTCGGTTGCTCGCGGACGCCAGAGAACCTGACATACCCTCAGCTCGTTTGTCCTACTCACTCCCCGACAGGGCGAGGCTTGACGA
>JAQBZB010000317.1 GCA_027622275.1 Planctomycetota bacterium | reverse complement strand
CACGACGAACGACGACACGCTCGTCTATCGGGGCACCAACGGCGACGATGTGTTCACGGTGACGACGGCTGGTCTGGTGCAGTTGACGGGCCATGTGAATGTGAACGCGGCGGATCTGAACGCGCTTACCCTCAAGCTGCTGACCGGGAACGATTCGGCCACGATCCAACCAAGTACGTTGTTCGCGAGTGGCTTGCGAATTGAAGGTAGCGACAGCGATGCGTCCAGCGATGCGGTGACAGCGAACAAGGCCGATGGAACCGCAGTGACGCTGGACTTCGATGATGCGGGAGCGACGACGCTGGCCGGAATCGTTGGTGGTGACGTCACGCTGACAGGTGTCGAAGCGCTAACCATGAACGGCGACAACAACTCCGCCTTCGCGAATGCCGACGTTTTTGCCGTGGCTAACTACGGTGCGGCGACGGACGTGACGAGCGTGACGTTCCACGGTGGTGATAGCGACGCCACAGCGGACGACGACACGATCGACGTCACTCTGGTCGGCGGTAACAACACGATCGAGTTCACTTCACTGACGGCTCGGACCGGGATGATCACACGCCAGCAGGGCGGTCCGACAATCTCGCTGCGCGGGCTGAATGCGACTCCGCTTGTGACGCAGTTGTCGATCAACGGTGGCGGCGGTGCGACGGATGAACTACGAATCATTGGCAGCAGCGGCAGCGATACGTTTACGGCTTCGCAAAACGGAGTCAGCACGGAAGTGCTGATTGCCGAAGCGGCCGTGCGTCTGGGCGTCGACTTCACGAACGTCGAAGGGCTCACCTTCCGTGGCGAGAGTGGCGACGATACGTTGACGATCAACGAAGGCGCGGGGACTCAACCGGCGTTGGTGGTGCTGGCCGACGATATCTTCTTCGACGGCGGCTCGGGGGACGACTTGCTGCATTTGGAGTACACAGGTACGGGCGCTATTGATAACAGCATCTATCGCGTGGGACCTGGCGTGACGGACGGTCAAGTCGATCATACCGAAGACAGTGCAACGCAAACGATTCGCTTTACTGGTCTCGAACCGGTGATCGATCTGGTGGCTGGTCCGCTGACGGTCGTGGGGACGAATGACGCGAATGTCATCACCTATCAACTCGGCACCAACAGCGGCACCGCCGCCGTCGGCAGCGTGGTCAGCGGCTTGGTGGCGGTCGACAACTTCGAGACGATCGAATTCGCCAACAAGACGACGTTGACGCTCGAAGCGGGTGGCGGCGCGGATGCGATTCATCTGAATCATGGCACGACGCCAGCGGGCTTGACCGACATCTTCGTCCACGGCGGCGATCCGACGGACGGTGATCAATTGACGGTCAACGGCACGCAGGCGGCGTTGTTAACCGTGGACGTGAACGCCGACGCGGCCGTCGGTCCCTTCGCGGCGACGGATGAAATTGGCCGTATTATGGGTGCCGAGGCGGTGACGGTGACGTACGGCTTCATTGAGAATCTGGCTGTTGTCGAAGGCACCAGCACGAACCTCGCGATCACCGATTCGACGCGTTATGAACTGCTGCCGGGGGCGGCGGTGGACGCCGGGACGTTGCTGACCAGTCGCGTTCCGATCAGCTTCGATGGCTACGGCCCGGGCGACACGATCGACTTGACGGGTACAGCCGCCACGACAGACGTCCTGATCTTGAACGGGACGAGCGGCGACGATGGTCTCACCGTCCAAGCGGGCGGTGACATTCTGTTGGCGGGCCGAGCGACGTTGAATCCGACGAATCTCGAAGACTTGACGCTGAAGGGCGCGGGTGGCGACGACAACTTCAACGTCAGCGGCGGTCACCTTTACACAACGATCGACGTGCAGGGCGGTGGCGCGGACGACGATACGCTCGACTTGGATACCGCCAGCGGCAACATTGTGTTGGCTCTGACGACTTCGACCGTGACCGGCTTCGGCGGCGACATCACTTACTCAGGCATCCACCTTCTCGACGTGGACGCCAACTCGAACGAATTCGATCTGGTCGGCCGGACCTCAAGCGAGACGATCACCGTCACTCCGACGGGCGCCAATTCGGCGACCATTGAAACGAATGCCGTTGATCCTCGCATCGAATTGTCGGCCGCGACGGACCTTGACGTGGACCTGGGCGCGGGCGGTGAAGACCGCTTGATCGTCGTGGGTACCTCGGCGGTTGACACGATCACGGCTGATGGCGACGACGTGACGGTTAACGACGGCGCGGCGCTGTTGCGAGTTGACTACACGAACGCCGAAGCGTTGACTGTCGACGCCCGCGAAGGAGGCGACACAATCACGGTGACGCCGGCTGCGATTCCGATCTTCGTGGACGGGGGCGATCCGATCGGCAGCGGCGACAAGCTGACGGTCAACGCCGATACCAGCGCCACGTTCACGCCGGGTCCGCAGAACGACGAAGGTTCGTTTGACGTCGACAGCCAGGAGCCCGTGTCGTTCGACAAAATCGAAGCGGTCACGGTGACCGATCCGACGACCACGACCGCCCTGGACGTGACAGTGATGGGGACGGGGGACGACGATCAATTCACGGCGGTCGGCCAAGACGCCAATGACGTGAACGTGCAAGTCAACGACGGCCTGATCGTGAGCTACACCGATATCGCCAGTTTGACGTTGCAAGGCAAAAATGGTGATGACGACTTCGATATCGACGTCAACGGCTTGATGACGGTCGCGATCACGGTGGCTGGTGGCGATCCTTCGACCAATGGCGACGTGGTGACGGTGACGGGCACGAGCGGCGTGGACGGTACCAACTTCACGCCGGATGGGGTGGACGGCGGCACGCTGGCGATCGCCGGGTTGACTGGCGTGAACGCGATCGTTCTGAATGGCATCGAGCGTTTGATCTACGACGGCGAGGATGATCATGAAACGCTAACAGTCACTGCCGCGACCGGCGCGGCGCGAACCTTGATCCATCGCGAAGGAAATGACACGGACGCGGGGAGCGTGCAAGTCGACAATTGGTTGACGGTCGAGTACGTCAGTCTTGGTACGACTGGAAGTCTGGACCTGAACGACGCCGATTCGACCGACAACGATCGGCTGATCTATGCCGGCGGCAGCGGTGACGACGCGTTCAGCGTGAGCGGCCTGGGCGATGTACAACGGGCGGGACACGTCCACGTGAACGCCGCGGACTTAGGTGCTCTTACCTTGCGATTGCTGTCCGGTAATGATGCGGCGACAGTCGCGGCGAGTACCTTGTTCGCGGACGGTATCTGGATCGAAGGCGGCACGAGCGATGTGGCCGGCGATGTCGTCACGGTCACTGGCCGCGCCGCGGTGAATACGGCCCTCGACCTTGCGACGGGCACCATCACCGGCGTCGTTGGTGGTCCAATCCGGCTGACCGGAGTGGAGGACTTGACGATCCACGAGGACGGAGGTGCGGAGACGATCGCGATCAACGAAGTCGGCGCGGCGAGCAGCCTGGCGCGAGTCACCGCGATCGGCAGCGGTGACGAGACACTCAACGCGACGGGCACGAGCGGCAACGATCTGATTCAAATCACGCCTAGCTCAGCCGGCGCGGGACGCTTCACTTCGTCCGGCGTGTTGGTAACTTACAATGGCCTGGCCGATACGGCCTTCACGGTGGCCGGCGGCAGCGGTGGCTTCGACGTTTTGGAAATCCGAGGCGACGAGAATGCCAACACGGTTACCGATTCGACAGCCGCGATCACGATGAACGGCGGAAGTGTCACCTTGGGGGCGGGCCTCGATCGGGTCGACGTCCTCGCGTTTGGCGGCGCGGACACGATCATCTTCGATCAGCTGACTAGCGGACTGCCGAAAGTGATTGATGCGGGCGATGGCAACGACACGATCAACGTGAATGGCAGCGGGGGGACTTACACGATCCTTGGTGGTCCCGGCGACGACGTGCTACGCGGCGGTTCCGGTCCCGACACGATCGATGGTGGTGCAGGCGATGATCAGATCTTCGGGATGGGCGGCGCGGATCTGTTGCGGGGCGGCGACGGCAACGATGTGATCCTCGGTGGCTTCGGTGCCGACCGAGTCTTTGGCGGCGCGGGCAGCGACTTGGTCGTCTGGAATCCAGGCGATGGGATCGATGTCGTGGAAGGCGAAGACGGCTTGGACGTATTGCAGCTGACCGGCGGTAACGTGCGGGACGAATTCACCCTCTCGGCAAACGGCACACGGTTGCAGCTCGATCGCGTTTCAGGCAACACGTCGGAAGGTGTAGATGCAGCTAGTGTCGAGCAAGTCGATCTCAACGTATCGGTTGCGTTCGGGACGAGTGTCACGAATCTCGACGGTGACGACACCTTTGTCATCAACGATCTCTCGCAAACCGATCTCCAAGTCCTCAATCTGGGTCTCGGCCCGAATGACAACGAGTCGGATGCCGTAACTTTGAACGGGCGGTCAACGGCTGATGTTGTTTCGGTCAGCGGTGGATCTTCCATTAACGTGGCGGGTCTCGCCTATGACATCAACATTACGGGTGCCGCACCGGATAGTCTCCTGACCAATGGAGACTCGCTCACATTCAACGGCAACGGCGGCGATGACACGATCGACGTCGCGGATCTGAGCGGTTCGTTCAACGTCGACGATGTGGTGATCGACGGCGGTCAAGGTAACGACAAGATCACCGGCTTCGGAAATCTGCGCGGCGGCGCGGGCAACGATCTTTTGACGGGTGATGCTTCGAGCCAACTCCTGCAAGGCGGAGATGGAGATGATCAACTGTTCGGCCTCGGTGGGAATGACCGACTGGAAGGCGGCCGGGGTGAAGATCTGTTCGTGGGTGGCACCGGCAACGACACCATCAACGGCGACGATCCCAACGACGTCTTGGAGAACGGATTCGACACGATCTTGATCGCCGGTACTTCCGCGCGAGATATCATCGACGTACGTCAGCCGACCGATACGCAGCTGATTCACACGGTGAATGGCGTCACCGAGACAGATACACTGATCAGCGGCTCGGTCGAGCAAGCACGC
Source organism: Planctomycetota bacterium (assembly GCA_027622275.1). Classification (GTDB taxonomy): domain Bacteria; phylum Planctomycetota; class Planctomycetia; order Pirellulales; family Pirellulaceae. The sequence goes on along the minus strand of JAQBZB010000317.1, from coordinate 5,577 downwards.
GTCGATGCCTTGGGTGGTGACGACTTGATTCGCGTCCTGCTGGCCGATCAGTTGTTTAACGACACGGGACTCAGCCTGCAAATCTCGGTTGCTGGCGGAACTTCGGCCGGCATCGGCGATCAATTGATCATCGTTGACGACGGCGAAGACGATCTCACGATCTATCGCAAAGGCGTCGTCGACAGCGAAGGACGCGTGACGATCGGGCCGGCTAACGCGGAACCGTTGGAGCATGAATTCACGGGCATCGAGCGACTGCAACTGGTCGACGAGAACGGTGTTGCTCTTAACGCAGGCAGCGGCAATGCGGCTCGGCTGGTGGTCTTCAAGCACGATCCGTTCGAGTCTAACGAGGATCGCTTTACGGCAACACTGCTCGGTGCCAACGAGACGATCAACGTCGATCCGACGATCGATCCGGCTGGTTTGGTGAATCCATTCGGCGATGGCTTTGACATTCCGGGTGATGCGGACTGGTATCGCATCGAGGCGGTGACGACGGGAACGCTCGACCTGCAAGTCTTGTTCGAGGAAGTCGCGTCGATCGGTACGCGGCCGGGGCTGCCCGGTAACGGCAACCTGGATATCGAAGTTTACGACATCGACGGCACGTTGATCGCTGGCAACGGCAGCTTCGGCGACAACGACGGCGCCAACGAACTGAACACCGATGGTGATGCCTTCGCCGAGAACGAACGCGTTCGCATCCCGGTCGTCGACGGCCAGACTTACTATCTCCGCATCTTCGGGCGGACGGTGGACGTGATCAACAACTACTCGGTCACGGTCATCAACGAAGCGCCGCCGACACCGTTCGATTTGGAATTGCAAGACACACCCGTCGGCTCGAACAGTGATACGGGACAGTCTCAGACCGACAATGTTACGCACGACGACACGCCGACGATCTTCCTCCGCTTGGATGATGGTCTGTTCCGCTTCGACGTTCCCGGCAACGCCGCTGCCACGACGCCCTTCGATCAAGTGATACCGGTTCCGTTCCAGACGGCCGCGCAGGCCGGCTTCCGCATCGCGGTCTTCGACGAAGGCGCGACGCCCGGCCAAACGGCCACAGCACCGCAGACGCCGGTCGGCTTCGCGACGGCGACCGCGACGAACGGACTCTATACGTTCACCTTCCCGACGGCACTGTCGGAGGGGACGCACTTCCTTTCGGCCCGCGTCCAGATGATCGATCCGGCAACTCCGCAACAAACGGGCTTCGGCGCTCGCAGCCAGTCGCTGGAGATTCTGGTCGATACTTCCGCGCCCAACGTTTCGTTCGGCGACCCGGCTGTCGCGCACGATGGGCTCGATCCGAGTGACGGCGATACGGGCGTGACGGGCGTCGCGGCTTCCTTCCACGATCGCGTCACGAGCGATACGACGCCGAGCTTCTTCGGTCAGGCCGAAGCGAACGCACTCGTTCGCGTGTACGTCGACCAGAATGGCAACGGAGCCGTTGATGCGGGTGATGTCTTGATCGGCACGACGACTGCCACAATCAGCGGCACGAGTCAGAATCCGATTGGACAATGGCAACTCACTTCCACGGTCGATTTGAACGATCCACAGCACTTCACCCAGGACGGCGTACGCCGCTTGCTGGTGACCGCCGAAGATCCCGCCGGCACGGTGACGGCTCCGAAGAGCTTGAACATCTTTGTCGACACGCAAGGCCCCCGGATCACCGCCGTTGATATCAATACCCAAGGCAACTCGTTCAGTCTGTTCAACCCTGACCCAATGGACGGACCAACTCCGGCGGTCAACTCGCTGGTGTTGAGCGTCGAAGACCTCGCGGCGCGCAGCAACGTGGACGCGAATTTCCTCTACGCGGCGTTCGACAGCGGACTGCTCGCCAACGCAGGGCACTACTCGCTGATCGGCGACAACAGCGGCGCGATCGCGATTACTTCGATCGTTTTCACGCCAGTCGCAGCCGCCAACGGCCAACCGGCCTCGGGCACGATCACGCTCACGTTCGCCGCGCCATTGCCGGACGATCGATTCACTTTGACCATCAGCGACGCGCTCCAAGACCCGGCGGGCAACGCGCTGGACGGCGAATCGAACGCGACCGAGCCACAAGGCGCTCCGCAGTTTGCCAGCGGCGACGGCGTTCCGGGCACTTCGTTCACGGCCCGCTTTACGGTTGATAGCCGGCCTGAAATCGGCACAGCCACTGCCGGTGCCGTGCAGATCGATGCGAACAGCAACGGCGTGTTCGATCCCGAGAACTCGGAGGCTGTTAATCGTGACTTCATCTACCACATCGGCACGCCGACCGACGAATACTTCACCGGCAACTTCAATACGGCCACGATGACGATGAACGCCTCGGGCTTCGACAAGATCGGTGTTTACGGTCAGACTCCGGCCACGCAGCCCGGCCAGATCAATCCGCAGTTCCGCTTCCTGCTCGACTTTGATCATGACGGAGCAGCGGACTTTGTTTCTGTGCCCACTGCCGAGTTCCAGGTTCCTGGCAAGCCGGTGGCAGGTGATTTTAGCGCAGCTCACTCGGGCGACGAGATCGGTCTGCTTAGCTTCAGTAACCGTCTGGACCCGCCAGCGCCGAACAGTTTGCGCCCGACTCGTCGTTACGAGGTACGTTGGATTCTCGATACGAATGGCAACAACCAGCTTGATGGAAACGATACCGTCATCGTGTTGGATCAGTCCACGTATCCCGAGATTCCCGCGTTGATCGCGGCACGGCAGCAGTTCCCGGTCAACCCGGTAGCACCGCCGACCGTCGTTGATCTCGCTTCGTTCTTCCGGCCGATCGTCGGCGATTTTAACGGCGACGGAGCCGACGATTTGGCGATCTTTGACGCGCTGAACAATCAGTGGTACTTCGATGTGAATCGCGATGGCAAACGAGACGATGTCGTCGTGTTTGGCTTGCCGGGCGAAACCGAACGACCGGTGGCTGGCGATTGGAACCTGGACGGCATCGACGACTTCGGTGTCTTCTCTTCGGCTCCGCCGTCACAGACACAACCGGTGCCAGTGCAACCGGCAGAGTTCCGCATCTTGATCTCGGATCGATCGGGCGCCGTGCCTTCGGCGATCTTCAAGCCCTTTGCTCCGACTCCGCTCGGCAATGATATTTCGTTCGAGTTTGGCGATAAGACGGAATTGCCGGTGTTCGGCAACTTTGATCCGCCGGCGTCGCTGGCCGTCGATGGCGGTGGTGATACGGGCGGCGGCGATGATACAGGTGGCGGAACGGGAGTCGTTTCGTATCAGAACGCGACCAACAAGCGTGATGTGAACAACGACGGCAAGGTTTCGCCTTTGGACGCGCTGCTGATTATCAACGCGTTGAACCAGCACGGCGCAGGAGAGCTGGCGGAGATGCTTCCAGCCGCTTCGCAGTACATGCCTCCGAACGCATTCTTGGATGTGAACGGTGACGGGTTCATGGCGCCCAGTGACGTCCTGAACGTGATTAATTTCCTGAACGGCGGCGGTTCCGCAGCTGAAGGTGAAGCATCTGCGTTTGCGTTCGTCGCGGTGACAACGGCATCACCGACGAGCCAGTCGCTCGATGCCGCACAGGCGATTGTCCCGTCCGCGATCGTCGCAGCGACGACACAACGTACGCCTGCGGTCGTCGTTCGAGAAGAGCGTGAGGCCAAGTCGAGCATCTTCCAACGTGTCGGCAGTTGGTTGAACGGTGCCTCGGAGCGAGTCGCTTCGCTGCTCGAACAACCCGCCAAGTTGCATCGCCGATTGCCCGACACGATCGATCTGCCGGCAACTGCTTCCGAGTTTGCCGCTGCTGTGATCGACGATGCGATCGCGAATATCGCGGCCGATCAACAGGCTCGCAAGGAAGAGTCGAAGTCGAATGAGCTAGAAGAAGCAATCGACGAGATCTTGGGAGATTGGCTCGGGTAGGAAGTGACAGAAAGATGGATGACGGAAAAATGAAGGCAGAATAATCTTTCTGTCATCCATCTTTCTGTCAGATTCCCCGGCACACTTACCATTCGTCGCCTGTCAGCCGGCCGTCCGCGCGATGACCGAGCTGTAGAAAGGTAGTGGGGTCGATCGTTTCCGCGCAAAAGCGAACACTGCCATCCCCGAGGGCGAATTGCGCGCCGCCCGGATGTTGGCTGCCAAAGCCTCCCACGGCGAGCGTGGGATTCTCGGTGAAAACAGATAGGGTGAGTTGCATCGCCGCTTCCGCTCGGGCAACAGCCTCCGCGTCATACGTGTCTTCCGGCGCGCCCGACATGCCCCCCATAGCTCCAGACATTCCCCCCATGCCGTTTTCGTACGAGTCGTCTAGTTCGTAAACGGTTGCGCGTTCATCGACAATTGGCCACCCGCTTAGAATCCTGGATCGCTGTGATTTTTCGCCAAACAGCGAGTCGAGCATTTCTTCATCGGACGGCATCGCTTCCGTCGTAAACTCGCCAGGCTCCAAGCCGGGCGGAGAGCCAGTTGGGTATTGCCAATATCGTCGGGTGCGCACATTCCTGACAGCTGGCGAATTGATTGATACGCCTGTGTTCCTGAGCGTCGCGCGGGTGCCCGACATCCAGCCCAGATCGCCGGCATACGTATGTTTCTCGCCGATGAACAACGTATTCGAACTGCCGTCCTGCAAATCGAAATAGCCGACGCGGCTGTTCAGAAAGAACGTCCCGTTGTTCGTGACGTCGATCGGCGCTTCGATGTCGTTGTGGACGCCGGCATAGTCGCTGTAAGCAGCGTGTGCGTGTGGTGCCGACGGACAGCTAAAGATGTGCATGTCGAGCCGCCGCACCGGCATGTTGTTTGGATGGTAAACACCAACCAGCCGGTCAATGTGCGCGTCCGCGTTCTTCTGCTCCAGGTAAGGCAGCAGCTGAATCATCCAGTTGTGGTGATAGCCTTGCGGCAGCGTTTGAATCGGCCCGGTCGCGTTGATCGTACCGGGCGGATAGACCTGGTGCAGCATCTCGTAGTTATGCACCGCGAGGATCAGTTGCTCCAAGTTCTTCTCACAATTCAAACGCCGCGCCGCCTCGCGAGCTGCCTGCACGGCTGGGAGCAACAACGCGACCAGAATTCCGATGATGGCGATCACCACCAGAATCTCGGTGAAGGTGTAGCCACGTTGTGGTTGACTCTGTCTAGACATGACGATGCTTCCTAGCTCGGATTATTCATCAGCCGCCTGGCGCTAGCCTGCGGTTCTCGCGAACTTCGCGAGAACCGCTCGCTAGCGCGTGGCGGCTGATTTGCGCGGTGTTTTGGGCAAGATAGCCCTAACTCTTTTCACCAACGTATATTTTGAAGAATGCTGACCGGTTCATGAATAATCCGGGCTAGAGGTAGTCGTACAGTGGGCTATTAGAAAGTTGGGAGGTTCTTCGACGGCGGGTTATCTGGAGTTTGTTCCGCGACGACTTCCCAAAGGACGCCCGTCCCCAACGAGCTTGTCTCGTTGGAACAAGAGATTTGTGAGTTAGCAGTGAACGGAATCCAAGTCGAGACCCCAGCGGGCCTGTCCCAATGGCACTAAGCTTGTATTGACAAGAAGCGAGTCCTCGCAGACTTAATGTGTTTGTAGACAAC
>JAQBZB010000316.1 GCA_027622275.1 Planctomycetota bacterium | reverse complement strand
TTGTTTAATCAATATCTAGTTACCGCGCTACCCCAAGTTGCCTAAAGTGCGCGTTGGCCGTGACAAGCAAACGGGTAAGCTCGTTTGGAACACGGTACGCACGCACTTCAAGGAGCGATCGCCGCCGCTGCCGCTGATGGCGTACTCGACGCCGTTGGTCGTCACCGTCGACGGAGTTCCACAAGTGGTGAGTTCCGCAGCCGATCACGCCGCCGCTTATGACGCGCGGACCGGCCGTGAGATCTGGTGGTTGCGCTACGACGGATTCTCGGAGGTGTTCCGACCCGTGACGTGGCGCGGGCTCGTTTTTCTGCAGGGATTCGAGAACGTGGCCGAAGTGAAACTGTACGCCGTTCGCCCCGACGGGAAGGGTGAGATCACGCAGACCCACGTCGAGTGGAAACTTGACCGAGGGGCACCGTTCGTGCCGTCGCCGCTTGTCGTCGGCGACGAGTTGTACATCATTAACGACGGCGGTATCGCCATGTGCCTCGACGCCAAGAGCGGCCAGGAGCACTGGACAGAGCGCGTCGGCGGCAACCACTCGGCGTCGCCACTGTACGGCGACGGGAAGATCTACTGCTTTAACGAGCAAGGTGTGAGTTCCGTGCTCGTTCCCGGTAAGAAGTTTCAGCGGCTCGCCGAGAACAAGTTGGCGGACGGCATCATTGCGTCGCCGGCCGCCGCAGGTCGAGCGCTCTACATTCGAACTCAGTCGCATCTGTATCGAATTGAGAAGCGGTAGTCGAGACCCGCACGTCTCGGTCCAGCTGCGGTATGCGGGCTTTTACTATCTCGCTTGCAGGTCAGTGCTTGGCTTTCCCACATGGTGCCGTCGACGAACTCCATCCGGTTCACCCCGGCACGAAGCCCCGTCGCCTCCTTCGGCATGAAGAAGGCAGCGCTCTGGAGTTCGTTGCTCGCACCTAAGTTTTTACGGCGAACGGGAATCGACGGGAATCAAGCTCGAATCGAAGTTAGAATCGATACTGCAGTAGCCTGGTCCCGCCCTTGTTCGTCGTTGCGCGCGTCGGTCTTACAGAATCACGTCGTGATGGCAGGTCGTCTTCAAGCGTCGGTGGGCGCAACCGATGAGCGCCGGATCAGCGATCGTCATTCCGAAAAAACGGTCCTTTGTTGAACCTGCTTACCCTAGATGGCCGCAAGTCGGGCTCGATCCATTTGGAAAATGTCGAAGTGCATGTAAAATGCCGGACCGAGAAGAGCGCGAGATGACGAACTCTGCGGGCTTCGTCCGCCGTGGTCAAGATGGTGTCACGCGTCTAGTCATTACTATATCAGAGGCTTGCGATGAAGAGATTTGCCGGAATGGCGCTGCTGGTCTGTGTTTTTACAGTTAGCGCGTATGCTGTTGACGACCACCAGCCACAACCGCCGAAACTTGCTCAAGAACACTCCCAGGCGATTCCCAAGAAGGATCAAGGCGATGTTCCTCCCCCCTCGGCGGCTCCGGAGGGCAAGCCGAAGGCGGTCTCGCGGGAAGGTGTCGAATACCTGGAGAAATTGAGGAAGGGCACGCCGTTCGGCACAGCAGACTTCGATCTGCAGGGGTTGCGGGCGGGCATGGGGGCACGCAACGAGCCCACCGTCGAAGGAGTCAAGTTGATTCGCTCGAAGATCGGGGATACTCCCTGTGAATGGGTCCTTGCACCCGGCGCGGACCCCGATCTCCGGCTCCTGTATCTGCACGGTGGCGGCTGGGTCTCAGGGTCGGGAGGAAACTATCTCCCGCTGGCGGCCGACATCTCGGTGGCGGCAAAGTGTGCAGTCCTCCTGCCCGACTACCGACTGGCACCGGAGCACGCTTTCCCCGCCGGGCTCGAGGATTGTATCGCCGCTCACGACTGGCTGATCGCGAACGGGCCGTCCGGCCCCGGCCCTGCCAAGGCTACATTCATCGCCGGAGATTCGGCGGGCGGCAACCTGACTCTGGCAACGCTGCTGGCGCTGCGAGACCGCAAGCGGCCGCTCCCGGCGGGAGGAATTGCCCTTTCGGCGGCCACGGATTTCACGCTGGCGAGCGAGTCCCTGAAGACCGTCCATGATCCCATTATTAGTGCGCGTACCATGCCCGAGTTTCGGGTTCGCTATCTGGATAAGACGGATCCCCGCAACCCGCTGGCTTCACCCGTCTTCGGCGACTACCGCGGCATTCCGCCACTGCTGATTCAGGTCGGCGAGCACGAAATGCTGCGCGACGACAGCGTCCGGGTGGCGAAGAAGGCTCTTTCGGACGGGATCCCCGTGAAGCTCGAAGTCTGGCCGGGTATGGTCCATGTGTTCCAGATTAGGCGGCTGCCGGAATCGCGCGAGGCCATCGAGCACATGGCCGACTTCATACGCGAGCGCCTGCCTCGGTCGCGATAAAGAATCCCACATACAGGCAGCAGCCCACACAAACTCGAACCTCCTGCAACTTCTTCTGCAAGATTGGACCACACCGATCACAGCTTGGCCGCAGCCGTCGCGCGCGGAGGTGGGCGCAACCGAAGTTCGCATCCAAATCGGTCTGAGAGCACTGAATGACCCGTGGATCACTCACGCTTAATTGGCAACCGTTGAAGGAGCGTCGTTGGTAACAGACCGAAAGATGAGTCGGTGTCACGATCAGCGAAAAACACGGCTGGTATACTCGTCGACGCTTGCAGGTCTTCGCCGGATCAGGGATGTTGTTGACGGCAACGTCGTCATCGGCTCGCGACCGTCGCTCTGATTTGGAAACGGCGACACGACCGAGTGGAACAGGACAACGATTTCGCCAGCGTTTGTACGACGAAAGCTACAAGCTGGCTCGGTTCATACGTACCGCGACAGCCCTCTCCCCAAGAAACGATGGAGATCACTATGCACCGCAGAGCGTTCCTCAAAGCCGGCATGGCTGGCACCGCCGGCCACGCCATCGGACAATCACTTTTCCCAACAGAACTTCAGGCCAAGATCCCGGACGATCTGAAAGTCACCGCGCTGAAAGTCATTCCGGTTTGGACCGGCTCGATGAACTATGTGTTTGTCAAGCTCTACACCAACCACGGGATCACGGGTGTGGGAGAAGGCGGCATCCGTGGTCGAGCCGCGACGATGATTGCCGCGATCCAAGAGCACGAACGGTATATCGTTGGCAAGAACCCGATGGAGATCGAAAAACACTGGCAAGCGATGTATCGCTGGCCGCGGTGGCGTGGCGGACCGATCCTGAACAGTGCCGTGAGTGCCGTGGACATCGCGTTGTGGGACATCGCCGGTAAGGTCCTGGATGCTCCCGTTTATCAACTTTTGGGCGGCGCGGCCAAAAAGAAGATTCGGCTCTACATTGGCGGTGGCTCGGCCGAGGCGGTCCAGCAGGCGAAAGAACAGGGCTTTACCGCGGTCAAGACCGGTCCCAACATCGCCGTCGATAGCGTCATCAAGCAGCCGTTCGATGTGAAAGCCGAAATCACACGCCTTCGGCAAATGCGCGATGCCGCTGGCGATGATTTCGACATTCTCTACGACGCGCACACCCAGTTTACGCCGGAGATGGCTCTTGAATTTTGCACACGCGTGGAAGAGCTGCGTCCGTTCTTTGTCGAAGAACCGATGCTCACGTCGGACCTTGGCAAAATGCAGTGGCTGGCCGATCACGTCAAGGTCCCGCTATGTCAGGGCGAGAGCCAATTCACGAAGTTCGGTCTTCAAGAAATGATCGACCGGCATTTGATCAGCTACGTGAATCCCGATGTCATTCACGCGGGCGGGATCACGGAATGCAAGAAGATCGCGTCGATGGCCGCAGCGCACTTCATCGACGTCGCGCTGCACAACGCGCAAAGTCCCGTCATGACATTGGCCGGGCTGCATGTCAATGCGAGCACGACGAACTGCGTCATCCACGAGTTCAACCAAGCTCGCGAGTACGCCGACTGGGAAGAAGAACTCTACGGCGGCGTCCACATCAAATACGCCGACGGATATGCCGAGTTGCCACCCGGACCGGGTCTGGGGATCGACATCGACGAAGAAGCAGCGAAAAAACGTCCGGCTCGTCCGTTTGCCGAGACACGCGGGACGTTAGAGTGGCCTGACGGATCTGTTGGCGACACGTAACATTGTCATTTGGATGGCGGCCTTCAAAGGTGGAATCTCCGCAACCACTAAACTCGAATGTTCGTGTGCAGTCTTGAATGACAAGTGGAGGATAGTTACCCACCGCAAGTCGAATGTCATTGAATCTTGGGTTGATCGGGTGCGAAAGCGCCGAAACTCACTCGCCTGTCCCAAATTGATCGAGGCTACCGTTTATGACGCACGTTGAGGTGCGCCGTCAAACGTGCCTTGTTTTTGCGCTGGTTTTCGGGCGCCCCGCAGCGGACGGAAGAGTCTGGGTAACTCCCCTCCGTCTTTTAGACCGATGCGCGCAGCGGCATCCGCTGCGAGGCCGAGAACACGCGCTGCGCCCTCCTGAACAGTTTGAACTGGAGCCGCTGCGCGCGTAGCGCGCGATCTCCGGCGAAGTTTTTGATTGCGCTAAAACTTCACAGGACGTTTTGTCATTTGTACTTAGCTGAGTCGTGAGTGCATCATCTTGGTCACACTCGACCAGGGGAAGCTGAAAGGCTCGAAAATCAAGATGACTACGCGCGTTGACCTGCTCTCGGTTTGTTTCACCGACGCAGGTTAACGCAACTCGCCAAGTGCAGGCGGTGTGCGTCACCGCCGCGTCTTAGGGGCGGCGGGTTTCGATGCGGCGGAGTTGTCGGCAACTGCGCGCAGCCGGAAACCGGTCGTGAGACGCCCTCATGAGCAGTTTGGTCTGAAGCCGTGGCCCACGCAGGACGCGATCACCTCACCCCGCAACGAAAGCGCGGATGTATTCAGGATCTGGTTGTCATTGCACAAGTTTTTTGAGAATGATACGCAGAGTATTGCCTTCCGCGTTCCGGGGTGTTCTACTTCATGCGATTCGCAAGTCGATGAACTTGTGCCACTCAGGAGGCGGATGCTGTGTCGGCGGAGTACTCAGTTCGGCCAAGACAAGCCGGCTCAAGCGGCACCCTGTCGTTACGTGTGCTGATCCTTGAAGCCAGCATCTGGTGCCTATCCACAAGCGAATCTCCTCCTTGCATTGGGCAGCCCTACAAATCTCCCGGCAACTTTTCCCTCGTCTCCCGCTTGCTAAATCGTGGGTTCAACTGGACTGAACCTTTCGTCGTCAATGCAGGGCTCCCTGCCCGCGACGCGAAATACCATCTGCGTTCCGACTTGAGCTGTTCAGTCTCGCTGTCTACGGGCGAGAAGCTTCCCTCTCCACTGCAAAGCATTGCAAAGAGTCCAAATCATGAAGTCATCTTGGTGGAAGCGTAACCGGAGTGTCCGATCACGAAGTGCCAAAAGAGGGCATGAGTGCTACTCAAGGCGTGCGTTCTTTGAGCAGCTTGAGGTGCGTCTTGTACTTAGTCTCCCTAGCTCTCTCAAAGAAGCTGACAGTCTGGCGACTCGATCGAGCGTCTTCGCCGAAGCGATTCAATTCGGACAGGCAAGCATCAGCACGGCGCTCTTGAGCCCAATGCCAGTCAGTTCTTTGGTCCACGCACACGACGGCAGCATTATCTCTAGCGATGCACGGCTGTTGTCATCCAGAGCAGAATTCGGTGGGGGCGGAAAGGTTAGTACAGCTGATGTGCCGCTGACCATGTCGACATCGTCTCAAACGATTGCAACAAGTGTGGGCGAGGTGAGGTTAACACCGAGCAATCTTGGCGACAGTCGCGGCGTTGATGTCGAACAAGCCACTTCGTTGGGATTGACTCTTGCCGGCTCGAGCACGCAATTAGCGTCCTTATCCACGGTCGGTGGAACGACCTTTGTTGAAGACACCGGCAAGTCACCAGGGGCGCACGTTGTTCGCGTTGGTGGGCTGGCGGTGTTAAGCGAGAACGACAGTATCGTCAGCGATGGAGCTTCAACTTCTCAGACACTCCAACAATCCGCAGGATCGGGGCTGATACGACCGGCGGGTGCTGAAGACAACAACTTACTCGTCACCGGGTTTGAAGCTGCCGAAGGTTTTTCGACCGGGTTTATCGGATCTCAGAGCGGTTGGTCCTTTGCTGCCGACAACACGGTGCAGCCGATCATCTCGGCAGTTAACCCGCAGAGTGGATCGCAGCAACTGCGGATCGAACACGACCCGGCTTTGGGCGAAGTCAGCGTCGGCGCTTTTTCACCCAACCTGGGTACTCTGGCTGCTGGCCATTACTCGCTTTCCGTCGATGTGGCAATCAGCGCCACCGGAGGTGCTGCCCACTATGTGATCGCCCAAGCTCCCTCGCAGAGCTTGAAGTCCGCGGAAGTACTCTTTTGGTACTCGGGAGATATCTACGTATTGGATGATCCGGGCGGCGGCTTGCAGTATGTCGATACGGGTGCCAATTGGACGGTCGGTTCTTACGAGAACTTGATCATCGATGTGGACGCCAACGCAAACACTATCAACTATTCTTACGCCGGCGTACCGATCTATACGGGGGTGGTATGGGGTGGCACATCCTTCGAGCAAGTGATTCTGCGTGGCAACAACAGGAATGATCTCGCGATCGCCGACTTCGACAATCTCGTAGTGCAGGATCTCAGCGGTGATCTACCGAACTTGCTCCCCTTGCAGTATCCCAGTTGGAATTCCGTAATCCCCATTGGCATCGCGCAGCTGGGCGGTACGGACGATCACACTTACGACGGCCCGTATTTTGATAATCAAGTCCTATACTTCAATCGGGCGTCTTTGAACGACGGTCTCGGCTTGGCTTCACAGTACTCGATCCACATGGAAGTCACGGGGAGCGGGGGCCAAAAATTCGATTGGAATGGTTTAACGACCAGCTCCAACTTCCTGACCTTGCTCGCCAACGATCGAGCGGTAGGACCGCTTTCGCCGGGCACGCACACGTTCAAGCTGTGGGTCGATTATTTGGATTCGGCCTATGAAACCTTGGAAACGGACAACTACTACGAGCGGACGATCACCGTGTTGCCGGCCGGAGGCATGGCCGAACAGCCGGTCACGGCTGAGCCGCTGGGTGTGAGTGAAGGGATTTCATGGTTCCAAGTCAACGGCACAATCACAGATGCCAGCGATGAGCAGTTGTACTAGATCGATCTGACCGCCGGGCAGCGGATCAGCGCTTCGGTACAGACACCTGGAGCGGCGCGGCGCGCATTTGGCAATAACACGGATGTAATCATTCCAGCCAGTGGCGCGACCGCCACTTCCGACATCCAGATAGCAAGCAACGTGACCATTGACGATCTGGACGTGCGGCTGACGATCGACCATCGCAATCTGGATGATCTCGATATCTTCCTGCGATCACCCGATGGCACGCTGATCGAATTATCGACGGACAATGGCGCCGACGGTAACACGTATCTAAGCACGATCTTCGACGACGAAGCAACAATCGCCATCGACGACGTGGCCGCTTCACCTCCGTTTTTCGGCCGCCATCGACCGGAGGCGGCGTTGAATGTGTTTGACGGAACCGATGCGATCGGCACTTGGCAATTACAAGTGACCGACGACACTATCGGCGGACTTGATGCGACACTGCTGTTTTGGGAACTGCGGATTAATGAGAACCTGGATCCTCAACTGACGATCACAGGCCCTGGTGGCGAACTGGCAACCAATGACGACGCCCTTAACGGCGTGCTCGATTCCGCCATCGTCGATGTCGTTGTGCCGACAACGGGCAGCTACACGTTCACGGTCAATCGGATCAGCGACACGATTGGATCGTTCACGCTGGAAGCGGGCATCTATGAAAGCACGGTGCCACTCGAAACAGAACCGACCACCAATCTGGATCCGCTGCGGGTGGCGGGCGGCAACGTGGCGGTACGGGGCATCGGTAACGGCGTCGCCGCGACCGACGTTTACACTGCGACACTGGTTGCAGGTGAAGCGGTGACCTTAGCGGCGACCACACCGGGCGGATTCTATGGACCAGGGTTACAGGTCAGCGGGCCCGGCGGGTTCTCGACAAGCGATGCGCTGTTTCAATCTGGACCGGGCTTCGATTCTGTGTTGTTGTTTACTGCGCCTGAAACAGCGATTTACACGTTCACTGTCGACTATCCGCCGGGTGCAGACTTTGCGAACGTCATCTCGACGGGCAGCTACGCGCTGTCGTTGGCGATTTCGGACAACGCTAACAACAACAGCATCCCCAACGCGCGGCCCATCTCCGCGTTCGACTATCGCAATCCGGTCGAGACGACCAGTCTCGTCTACAACTTGACTGGCGTTGAAGGGCTTTGGCGCGGCGAGATTGATGCGGCATCCGACGTGGATTTCTTCCATCTCGGTCAATTGGAGGCGGGCGAGCTGATCCGCATGACGGTCCAACGTGAAGGTGCCAGCCAACTGTTCCCCTTCACATTGCTTGCCAATAGCGCAGGCCAGGTGATTGGCGGCGCACAGTCGTTGCGGTTTGATCCCGTTTCGGGCGTGGCTGTCTTCGAGCGGATTATCTCGCAGGCGGATGACTATTATCTGGTGGTCGGCCCCGAACCTGTCACCGTCGGCGCGCCGACGCTGTCGACGGGGCCGTACTTGCTGTTCTATTCGAGCTTTCCCAGTGTCGAAGACGCCTACGAACAGAACGACAGCAAGGCGGAGGTTGATGCCGCTGCATCAGGCGCGGTCAACTCGCCCAACCTGGGAACGGTCGGCGAGGTGACGGTGATCAGTGATCTGGCGATGATGGAGGACAGCGAAGACTGGTTCCGCTTCGACACGGCGACCACCGGCGTGCGCGGCGACTATGTTCGCATTCTCTTCGATCACTCGGAAGGCAACCTGAACCTGGAAGTGCTGGACGACAGCGGCACGGTTATTCGCCGCAGCCAGACGGTCAGCGACAACGAGCGAGTCAGTTTCCAGGGTCTTCCCGCCGGAACGTATTACGCCCGCGTCTATGGCAATGGCGGAGCCCGCAATCCCGCCTACAGCTTGCGCATCCAGATTGGGTCGCCAGACCATCGGTTGCTCTCCGCGCCGTTCACCACCGATGCGCAATACACGCTGAATTACCAACTCACGGGCGTCGCCGCGTCGTCGTCCGAGCAACTACAGGAAGGCGAGAACGTCCTGATCGTCATCACGCCGAGCAGTGGTCCCGGTCCGTTTGAATTGTTGTTCGACGTGACTCGTGTCGGCTCAATGGCCGACCAGACGAGAACTCAATACGACTTGCTGGGCAATCCCTCGCGCGAGACCGACGCGTTGGGGCGGGATACGACCTACATCTATGACGACCTTGGCAGGCTGCTCGTTGTCGATGGTCCGCAAATCGGGGATGCGAGTGGGTATACCTACGATGGCAACGACAATCTCATCCAGGTAACCGACACGGCGTTCGGTGCCGGCACGACCGGCTATACCTATGACGCGCTGGATCGCCTGCGAACGATCACGCTGCCAGGCAGTTTGGGCACGATCGGCTACACGTACGATTTGACTGACCGCGTCACTTCGATCACGTATCCGGACAGTACCCTGGTCTCCTACACCTACGATGCTGCGGGGCGGTTAAAGACCGTGACCGAGGGGACGGACGTCACGACCTACACGTACTATCCCGACGGCCTGATGAAGACCGTTACGCTCCCCAACAACATCACCAGCACCTACACCTACGACGTGTACGGCCGGATCACCGATCTGGTTTACACGAACACGGTCCCGGAAGTCGTTACCGGCTTTCACTACACGCTCGACGCAAACGGCAATCGGACGGGGGTCGATATCGAGCGATCCGGCATCACGAGCAGCTACGTCTACGGATACGACGCGCTGGACCGGCTCGTCACTGCGGAGTATCCCGATGGTCAGGTCGTCACGTACACCTACGACGACAACGGCAATCGCTTAAGCACCAGCATCGACCCAGACGGCACCGGTGCCGCTGTCGCCGTCGTGGAAACTTATCATTACGGCCAGGACAACCGACTGGAGAGCATCACTGACGACCTCGGCAATCCCGTCAAAGAGTTCTTCTACGACCCACGTGGCAACGTGGTGATGATGGTCACGCCCACCGACACAGTTCACTACGAGTACGACTACCGCAACCTGCTCACCGCCGTCGAGGACGGCACCAACCGCATCGAATACATCTACGATGGTAACGGCGACCGCATCGCCAAAGTCGTCAACGGCGAGCGGACCACGTTCGTCAACGATCCGAACCGGGAATTTACGCAAGTCCTGTTGGAACTCGACGACGCCGGCGCAGTGGAGGCAAGCTATACGTACGGCGATGGGCGCATCAGAGGCTTGCTGCCTGGCGAAACCAATCCGGCCTATTACATCATCGACGCGATTGGATCGACGAGTGATCTCACAAACTCGTCGGCTTCGGTTCTTCAGTCGTACAGCTATGACGCTTTTGGATCAACTCGGGTGGTCGATGCGGGCGGCGTAGCTGCCTCTGTAACTAATGAATTTTTATTCGCTGGCGAGCGGATAGAGCATGAGACAGATTTCAGCTTTAACCGCGCAAGGTACTACGATCCTGCCACTGGACGCTTTCAAGCAAAAGATCCTTCTGGCTTTTTCGACTGTTTTAGATCTGTCTCTTGTTTAAGTTGGATGGTGCCAATTGGTTATGCCGCTTCCAGTGG
>JAQBZB010000315.1 GCA_027622275.1 Planctomycetota bacterium | reverse complement strand
AGCCTGCGGTTCTCTCGAAGTTCGCGAGAACCGCAGGCTAGCGCCAGGCGGCTGATGAATAATCCGAGCGAGGCTTGGCGTTTACACTGCATGCTTGTCTACGCGATGCCCAAGCATGACGAACAAGGTAACGACCGTTAGCCGATCGGCGGCGGTTCCAGGAGGAGAGTGCCCTGTTATGAGACAGCCAAAGCCGAAGAAGCGTACTCGCCCTCGACGCTCGTGGTTCGCGCCAAGTCGATCCTTTGACCGTCGTCGACCGCTGCAGATTGAATCGCTCGAAGAACGAACCTTACTGGCCGGGTTGGCCGAGGGAGAAGGACCCAATCCGTTGCTGGCGGTGCGGTTGAACGCCGTGAACCCGCACACCTTGGAACCGCTCGAGGCGGTCCATCAAGGGGAAGAGTTCGTCCTGCTGGCGTCAGTGGAAGATCTGCGACACGATGCATCGGGGGTTTTCGGTGCTTACCTCGACGTTCTCTATCCATCCAGTTTCTTTTCGGTGCCGGACGACGCGGGGCAAGCTGCGTTGGTTTACGCAAGTGGATTCGGAAATGGTCGATCTGGAGATGTTTTGACCGGACAGGTCGACGAATTGGGAACATTCGCTACCGATACGAATCCGCCGGGGCCGGGCGAGCAACTGTTGGCTGGCATCCGTTTAGTGGCCACGCACGTGGGCGAAGCGCAGATTACCACGAACGCCGCTGACCAATCCCCCGCCCACGATATTTTGCTCTTCGATCGCGATGATCCCGTCCCGACCGAACTTGTCATGTACGGTGGCTTGACGCTGCAGATACTGGAGCCTTTGCCAGACGTGGCGGTCGACGCCATCGCCGATGTTCGAGTCGTGCATGAGAATAGCGCCGAGAACCTGTTCGCGGTCTTGGACAACGACAAGAATACGACCGGCAGTCCGCTTGTGATTACCGGAGTTGATACAAGCAACTCGCATGGTGATGTGACGATTGCGAATCACGGCACGCTGCTAGTCTACACGCCTGATCGGGGCTTTGTCGGGAGGGATCAATTCACGTATACGATCATGGCGGATGGCCAGGAAGATACAACAAGCGTCACGGTGCAAGTGCAGCGAGTTGTTGCGCACGAAGACCGCGTTGCTTACGACTTGAAGATCACGGATCGAGCGGGGAGTCCGGTTTCCGCCGTCACCGTCGGGCATGATTTCGTATTGCATGTCACTGCCGAAGACTTGCGAGATGTTCCGTCCGGCGTGTTCGCGGCGTACCTGGATGTGCATTACACGTCTGGTGCCGCCGAGGTCGCTGGGCCGATCACGTATGGTCCTTCGTACGCGAACAATCAGGTCGGAGATGCATCCACACCGGGCGAGATCGACGAGGTAGGAGCGTTCTCGGGTTCCGCTCCGCTTGGCGCCGGTGCGTTCGAAGTGTTTCAGATCCCGTTCCACGCGAACTCGCCTGGCCATGTCGTCTTTGAAGCAAATCCTGCCGAGAATGATCCGGGCAGTCAAACGCTGTTGTACGATGTCGACGCGGCGGTGGCGCTCGAGGACATTCTCTTCGGTCGAGTCACCCTCACCGTCGTGCCCGCGGTTGTAGCTGTCGACGACACGTACGAGGTGCAAGTCAATAGTGCTACTCAGACGTTCGCCGTCCTGGAGAACGACGTCAACCTCGGTAACGGCACGTTGAGCGTTGTTGCGGTTCACGCCGCGGGCCTACTTGGTGCGGTGGCGGTCACCCCGAATGGAAGCGGCGTGACGTACACGCCAGCGCCCGGATTCGGCGGGAGCGAACAGTTTCTTTACACGATCTCTGGGCCGGCCGGGTCGAGTACGGCGGAAGTCACCGTTCACGTGCAACCGGCGGCGGCGCTGGACGACCAGTTGGACATCCGCTTGGCGACGACGGACCTCGAAGGACGTGAGATCTCGTCGGTCGATGCGGGACAAGAGTTTCTCGTGCAGGCATTTGTTCAGGATCTGCGTGGTCCGGGCGTCGATCACGGTGTGTATGCCGCCTACTTCGATCTGCTGTACGAACGCGCCGGCGTTCATCCTGTTGAATCGACCGTCGGAACTACAGGCCCCGCGATCGACTTCGGATCGGAGTACCACAACGGCATTCACACAGACGCGTCCGTGCCGGGGATCTTCAACGAAATCGGTGCCTTTCAAACGGCTACAACACCGTTGGGAACGGGAGAATCGTTGCTGTTCGCGGCCCGTTTTCGTGCCGCGCCAGCGCGAGGCGAAGCGGATTCTTTCCAGGTCCTTGAAGACGCAGAAGCCGAATTGTCAGTACTCGAAAACGATCTACCGAATCTCGGGATGACGACTTTCCAGGCGGACCCAGCTGACGACGTTCCGTTATCCGATGCCTTGTTCTACGACCCGGTCGAAGCAGTTCCGTACGGTCGAATTCGATACGGTAACGCGACGATCGAAATCACGACCGGCAGCGCTGGCTCGATTGCCTCGGTCAGTCACGGCAGCGCGGGCGGCTCGATTTCGATTGGCGATCAGGGGACAACGCTGCTTTACGCACCCGCTGCAAACTTTAATGGCGTCGAATCATTCACGTACTCGATCGACGGCCAATCGCACATCGAAGTCTCCGTTACCGTGTTGCCAGTCAACGATGCACCCGTTGCACGGAGTGATTCGTATCGAGCGCGTGAAAATCGAGCGCTGACGGTGGGGACGAACATTGGCGTTGCCGCCAATGACTGGGACGTCGATGGCGATCAGCTCGAGGCGGTGCTCGTTGATGGCACGTCGCATGGTTCCTTGCACCTCGAACAGGATGGTTCCTTCAGGTATGTTCCGGACGAGCATTATCTCGGTCGCGATAGCTTCGCCTACAAGCTGACGGACGGGCACGCGGAATCCTCCGTCACGACGGTCGAGATCGATGTTGTGCCTGTCCCGGTCAGCATTCGCTTGGAAGCGGTTGGTCCGAACGGCGAACCGGTTCACCAAGTTGCCGCCGATGAATCGTTAGTGGTTCGCACTTTGGTCCAGGATCTGCGCTCACCAAGCGATGTACAGCTGGGCATCGGTGCCGCGTACTTCGATATTGTGTACGACGTCGACGCCATTAATCCCACGATTTCGACGGACGGCCCGCTCGGGCTCGACATTCAGTTTGGTGCCGCCTACCCGAACGGAATCGGTGGCAATGTGCTGGCGGAAGGCCGCTTGAACGACATCGGTGCCTTTCAAGCTGGTTTCGATGCGCTAGGCGGTGACGAACTGGAATTGTTCACGCTGGCATTCGATTTGAACGGGCCTCACGCGGCAAACGATTCCTATACCATCGCGGCAGGGACGTCAGTCAATCGATTGCATGTGTTAAGCAACGAGGCCGAACTCCGCTGGGACGTTACGCTCGACGCACAATATGCGGCCAACAGCCCGGTCGCGGACGTCGCTTATCTAGTTCCCGCGGAGCCGGTTCCAGAAGCCGATATCCGCTACGGAGATATCACGCTTGTCGTGCGAAACGGTGCGCTGACGATTCAGTCAGTCGGCGACTCGGCAAGTGGAGCAGCGATTTCGATTGAGTCAAACGGAGTCATTAACTACGAGCCGGTTGAGGGCTTCACGGGCCAAGATTCATTCACCTACACCGTGATCGATGGACAGGGTCGTACCGCAACCGCCACGGTCACGCTCGAAGTCACCGAGTCTTGGCAGAATCCAGTACAGCCGACCGACGTCAATGGAGACGGAACAGACTCGCCGCTCGATGCATTAGTCATTATCAACGAGCTGAACACGGTCGGTCCGCACGACCTCGCCGGAGGTGTGATTACCGCGTTCTTGGACGTGAACGGAGACGGCGTTGTGTCCCCGATCGATGCACTATTGGTCATCAATCGATTGATCGCGACCGCGTTCCTGGGAGAAGGTGAGTCTGCCGCGGTAGGAGCCGATTCGAGAGAACTCGATCACAAATTCGCTCTGACATCACCGTTTGTGGCAATTGATGCCGTCGCGAGCAACGTCATCCCTGCGTCTGACGCGACGCTTGAGTTGCCGGACAGGGTCACCATTCAGACAATTGAGGTTGTCGATAACGCCGCATCGACCGTTCCACGTTCAGAGTTTGGGACCGATTCTTCATCCGCGGCTGAACTGGAATGCGATGAATTCAGGGACTTACTCGATACGATTGCGGACGATGTTGGGCCGCTGTGGACAGCTTTTTCCTGAGGGTACCCGACAATCGTTACAATCGGCACATTCAGCCAAGTAGACTCAGACTGAGCGCTGTCGGGGGACGCTCAGCTCAACATTTTGCCAGAACCGTGGCCGGGTTCTATTGAATATGGCTGTAGATATGGGCATTCTGAGTGGCTTGCGATGCAGTTGCTGTCGTCAAGGGATAGTTGCCACGCTGTTAACACAATGAGTTGCATAGGTAATTTGAGAAGGATTTTTTCCCCAAGTCGCAAATTATTTGCAAACGTCAGAATTCCTGACTACTCTGGAATTTAACTCGTGCTGGAACTAGTTTTACCTTCCGTCTTTGAGCCCCCTTCTCAGTAAAGGTTACTACACTCCTGGACTTAGTGGTTGTTCAGTGGTCGAGGAGTTCGCCAGCGACAGCTAACGCGTACAGGGTTTCTGCCTTAAGCCTCCAATGCGACAGGGTTATTTGTAGGAAAAATGAGCACACACATGAATAAGTTAACTCTCGAATTCAGCCGTACATGGGCCAAGTTGTCACCAACCAAGCGTCAACGCCGACAGCATCGGCGGCGTCTGATGGCGGAGCAGCTTGAAGATCGCAGGTTGCTGGCAGTTGACCTTAATGCACTGCACAACTCCCGTGTACCGAAGGATGTGAACGACGACGGTCACATCTCGGCCATCGACGTGCTTGGCATCGTCAACTATCTCAATCGAACGGACAGCTCTTCCGTTCAAACAAGCGTGCTCGGCGAAGGCGAAGGTGGAAACTCTCACATGATGCCGGACGTCACCGGTGAAGGTGTGGTTTCGCCGCTCGACGCTCTGCTTGTGATCAACCACATCATTCGGGCGGAAGGCGAGCCGGGCAACGTCGTCACGTTCAGTCATCAAGCCGCCGATCTGGATGGCAACCCGATCACGAGCGTCTCGGTTGGCCAGACGTTTGTTCTTCAAATCCTCGTCCAAGATATGCGACAGTCGCCGCAAGGCGTGTTTGCCGGCTACTTCGACCTGGATTACGACGAAAGTCTGGTCCGAGTCAACATGCGCGAGTCGCAGACGATTCAGCTCAGCGGAACGCCAACCGGTGGTACCTATCGATTGAGCTTCAACGGGCAAACGACCGCTCCGATCACGTATGCAAGCAAGCATCCCACGCTCCCGGCCCCGTTCAACACGGACGCTAACATCGTCGCTGACTTTAATGCTGGTCTCATACAGACCGCGTTGTTGGGAGTGTCGAATATCGATCTCGGAGACGCCGAAGTCGTGCCCTTCACGGGTGGGTCGCTGAACGGTGGAGTCAAATTCAACTACGAGGTCAAGTTTGGTGGGCAGTATGCTAACACAGACGTCCCGAAGATGACGGCGGCTGATGTCCAACTCACGGGCGGAACGTCGCCCACAGTGACCATCTTCAATACCAGCGATGAATTGCTCGTGCCTACGCTGGCAGTGCTACAGGTGGATAATCCCAACGCGACTGCGGCGGATCGAGCGAATCTGGTAGCGCGGAGCGAACAAACGCGTTCGTTCACCTTTGCATTCCCAAAGTATTCGAGTGGCCAGAGCGGCCTCTTTGGTGTCGCGTCGCCGGGCAGCACGAACATGATCATCGACGAAATCGGTGCCTTCACGTCGAATCAGACGCCTGGTGGTGGCGATGTAGAAGTGCTTGTCGAGCTTCAGATCACTGCACTGGCTGGCGGGCTTGCGACGTTCCTCGGCAATACGTCGGACCAAGCACCGGATCACGATGTCCTGGTGTTCGCACTCGATAACGCCGTCAGTATCGCCGACATCGGATTCAATTCTCTGGACATCACGATCACCAGCGAGATCACAGCGGCACCTGACTCGGCAAGCGTGAATGAAAACGCCGGGCCGATCTTCATCGACGTTCTGGACAATGACAGCATCACGACCGGTACGGGGCCAACGATCACGGCACCCATCCCGACCACTTCGGCGAATGGCGGCACCGTGGCGCGGGTGACGGTGTCAGGCGTTAATGGCTTCAATTACACCCCGAAAGCAAACTTCAACGGCCCGGACACGTTTAACTATACGATCACCAACGGTTCGGCCTCGGCCAGCGCGACGGTGACGATTACGGTCAACCCCGTCGACGACCGGCCGGTGATTACAGGGCCAAATTCGCGGAATACGAACGAAGATACACCGTTTACATTGAGCGGGTTTACGATCACCGATCCCGATAGCAACAACATCACGGTGACGTTGTCGTTATCGCCCAATAACGGCACTCTCAGCCAGACGACTTTCAGCGGTACGCCGGCATCTGTTACCACCGCGCTCAATAACATCACTTACACGCCACTCTTGAATTCCAATGCGCCGGTGACGCTGACCATTAGCGCCAACGATGGCGGACTGACTGGGACTAAAAATGTCAGCATCACGATCAATCCGGTGAACGACCCGCCGATCAACGCGATCAACGGGCTCGGTACTCCGCCAGCCGTGTCCGTGGCGAATACGGGGACACATACCTTCCCGAGCGGCACGTTCCAGGTAACGGACGCGGATCCAGGTAACGCACTCAACGTCACCATCAGTGTGCTGAACGGCACGTTGGCGTCAAACGGGAACACCGGAACCTCTCTCAGTTTCAGCGGTTCCTCGCCCGTCAACATTGGCAGCTTGATTTACGATCCCACCGACGGCTTCGTGGGCACGGACACGCTGACCATCACCAGTTCGGACGGCACGGCTAGCGACACGGATACCGTTACTCTGACGGTTGCCCCGCCGCAATTCCCCTTTGCGGCAGGCGACACCTACACGAGCACCGAAGGAGCCGGGACAATCACGTTGACTCCCAGTCCGTTGAACAACGACCTCAAGGATGTGGGTGCCACGCTGACCGCAACCCCGGCAAGTGGGTCGACGACTCAGGGCGGAAGCTTCACCATCAATGGTTCTACCTTTACCTATACTCCGCCGGCCGATCCGGATTTCTTCGGCACCGATACGTTTACCTACACGATCGAACAGGACGCCGCTCACACACCGAGCAGTACTGGAGACACCGACAGCACTGGCATCGTGACGATCGACATCCAACCCGTCAACGACGGACCGATTAACTCGGTGCCGGCGGGCCCGCTGTCGGTGGATGAGGACAATACGCTCAGCTTCTCATCCCCCAACTTAATCTCCGTCCAAGACATCGATGCGGGAAGCGACGGGCTCACCGTGACGCTCTCGGTGAGTCACGGGACTCTGAGCCAGACCTCGATCTCCGGCACAGTTCAGCAGGTCAATAACTCGCTGAGCAGCCTGACGTATACGCCGACCCTGAATTACTTTGGACCGGACACATTGACCGTGACGACAACCGACAAGGGATTGCCGGGTACGGGGGCCAATGTGCTTTTCGACACGGATACCGTCAACATCACGATCAATCCGATCAACGATGCGCCAACCCTCGTGGTGCCGGGCAAGCAATCGTTCCTCACCGACTTTGACAACACCTTCTCGTCGACTCCGAGTCCGTTCCAGATCAGCGACCTCGACGCCGGAAGCAATGACGTCCAAGTTGATTTGACCATCAGCGTCGGCACGCTGACAATTTCCGCCCCGGGCAGTGCGTCGGTCTCGCCGATTACGGGCGGCATCCGCCTTACCGGAACGGTCACCGAGATTAACACGGCGCTCAACAATGGCGTGAATTACCGCAGCAGTACGGATGGCAACAGAACGTTGTCCGCTACTGTGAGCGACCTCGGCAATTCCGGTGCTGGCGGAGCGATGACGGCTTCCAAGACGGTGGACGTCGAAGTGCTGGACTTTGTCCCCGTCGACATCATCGGAAAAGTGTTTATCGATCGTAACGGTGACCATCAGCAAGGTTCCGACGAGCCAGGGATCGAAGGTGTAAGCATTACGCTCACCGGCACCGACTTCCAAGGTAACCCCGTCAACGTGCCAACCACGACGAACGCGCATGGCTCTTACTCGTTATTGCAACTCCGTCCCAACGCCCCTGGCCAGCCGTACACGATCACCCAGCAACCACCCGCCTTTATCCAGGGTGGCAGCAGCCAGGCTTCGCTCAACCTTGATGTGCGAGGCAACGTGACGGTCGAGAGCGGGTCGATTGACTCCGGTGCGGACGGATTTGTGCCCGAGTTCGCGGACGTGTGGGATGTGTTTGACAGCTCCCACGTCGCCCCTCAGAACTCAGGCGTGCTCGTCGGCATGGACAGCGAAGGGCAGGATTGGTCGATCTTCTACGGCGGCGGCTGGGATATGGAGCGGTACGGAAACGCACGCTTGTCACTTAATCAAGCCGGAAACGCTGGTGTTCTGACAGTTTTCGATTCACAACTCAACGCGGACCGGACGGCAGACGTCTCGGTGGACGACGGTACGCTTACCTACCGCGGACGTGGCGCGGACCGGGTCTACCGAGTCATTGGCGGTTCCGAGTTGCTCGGCTCCGTTGCTGAATCGGAGAACGAGGGAGAGGGCGAGAATGCCGCTTCCGGCGATGCCACGACGGACATTGCGGCCTACACCAGAGCGGTGGATTCCATCTTCGGCTGAAGCCCGTGCTGCTGACGAGTGAGAGCCGTTAACACGAAAAGAAAGCCGGATCCATGTGGAGCCGGCTTTTTTTGTGAATCGGAAAGGCGAGCTGCGGGCCTGTTGGATTCAGGGGCAGGCAAGATGCTGGCCCAACTTTTGTCGATTAGTACTTGAACATGCCACCGATGTCGATGGTATGGACAAAGAAGTCGGCATCCCGAAAGACGAATCGAGGATTCGCATTCGCACTGCTACCCGCGAACGGTCCGTCGAAGATGACAGACGAATTCACCGAGCCCGTGCTGTCCAGCGTCCGCCGATCGATCTGATCACCCGCCATGGCGACACGATTCCAATAGATGAACGTGTAACCAACGGAGATGGAGAAGTTGTCCTTGAGGCACCAGATCATCTTGGCATTTGCTTCGGGCGAGAACGTAAAGACGTCGCGGCTGTGCTCACCGATGTTGAAGGGCTGGCCGCCGTTTGGCGGCTGAGCAAAGAAGCCACCGTCACCGGGCACGGCACCCGGCGAGACATGGTTGCCTGTGATGCCGACCGTTTGTCTCATGTTGCCAATCCCGAGCTTGCCCATCAATTGGAACGTCACGGGACCGTGATTGAAATCGCCGGACAGACCGAGCGTTGCGGCATTGAATTGGTTACTGACATCGAACACATCGTTCGTCGCGAAGGGAAATGTCGAGGTAGTGCTCACGACCAGATCGTCGTCGATCTTGCTGTATTGATATCCCGCGAGCAGGTCGAAGCGATAGTCGCAGCCCTCGTCGAGCAAGGTCTTGTACATCGCGTCGCCACCGAATACATCGGTCGAAGCCTGCACGCCGATCGTGCCAACAATGTCTGGGGCACCTGCGACTTCCTGCGCGACTCGGAACCCATCTTCTGCCGCCGGAGGAAAGGTGTCCCAGAAGGGAATTCCATAGTGCGGGAATCCGGCGGTCGGCGCGTTCTTGCTGAAGGGCGTGCTGGCTCCCTCGGAACCGAAGGCGCGGACGACCACAGCTCGGCTCTTGCACTCATCTAACCACAATCCGCCGGTCACTCGTAACCCCGCCATCCGGTCATTGCCAACAAAGTTGCCGCCGAACAGCAGTTCGGTGCCTGGGAGGTTAATTGCTGCGCCGGCGGTGCCTTCTGTGACCAGTGGGGGCAGGCGACTTCCCTTCTGATACCAATGCAGATATTCGACGCCGCCGAAGGTGCGGCTCAGCCACCCGGCGTTTCGACAGCGAGGGCATTCGCAATCAGACTTGCAACCCTTGTCGTTGTCGTCTTCCTTCGCGGCGAAGTCCTCAAGCTCTTCGCCAACATAGGTCGCATAGCCCGATTGGCCTGGCGCGGAGTTATACGCCTCCACGGCTGCCGGTTCGGAATAGACCGGCACCCAGGCGTACTGACCGTACGAATGTCGCGGCGCTATTGCCAGCGCGGCAACGAGAAACGTCAGAGTCGTCAATGTAGATTTCATGGTTACAGCTCGCGTGCGGGGAATAATCCTTCTTAGCCGTAGAGTGTGATCGACCGTCAGTTCCCGGAATTCGAGATAAATCGGCACAGGCGTTAGACCGGACGTAACTTTACTAAGCTATGTAGGTGTGCCAAATTGTCAGCTGCTGGTGCGAACATGCGTTAGATGCGGAACATAGTGATCCGTTTAGCACCATTTCGACGAGATTCTCCCTGCATGCTTACGGATGCGTCGCATAATGTTTTGGAGTTGGTAAAGTAGATCTGTAACGGGCTTCTTGTGCGTACTACGGATTGCCCGCAGATCTTCTCCAGTTGGCAGACACGCGTCCGTTCACGTGCTCGCTGAAACAAAGGCGTGCTGTGGCCGTGTCGCAACGAGCGAACTAAGAAAGTGATTATGAACAACTTCCCGATTTGAGTTTTGGGAGGGCGAGGCTCCTGCCGA
>JAQBZB010000314.1 GCA_027622275.1 Planctomycetota bacterium | reverse complement strand
ATTGAACGAATGCGAGAAATGATTCGGAACGTAGAGTAGTTGGTGAAAAGTTGACTGAGCCGCACGCGCTAGAGTCGCGCGTTTCGCGAAAAGACATAGCGTTGTGCGAGAAGACATAGCGTTGTGCGAGAAGACATAGCCACTGGAAGGCCCGCGGCTAGCGCCGTCGGCTCACAGGTCGCTGCCGAAAAATCGGACACGACGTGACGCATCCCAGAATAGAAGATCGCTACGATTTTCTGCTTTGAAGGTGCCATGTCAGGTCCTCTGGAGCCGGACATCGATCCCCTTCTCCTCACCACCGAGAAAGGTATGGGTACTCCCGCCCGGCAGCGTCACAGTCTTGTTGCGGTAGACCAGGGTGCGGCTTTCCCCGTCGACGTCCCATCATGGCGCGCTTGTTCCGCCAGAAGCCGCGCCAAAATGCGTTGTCGGTGGGATCGGGAACGCCGGTGTAGAACTGGACTCGATCCAGTTGCCATCCCTTCTGAGTACAAACCGCCTGAGGCAGCTTCTGCACTCTGACCCAGGAGTTGTCGTCCGACACGCGCAAAGACCCGGGTGATGAATGCCGGTGCTGTCATCCAAGTGACAATGCGATAGCACGATTCTCGGTCCAAACCTGTTGCTCGCCGTGGCGCGCGGAGGGCTCCGTCGTTTCGGATGGTAGTCGGTCGCGGCGAGGGCGAGATTCAGTGCCACGAGTGACTTGGCGGACCGTTGCGATACTACCATCCCCAGGCGGCGTAGATATTCTCTTGCGTTGACCAATCCTCGTGACGCTCACGTTACGCGCACTTCGACGGATCTGGGCGCGTCCTGATTTCTCGCCGGCCGAACCCTCGCGTCAACCGAAAATCATCCTTGGCCACGCACTCTACCCTCAATTTGTCAAAGTGCTTCACGGGCGTTCGAGTTTTTTTGACTGCACGCGATGACGGCCTATGAGATGGCCGGCTAGCTGACGAGCCCCCGTACCACCTGCGCGCCGGTGACGGCCGAGTCTGTCAGCGTTTCGTCGCGGCCGCTGTGATGCATGGTAAGTTCGTCGTGGTCCAGCCCCAATTGGTGCAGGAGTGTCGCGAGTAGGTCGGGACAACTTACCTTTGACTCGACCGACTTGTAGCTGAAATCGTCGGTAGCCCCGTGAACGTAGCCCGGCCGGAAACCGCCGCCGGCTAGCCAGAGGCTGAATGCAAAGCGGTTGTGATCGCGTCCATCGCCCCGTTGCGACACGGGCAAGCGCCCGAACTCGCCAGTCCACAACACGATGGTCTCGTCGAGCAACCCTCGTTGCTTCAGGTCGCGCACCAGCGCGGCACTAGGTTGATCCACTTGCCTACAGACCTTGGGGATGTCGCGGTTCAGATTGCCGTGATGGTCCCAGGGCATGCCGCCGTGTTGAATCGGAGCCGTGACCAAAACGAAACGCACTCCCGACTCGACCATGCGACGCGCCATCAAGCAACGTGTGCCATAGCCGGCCGTCTCGTTCTGGTCCAAACCGTACAACTTGCGTGTGGCTTCGGTCTCGCCGGAGATGTCGAGCAGCGTCTCGGCCGAGAGCTGCATTCTGGCGGCCAGTTCGTAGTTGCGGATGCGTGCTTCGAGACGAGCATCATCGGGATAAAGCTTGCGACGCTCTTCGTTTAGGTTCGCGAGCAATTCAAGATTGTTGCGTTGCACGCCTGCGGGTTGTTTAACGGTGGGGTGCAGGTTCAAGACGGGTGCGCCCTTCGACTGGATTTCGGTTCCCCCATAGATTGCAGGCAGGAAGCCATTCGTCCACAACGAGACGCCGCCGTTGTTGTAGCCATCGGGATCGCGCACCACGACGTACGCCGGCAGGTTCTCGTTGTTGGTGCCAAGTCCATACGACACCCAGGCACCGAGTGTGGGCCGGCCGGTGAACGTCTTGCCGGTGTTGATCACCCGCAAGCCTTGCGGATGGTTGTTGTTTTCACTCCACATCGAACGCACCAGGCAGAGTTCGTCCGCCATGCCGCCGAGGTGAGGCAGCAACTCGGAGAGTTCCATTCCGCAGTGGCCGTGTTTGCGGAATTTGAAGGGACTGCCCATGACGATGTCGTTCTCGCTGCCCGGTTGAAAACTCTCGATGTCTTCGGGGTGCTTCTTGCCGTTGAAGCGTTGAAGGTCTACTTTCGGATCGAACAGATCCATCTGACTGGGGGCACCGTTTTGGAGCAGCATGATTACCGACTTGGCTCGCGCGGGAAAATGTGGTGGCCGTGCGCGGAGGTCGGTCGGCGGATGTGAAGGCGAGCTGGCATTCGTCTCGGATTTCAGCAGATGTGTCAAAGCCAGCGTGCCGAACCCCAAAGCTGAGTCCTGCAGGAGGCTACGGCGAGATTGGTTTGGCAATTCCGTGTTCATGGCGCATCACTCCGCATACAGGAACTCGCTGGTGTTCAGTAATGTATGGCAGAGCTGAATCAACGCCTGCCGCGAAGCTACTTCGTCCGTGGCGTCTTCCCGCCGAAAAATGTCCGCCTGCCGACTCAACAGCTCCGAGCACCATTGTTGTTCGCGAGCGTTGGGTGGCCGCGACAATGCGAGGCGAAATGCCGTCTCGACTTGTTCATCGGTAGCGGACGCTAAGGTCGCGACTCGTGCGGCAAAGTGCTCGGCCTGCTCCAGCACGAATGCGTCGTTCATCATCGCCAGCGATTGCGAAACAACCGCGGCGGGGCTGCGGCGCGCGCACGTGGTCGCAATCAACGGTTGATCGAATGTATTGAGCAACGAAAGGTTGTGCGAGCGGCGGAACAACAGGTAGACGCTGCGGCGATACTTATCAGCGGGAGTGCGCAACTTGCCTTCGTCGATCACGACCAGCCCGTCCGGCCGAGCGTTCAAATGAACCGGCGGACCACCCATCTCGCGATTGAGATTGCCGGAAATGGCAAGGATGCAGTCGCGAATCACCTCGGCATCCAACCGTCGGAACGGCATGTGCCAGAGGAGTTGATTGGTTGGATCAATGGATTGCGGATCGGTTGTTGTGGATCGCGGATTGATGTTTGCGACGGTTGATGATGCCTGGCGATAGATCGACGAGCGCACGATCTCGCCGATCAACCACTTCAGGCTCCAATCGTGAGCGATCAACTCGCTGGACAAGTGCTCAAGCAATTCGGGGTGTGTGGGCGGTTGGCCGTTGACACCGAAGTTCTCCGAAGTGGGTACAAGGCCCTGGCCGAACAAGTGCTGCCAAATTCGATTGACGATCACTCGCGCCGGCAGCGCCGAAGCGGGCGACTTTTGATCGGTCAGCCAGTTGGCCAGCGCGGTGCGACGACCACTGGCATGGTCCGGTAGACCGTCTGCGGAGAAGATCGACGCCGCATCGGTTCTCGACAGCACCTGGATAAAACCGGGTTGGACCACGTCGCCGGGCGAGAGGTAATCGCCGCGTTCGAGAAGCCGCGTCTGGGGTGGTTCGCCGGTATCATAGAGGGCTTGAATCGTACCCCAGCGCCGCTTGTGACTCTCCTGCCTCGCAACTTGATTGTTCAGATCATCGATCCGTTGCTTTTCTTCGGTGGTCAGGGCGGCAGTGACCTCTTCGTCCTTGATCTCGGGGCCGGCACCTTTATCTGCGGCCAAAGCCTCTTTTCTTCGCGCGCGAATCTCGGCAATCTGTGATTGAAACTTTCCGATTTCGCCGTCGAGTTGCTCGTTGTGGCGGCGGGCAGTGGCTAGTTCGGCCGGCGAGATGTCGGGTAACCCGCGGTCCTTGATCTCGGGCTTCCACGCGTAAACCGGCCTCCAGTTTTCTGGGTTGTACGCCGGTGTCAGGCACGCCATCAGTCGGTAGTAGTCCTGCTGGAGTAGCGGATCGAACTTATGGTCGTGACAGCGACTGCATTGCAGGGTGATGCCGAGCAGGCTCGTGCCGACGATTTCAATCGTATCGTGCAGCACGGCGTACATGTTTAGCGGGATGTTGCTTTCGGGTTCGTGCGTGTAGTCCTGCGCCGTGCGGAGGAAACCTGTGGCGATCAAGTGCTCTTTGATTTCGTCTGTAAACCGCTCGGCGTTGCGCCAGTCGATCATCTCGTCACCCGCGATCTGTTGCCGCAAGAATTCGTCATAGGGCAGATCGCGGTTGAAGGCGCGGATGACGTAGTCGCGATAACGCCACTTGCCCGCCGTCGTGATGATGTTATTGGCGTCGATATCAAAACCCACCGTATCGGCGTAGCCAACAGCGTCGAGCCAGTGACGGCCCCAGCGCTCGCCGAATCGAGGGGACGCGATCAAGCGGGCGATCAAGCGGTCATGGGCATCCGGAGCTGTGTCGGCAACCAGCGTGTCCACTTCCTCGGGGGTTGGCGGTAGTCCGATCAGATCGAGATACACGCGGCGGACAAGCGTCACTCGATCGGCGTCTGGCGATATCGTGAGTCCTTGCTCGGCGAGCTTGGCCACGACAAAGGAGTCGATCGATGTGCGGGCAAGATCCATTCCGCTGGAATGCGGAACGGCCGGTCTCGCCAACCTTCGGAATGCCCAATGGGTTTCATCGCCGGTCGCGTTGTGTAGGCCAACCACCGACCAACAGATCGCGGCAACGATGAGAACTGACGATGAGCGGCTGAGACAAGCCATGGCG
Source organism: Planctomycetota bacterium (assembly GCA_027622275.1). Taxonomy (GTDB): domain Bacteria; phylum Planctomycetota; class Planctomycetia; order Pirellulales; family Pirellulaceae. The sequence goes on along the minus strand of JAQBZB010000314.1, from coordinate 6,122 downwards.
TGATGCTTCCTTGGACTATCGTTCCGCGTAGGCAGGCGGCTTCGGTTCCAACATTCTGACCAATTCGTCTTTCACCGCAAATGCGCAGAACGAATTCCCCAGCGGGGCGTAGTGTCCAATGTAGTACCGCGAGAGATAAGCGTTGACGTCAACCTTGAACTGGGCGAAGTCTTCGGCATGCGCTCGCGTCAGGTCGACGTATGGTACCTCGCGCCGGTCGAGAAAATCAACCAAGCTCTGATCAAAACGCTCCCCTGTCTGGAGGTACTGCTGGACCGTATAGCCGCCGTAGGAAAGGACGTAGAGGACGCTCTTGTCGTTTTCCGCCCTGTATTTTTCAATCTGGTCGACGATCTGTTGCGTAGCGTAAATTCCGCAGTGCATCAACTCCTTGTCGTCGTAGTCGGTGGGCGGAACGGGCTTGTTGGCCTTTCGTGCGGCGACGCGCCTAAGTCGATTGTGCAGCACGAAGTCATCCTTGAACATATCGTAGGCCGCATCGAGGTCGCAGAGGCGATAGACAGATTCCGGCGTGGGGCACGGATTGGACCGCTCGACGAACGTCCCGCGCTCCGGATCCACCTTCACATGCGGCACGGTCGGGTTTGTCGACTTGTCGTTGACGCCGAACTTGAACCGCTGCCACCCGTGCAGATTCCTCTCATGGTCATCGTCAAAGATGTTGAAGATGATGTTCTGTCCCGGCGCGCGATTCTCCTCGCGCAACATCCGCAGGTAAGCTTGGTAGACGGAGTACCCGCCGATGCCGTAGTTGCGGACCGGCTCGCCGAGGTGTGCAGCGAGCACTTCCTGCCAAGTCTCGCCGTCACTGACCTGCTCGCAGCTCGTGAAGCTGTTGCCATAGGTGTTGATCCGGCACGGTTTGTCGGCGTGAGCAATCATCCGCCGCGCGTCGAGTTTGTCATACCGATAGCGGCAGATTGCACCGTCCACCCCTTCCTTGAAGTCGCGATCAAGGTGCAGATAGCCAAGCTCGCCGTCAAACTTGCAAAACGGGTAGGCGACGTTAGCGAGCCAGGCTTTCACCCGTTCACGCGTCAGCAACAGCGGCTGTAGGTAGGCCTTGATCTCGGCTGCGTTTGGAGTTTCGTCGTCGGCCCATGCCAGGTTCGGAAATCCGAGATTTGCGAACCCGCTAGTGCCTATCGCCGCGGTCGTGGCGACGATGAAATCACGGCGGCTGGCTGTTGTCACTTTAATTCTCATGCTAATCCCCGGAGACGTCGTCGGTCATCGTTACTGGCCTTGGCAAAAGACACGCTTAAAGGCGCTTATCGCGGACTCATCGCTGTCCGCGGGAAACGCCTTGAGCCCGATGGTAGTCGGGCCAAAGTATCCACCTGCTAGAGGCAAGCCTAGAAGCGGGTGGGTACTTTGGAACTCGGCTATTGACGAGGAGGCCGCTGTCTGGGGACAGCAGATTTTAAGCTGTTCATCGACCTCCGTCCCAATGGCTTCTCGGCGATTTGTTTTACCACATGAATTCTGTGGAAGTCGATCTGCTGAGATTCGAGCAACCGGTAGTGCGGTGAGGGCTTGCTGCGAGCAACGAAGATTTTCTGACTCGGACCGCTTCTTCAGCTTCGTTGCGGAGTCGATGTGACCGGTGCGATTCTTGGCTGTCTCGGAGTACGGTAAGCAGATTGCTCTCAGATCGCGTCGGTGCCGCTCTGACAGCGTTGGGTAGTGGTACATTTTGAAAGTAGCCTGGCCCCCTGGGCCGGGAAATCACGGGCCGGGGGCCCATGCTACACGAAACTGTACCACTACCCGGCATTCGGTTTAGTTGCTTTGCTTCGGGGTTTTGGCTTACATTGCCGTTAGTTCATCTACGGTTACGCCGGCATGCGTTTGCGCGCGAGGAGTCCTTCAGATGTTTGGGATCGGCAGCTTTCGATCGCGCGATTGTCAAGGATTGACGCGGCGCTCGTTTTTGCGAGTCGGTGCATCGCTGCCCTTCGCTGCTGAACTGAGTGCATCGGCAAGAGAAGCAATTGCCGCCGAGGCACCGAAGGCACGTTCCGTCATGCTCGTGTGGCTGGTTGGCGCGCCGAGCCATCTTGATCTATTCGACCCGAAGCCAAAAGCGCCGGCCGAGTACCGCGGGCCGTTTGCTGCGATTCGAACGCGCACCTCGGGGATGCAATTCACCGAACTGTTACCTCGCCTCGCCGCTCGCAGCGACAAATTCTCGGTGGTCCGCACCAACATCAATTACGACGGCGGACACCGGCCTGCCGGCTCGATCATGTGGACGGGAGGCAAGGCCCGCGCAGGAGGCGGCGAAGGCGGGGAGGAAGATCCGAGCGCCTACCCGCCGCACATCGGCTCGGTGGTCGCACGCGTGCGTCAATCAGGCGACTTGCCGGGGTTTATATCGTTGGCGAAGGGTCCCGTGGGTGACGGCGTTGGCCCAAGCTTGGGTTATGGCGGAGGCAAGTGGGGAAAGCGGTTCGATCCGTTCATGGTAAATTGCACGAAGAACGGCGAAGTGTCGATCCCCGATTTGAAGCTGCTCGACGACTTGACCCCGGCGCGGCTGGCCAATCGCCGCGAGTTGCTTCAAGAGTTGAACAGCGTCCGGCGCCGCGTGGATGCGCTGCAGGACACGCAGATCGACACCATCTATCGCCAGGCCTATCAGCTGTTGACGACGTCGACAACATTGAAAGCCTTCGACATCTCCGAGGAGTCGCAACAGACACGGGAAGCCTACGGACGCACGTCGTTTGGCCAGAGCGCGTTGCTGGGCCGTCGCTTGGTCGAAGCCGGCGTGCCTTACGTGCAGGTCAACTGGAGCCAATTCGCCGAAGTCTTCTACGAATTCTCTGACTACGGCTGGGACACGCATGCAGACAATTTCGAGCTGTTGGCCGATTGGCACGGCCCGCTGTTGGATCAAGTCATGTCGACGCTGCTCGACGATCTTGAGCAACGTGGATTATTGGAAACCACGCTGGTCATCTGCATGGGCGAATTCGGTCGCACTCCGCGCATTAACAACATTGGCTCGCGCGACCATTGGCATCCCTGTTACTTCTCGGTGTGGGCCGGCGGTGGTGTCCAACCGGGTCGCGCGATCGGCGAAAGCGATGCTCGCGGCGAACAGCCACTGACTGACCCGATCACACCCGAAATGGTCGGCACAACCGTTCTCCATCTGGCTGGCGTCAGTTCGCAGCAACGGGCTCAGCTGAAAGTGATCGAGGGAGGGCACGTGATCGATGACCTTCTGTAGAATCGCAATATGCTCTGCTGGCATCGTGATTGCCGTTTCCGCGGGTCGTTCCATGGCAGACGAACCGGTGAGACTGACACACGACGGGGCGTTCAAGTTTAGTCCGGCGTTCGCCGCCGGAGGCGACGAGATCTTGTACTCGGTGCATGACGTTCCGAATCGCGTGACGCTGATGCGATTGCACTTGTCCGATGGGCATCAGGAGGTCATCGACAAGACGTTGAAGTCACATCAGCTCGACCCCATCGAATCGGCCGATCGACGCTTCCTGGCCTTTTGCTTATCGAGCACCAGCCCCCAGACGGTGTTGATCGTCCGAGACCGTCAAGAGAAAACCGAGTCGCGATACACGCCGATGGACGCTCGGGCCACAGCCCGCGGCCCGCGCATCTTGCCCGACAACCAGCGGGTTGTGTTCACCGTGTCCCAACCAGGCGGCCAGCAAATCGCCTCGGTCGACACAAAATGCGGTGACTACAAGAATCTCACCGACTCGGGCGGCACGAATTGCTGGCCCGACATCTCGCCCGATGGCAAGCAGATCGCTTTTTCGTCGAGCCGCGGCGGCAGCTTCAACATTTACGTGATGAACGCCGATGGTAGCGACGTGCGCCAAGTCACGAACGAGCCGCTGCGCAACATGCGCCCCGCATGGTCGCCTGATGGCCAGCGAATCGCGTTCACCTCCGTGCGCGACGGCAACCATGAGATCTACATAAGCGATGTGGATGGCACCAATCTGCGACGTGTCACCAACCATCCCGCGCGTGATGATTACGCGATCTGGCACCCCGACGGCAAACGTCTCGTGATGGTATCGCAGCGCGCCGGAGACACGGATCTTTACCTCGTAGAGCTTTAGTAGCTCCCGGGCACCTGATGCGGCGAAGCCGGTTGCCCACGCAGAAAGAATCGTACGTATTTCGATCTGTGGCGAAACAGGACCCATTTCGGCACGGCTCGCCGCCGCCGAATTCGGCCGTCCCAAGACCGTCCGGTCGACGTTTCCCGACGCACCCGAATGCGCCCCAAGAACCGGTGAGGTGGGACGCTCCGGTCGGTTCCGGCCAGAATCTGACTGGAATTGCCCCATCATCGGAACGTTTTCTGACCGTTCGGAGCCTGTGACCTAACCGCGCCAGGAGTTGTCGTCAGTTGCGCTCTGGGCTGGAGTCGCCGCTCGCTCGGGACGCGATCCCGTCCGTGCGGACAAATTTGCCGGACTGTACGAAACCAAGTTGGGGCACGCACCGCCCGAACCGACAGAGTGACGGCTAACCGCTCATTCGATTCTCTGAATGACGAATCGATAGAGCGGGAGCAACAACAGACGCGTACTTTGGATGGCGATGACTGGGCTATTGCGACCCATTTGGTGACGACGCGGGAACCACCTCCAGTTCAACAGGCCACGTCGTAATGGCACAGCCGACGGTGCGTTCGAGTGTGGCCAAGGTTTGCTCACGCTGCGAGAGGCGGCGGTAGTAATCGAGGCGGTGGCGGAGAAGCGTCTTGTAGTTGTCGATGAGTTGCTGGAAGGTGATGCGATCGACTCGGTAGGCTTCGATCGATAGATCCAGCGTCTGCTTCGACCTCGGCACAATGTCGTCGTTCAGGATCTTGACAATGCTGTCGTGCTCAATGGCTTGTGCATGAAGCATTTGAACTTCCGCACGTACTTCGTCCCAAGTCGCGTCATACATCTGGGCAGTGCGAGCAGCTTTGAATTGGGCTTCCTCCAGGCCGGCATCGAGCTTCTGTTGGTAGATCGGCAGATTGACGCCGACCAGCAGCGAGTAGGCGTCGTCGCCGTTGGCGATGGGGCTGAGTCCGGTCGAACCGATCGCGTGCCAATTGAAGCCGAGTGCGACATCTGGGAAGTAGTTCTTGTTCGCGAGCGCAATGGCCGCCTCGTCGCGGTTCAACTCGCTCCGCAACGCATCCAGCTTTGGTTGGCAGTGTTCGATCATTGCGACGAGCAAGTCTGCGGACTTTGGTACGTTGCCCTCGACAATCGACGGAGCGAGTTCAAAAGACACGCCAGGTGGTGCATGGAGCGCCTTGGCGAGCCGAGCCTTCGCTTTCTCCTTCGCTTGTTCGAGTTGAACGAACACCGTCTTAATCTGGGCGAGTTCCACTTGGGCCTGCAAAACCGTTTCCAAACCCGTCTTCTCACCTGCCGTTTCGTATTTCGTGGTCGCGATGGCGATCACGTCCCTCAATCGAGTTTCCAGTTCCTCGTTCACTTCGATCGCGCGCTTGAGGAAATACAGCTCGTAGTAGGCCAACTTGACTTGTTCCACCACGACTAATTCTGCCGCTGCCATGCGGGCGAACGTGGCCTGGGCCTCGTGATAGGCGACGTCGCCGCGTAACGCTCGCTTGCCGAACCAGGGCAGCTTTTGCGAGATGCTCAGCATCACATCTTGTGGACCGGCCGCCGTTTGGATCGGCTCCAGGAAGGTGGTTGTCATCAGCATCGGATCATCGAGGGCGCGGACCTGCGGCACGCGAGCTTCCATCGCGTGAGCCTGCATGTGGACGGCTTGGATTTCTGGATTGTTCGCAAGCGCGAATGCGATTAGGTCGTCGAGCGCTGCGTCCGAGCCGAATAGAGAGTCTTGCGAATTGTTCGTTGCTTCCGAGACGTGACTCGCAGGCTGAATCGGGCGGAGAGCGGAGTGCTGAGAGCGGAGAGCCGGCGTATTGCCGGCGTGTCTTTCTGGCTCTCCGCTCTCGACTCTCCACTCTCGGCTGGTAGCACAGCCCGATGTCGCCACTGCGACCGCTGACGCTGCTAGACCCAAAACAAGCGATCATTCGAAGTCTGCTTTAGCCAAAATCGTTGGCGCTGTCCGCGCGC
>JAQBZB010000313.1 GCA_027622275.1 Planctomycetota bacterium | reverse complement strand
AAGCATCGCCATGAGGCGTCGCATGGCAGGTTGGAATACCGATTATCTTGCCCGAGTCCTTGGACTACAAAAGACTTAGTGTGCGTTTGCCGTGGGTCTCTTCCTCTTTGACGAGAACAACACGATCCAACTCGGCAGGATCGACCGTCAACCATTTCTTGCGGGTCTCTTCGGGAGCCGACGCGCGCCAGATCGCCAAGACTTCGTCGACTTTCACGTAGGGGTTGCCCGCCTCGTTGCCTGGCTGGCCGGCTTGCTTGGGACGCAGTGGAACCCACAGCATGTCGATCACGTTGCTGTCACGATAAAAGTGACCGCCGACGATCTTTCCGCCGGCGTCAAGATTCAGCAGATAATGAAAGTACTTCACGCGCTTGATGCGCGGGCTTTCATCCCACTCGCCGTTGCTGTCCTTGGCATAGGCGATGTTCGTTTTGACTTCGACTTCGCGTGGGGAATGCTGAGCGGAAGAAGTTGCATAAGCGTAGACGGGGTAATTCCACTTCTCTTCGGAAGGATCAGATTCCATTCCCAGCGGATGGTCGCCGCGGCCAACCCAATTCGCGATGATCGCGTGGAAAACACCAGCGTTGATCTGCCGCTCGTTCCCGCCCGCCAAAACTTCGTGGTGATTATAGATGTAGATCTCCGCCAACAAGCCCTTGATGTCCGAAGGCGAGAAAGTAACGCCGTTGCGCGTCACGCTTTCGACGGGCTCGGCGTGGCGAATCGCGGCGGACGTCCAGCCATTGCAGTGGCCGTACCAATTCGGTGTCCGCTCGCGGGAAAACAGCCGACCGCCGAACAAGCCAGGTTGCCGCTCCGTCATCGAGGTGTCTCGCTGCTCATAGGCTGTGGCCAATCCGCGACCACCATTGAACGCGCGATCGTACTTCCGCAGCGAGGACTGCGTACCGCCAGCGGTATCCGGATAGATATAGCCCGAGTAAGGCACTCGCCACTCTTCGACGCCGCCCTTTTCCGGCAGTTGGTCGTATTGCCACGTAAAGTCCGTTTCCCACAGTTGCTTAAACGTCTCGTTCTGCTTCACGACCTCAGCGCCCGGAATCGGAGCCCCTAAAGCGGTGAGGGCGGTTAGTGCGACAAACAAGGTACTCATATCGAAATAGCTCCCAATGAAAAGGCGGTTTCAACTGTTCATCGGCACGTACGAGTCCGGTCTCGCGTCTTGTACGGCCTGCTCGGGAATTGCAGAGATGAACGACGTGCTCGGACACAGAACAACCCCTCCAATCGGCAGAGTTCTCTCACCTTGCCCGTCACCAGCCGCAAAGGTGCTCTAAAAATCACGTCAGCCCCGACGTGCCGCAATCTTTTGTCGTAGGGTACGGAAACTAAAGGATCTGCGCTTTTCTGCGCGATTGAATCGGACATTCGAAGCACACGGGCTGCACTCTTTGATGATGCAATCTGAACTTTCCACGATGATCACCTACAACCCGTGGGCGCTTGCTGGCGACACGCCGCTCGGTGAGCTGGTCGAAACGCTTGACACCGACGACTTTCACTATTGGCCTGTGGTGGACGAAGAGCGGAGATTGCTCGGAATGCTGTCAAGCTCTGACCTCGCACGGACCTTTGAAGCTGCTGCCACGGCGTTCGCCGCGTCCGAAGTCCGTCACAACGAGCGGTGGGAGGCGATTCGCAATCAAGCTGTCAGCGAAGTCATGTCACCCCGCGTGTTGAGCATTCAACAGAACGCATCCCCTGCCGAGGCCTTATGGACGCTGTTAGAGTACCACATCCACTCGCTCCCCGTCCTGACGGACTGCTATCTCACGGCGCTCGCAACCACGAGTGACTTTCTTCGCGAGTTCTCATATGGCGAAACGCTGGCCGCCTGCGTTTCCGTCAGCGAAACCATGCAGACGCCTTGCGAAGCGTGCGATTGCGACGCCACGCTCGATGACGTCGCGATGGCCATGCACTTGGCCCAGTCCGACGCGCTTCCCGTCGTTCGAGGAGATTTCCCGCTGGGCGTTGTCTCGCGCCGGGATCTGGGCATATTGAAGCTCCGGCAAACGCTGCGCGAAGTATTCGGAGAAGACATTCCGGCGGATACTCCCACGTCAATCTTGGCACTCGTCGCGTCAGCACCTACAATCCGGCCGGGCGAGCGGCTCAGTAGCGCCGCCCAATTGATGGTTGAGCATCGGCGGCAAGCCATCGCCGTTGTGAATCAAGCCGGGCGACTGCTTGGCGTTGTCACGGAAGAGGTGGTGCTTCGAGCGATGCTCGACGAAATGCGCTCGTGAAGGCACCGGGATAAATGACTGGCATGAATGACTGGGACAACCTGAATCATCAGATTGTCAGTTGTCGGAAATGTCCCCGCCTGGCGCAGCACTGCGAGCAGGTCGCCCGCGAGAAGCGTCGCGCTTACCGCGATTGGGATTATTGGGGCAAACCGGTCCCGAACTTCGGCGATCCCCGCGCAAAGCTATTGATCGTCGGTCTTGCGCCGGGCGCTCATGGGGCAAATCGAACGGGCCGCATGTTCACGGGAGACCGCAGTGGCGACTGGCTATTCCGTGCGCTTCACAAGTCAGGTTTCGCCAACCAAGCGAGTTCTTCGGCAGGGGATGACGGGTTGAAGCTTGTCAATTGTGCCATCACCGCTGTCTGCCATTGTGCGCCTCCCGCCAACAAACCGACGACGGACGAAGTACAAAACTGTCGTCCATTTCTCCAAGAAACGATCGACCAACTTCCGGTTCGGGTCTTCTTGGCACTTGGGCAACTTGGCTGGAAGGCGATGCTTGCGGAAGCCAAGCGACGCGAATGGTGGATCGGCAAGCAACCGAAGTTCGGTCACGGTGCCAAGGTAAAGCTTGCCGCTGATCGCTGGTTGTTGGGGAGTTATCACCCGAGCCAGCAGAACACATTCACGGGCCGTCTAACCGAACCGATGTTGGATCGCGTGTTCCGCGAGGCAAGGCGGCTGATCCGCTGAACGGCTCGCGTTGTCGCACTTTCTGCATTTCGCTATAATCCGCAACTTGCACCAAACGCTCTAACTTACGGCGAGTTCGTGACTTGGCAACGTGACGCGACCGCTGCGGAAAAGACGGAAGACAAAGGAACTCAGACGACGAACCAACGGATTGGCATTGGCCACGATACTCACCGCCTCGCGAAGGGTGGACCACTTCGTATCGGCGGCATCGAGGTAGCGCACGATCGACACGCGGTCGGTCACAGCGATGCGGATGTATTGTTGCATGCGATCACGGATGCGATCCTGGGAGCGGCCGCCCTGGGCGACATCGGCCAGTTGTTTCCCGATACCGACGAAACCAACCGTGATCGCGACTCGGCCGAGATGTTGGCACTTGCCTACGCGAGAGTCGTCGCGGCGGGTTTCCAAGTCGTCAACCTCGACTGTATTGTGTTTGCACAACGTCCTCAACTCAGCGAGTACAAGGATGCCATTCGCCAAAGGATTGCGACGATCTTGGAGATCGCTTCCGATGCTGTCGGCATGAAGGCGAAGACCGGCGAAGGCGTCGGCTCGGTCGGCCGCGAGGAGGCCATCATGGCTCAGTGTGTTGTCTTGTTGGAAACTCGAACCTAGCTCACCCCAACCGTGTCACGATTCATCACTCACAACTCAACGGATTGAGATGTCAACTGCAACCGCCCCCACCACGGAACCGACGCAAGGTCAAAGCTTGATGAGCATTCGTATTTACAACACGTTGACGAAGACCAAAGAACCGTTTGAACCGATCACTCCGGGAAAGGTCGGCATCTATCTCTGCGGGCCGACGGTCTACAAGGAAGCCCACATTGGCCACATGGTCGGGCCGGTGATCTTCGACACGATCAAACGCTACTTGACGTACAACGGCTTCGACGTGAATTGGGTCGTTAACATCACGGACGTCGATGACAAGTTGATTGCTCAATCGCGTCAACGCGGCATCGCGATGTCACAAGTGGCCACCGAGATGACGATGGACTACTGTGCCAATCTGCTGGCGCTGGGAGTCGATCAGATCACGGACATGCCGCGGGCCACCGAGAACATGGACGAGATCATTCGCTTCATCGCAGGCTTGATCGAGAAAGACTTCGCCTATGAATCGGGCGGCGACGTGTTCTTTGATGTCCAGAGTGACCGGCAATACGGAAAGCTCAGCAATCGCTCGGCGGACGAGCAACAAGGCGAAGGTGGCGGCGCGGCCGCGAAGAAGCGTTCGGCCAGCGACTTTGCCTTGTGGAAGTCCGCCAAAGCGGATGAACCCGCGTGGGACAGTCCGTGGGGCCAGGGCCGCCCCGGCTGGCATATCGAATGTTCCGCCATGAGTCGCCGGCTGCTGGGTGAATCGTTCGATATTCACGGCGGTGGATTAGACTTGATGTTCCCGCATCACGAGAACGAAATCGCGCAGAGCGAATGTTGTCACGGCAAGCCGATGGCAACGTACTGGATGCACAACGGCCTGCTTCGATCGGGCGAAGCCGGGAAAGTGGGTGGACGGAGCGATCGCGATTCACAGGCGAGCGAATCCGACGAGCAAGCGGCCAGCGGAAAGATGAGCCGTTCGGCCGGTGCGGGTGGTTTGCGCGGACAGATCGAGCGACATGGCGGCGAAAAGATTCGCTTCTTCCTGCTGAAAACTCACTATCGCAGCACGGTCGTTTACAGCGAAGCGGCGCTGGACGATACCGCGATCGCGCTCGACAAGTTCTATGTCTTCTTTGACCGCTACGAGCGGATTATCGGGCGCAGCTTCTATCTCGCGACCGACGATGCCCGCCAGCTGGCCTGCCGACGCAAGGATGGTGAAGTTGAAGCGGCGGGCAGCGAACTGCTTGCCGAAGTAAAAGCCTGTCGCGATGCGTATCTCGCCAGAATGGACGACGACTTCAACTCGGGTGGAGCCGTCAGCGAACTCTTCAACCTGCTCGGTGCCTTGAACAAGTTCGCGGACCAGCACCATCTCGAAGAGACATCCAAACGATCGCCAACTGATCTCGATACGTTCTGTCGTGGCGTTGAGACATTGCGCGAGTTGAGCGCGATCCTCGGCTTGTTCCTCAAACCGGCCAAGAACTCCGGCTCGGATGGCAACCAAGAAGCGATGGACAAGCTCGTTCAAATGTTCATTCGAATGCGAGCTGACGCGCGAAAGAACAAAGACTTCGCGTTATCCGACCGCATCCGCGACAACCTGGCCGCCGCCGGCATCACGTTGGAAGACCGCAAGGAAGGCACAACCTGGCGGCTGGGCTCGTGAACAATCCCCAAGCACATTCGCATCAAGGTGGTTGACAACAAGGATGGTCATGACAGACGCGACGATCGGCGAGAAGATTCTAGGCATCGACCCCGGCCTGAACATCACCGGCTACGGAGTTCTGGAGATCACTGCGAGTGGGCCGAAGCTGCGCGAGGGCGGCGTGATTCGCGGAGGCAGCGATCGGTCTCTGGAGGCGAGATTGCGTGAACTGTATACGGGACTGAACGAAGTGTTGGACGCCTTTCAACCGGCCGCCATGGCAATCGAAGAACTCTACTCGCATTACGAACGGCCTCGAACCGCGATTCTGATGGGACACGCGCGCGGGGTCTTGTGTTTGGCGGCGGCCCAGCGTGATATCCCAATCATGCATTACGCATCGACGCAAGTGAAACGCATGCTCACGGGCAACGGTCGCGCTCCAAAGAATCAAATGCAGCTGGCCATTTGCCGCGAGTTGGGCTTGGCGGCGCCGCCGGAACCGCCGGACGTTGCCGACGCGCTCGCGATCGCGCTGTGTCACCATCATCTCGGACGAAAAGTTGCCTAACCTTAACTTGGATGAACGCCCTTGATTACGAAACTGACAGGCAAGTTGCTTTCCGTCGAAGAGGATGCCGTTACGGTTTCTGTTGAACCGTTCGAGTATGAAGTGCTGATCCCGGACTTCAATCGGCGGCAACTCCAATCGCAACTCGGCAAGTCCGTCAGCCTGCACACGATCCATTATCTGGAAGGCAACCCGGCCCACGGGCGCATGACACCGCGGCTAATCGGCTTTCTCCGCAAGGTGGAACGCGAATTCTTCGAGATGTTTTGCTCGGTGGATGGCGTGGGCGTCAAGAAAGCCTTGCGGGCAATGGTCAAGCCGGTGCAAGATGTGGCCGTCATGATCGAAGAGCAAGACGCCAAAGGTTTGTCGACTCTGCCTGGAATCGGAGCGGCGACCGCCGAGCGGATCATCGCCAAGCTGCGCCGCAAGATGCCGAAGTTCGCGTTGCTGGTCGGACGCGACGATCCGGGTGGAGCCGTTGATGATCAACGTGATGTGGTCGAAGATACGTTCCAGGCGTTGTGTGCTTTGGGCCACAGCGAATCGGACGCCAAGAAGTTGCTCGACGCCGCCTTGGACTCGAAGAAACGCTTCAAGGATGTCAACGCCCTGCTGACGGCAATCTACGAACAAAGTCATGGCCGAGATTGAAACCATCGAACCGCCGTCGCAAAACGACCTCGACGACGCAGTCATCGACCTGGAAGTCGTAGCTCCGCATGGGCGGCCTTGTGAAGCTTGCGGTTGTCCGATCGAAGTGGACGACAAGTTCTGTCCGGCCTGCGGCCGCGCGGAAGTCATCGAAGCCGCCATCGTTGCCGAATCGCAGCCGAGCGACCAGAAGCACTTTCGGTGCGACAACTGTGGCAGCGAAGTCGCGACAGCTCCCGATCAGCGAAGTTATGTCTGCGCGTTCTGTGATTCCACCTATGTCGTCGAGATGCAACAGCGGTCGAATCGGCAGCGCCCTGAGTTTGTTGTCGGCTTTGGCGTAACTCGCGAACAGGCTCAGGAGAAATTCCGCGAATGGATCGCAGAGAACGCGTGGTTTCGTCCGGGTGACCTGCGCACGGCGACACTCGCCGACAAGCAGCAAGGCGTCTATCTGCCGTTCTGGTCCTTTTCGATGCTGGCTCAAAGTCGCTGGTCGGCGACGATTGGGGAGTATTGGTATCGGACGGAGACTTACACGACGACCGACGCCAAAGGAAACACGACCACGCATACTCGGCAAGTGCGCGAAACCGAATGGTGGCCTCTCTCGGGGAATCATCATCATTACTACGCCGGTTACCTGGTCTCCGGCAGCAAAGGACTCCCGCAACAACAGGCCGAACGGATCAAGCCGTTCAATTTACCCGCGTTGAAGCGTTACGAGCCCTATTACCTCGCCGGCTGGTTGTCCGAAGAGTATTCCGTCGAACGAGAGGCCGCGCTGCAGATCTGTCAGCAGGAGTTCTATCGACACGAACAAAACAATGTCGCCGCTTTTCTGCCCGGCGACACGCATCGCGGACTTGAAGTGTCGACGCGGTTCAGCTCGGTGAATTCGGATCTCTGCTTACTGCCGGTTTACATTTTGAGCTACCGGTATCGCGACAAACTGTATCGCTTTCTCGTCAACGGCCAGACCGGGAAGTGCGTCGGTGACAAGCCGCTATCGTGGAAGCGAATCTTCGCTCTGATTGCTGCGATTGTGCTGCTCATTGTCTTCGTGATCGCAGGAGTGCTACTGGTGCAGCATGGCTGATCTCCTCCAAAAATGCTCGGTCTGTCAGGCGTTGGTCGACGAGGAAGATCTGTTCTGCGCGAATTGCGGCGCGGAAGTTCCCGAGCGTGAACAGGTCGTAGCGAGCGAAGCACAAACATTCCGGCAACATTTCGAGTGCCAAGGTTGTGGCGCTTCGATGAGCTACGACGCCAGCGCACAAACGCTGCGTTGCCCGTTTTGCGGATCAGGCCGCCTGGAAAACAAACCGGATTCGAAGTCGTTGGCTCCCAGCCGCGTCGTGCCGTTGGAGGTCGATCGCGACAGCGCGGTAGCGACGATGCGTCGTTGGCTTGGCAAGGGGTTCTGGCGCCCGAGCGACCTTTCCGAGCGTGCGGCGGTCACCACGATGACGGCGGTTTATGTCCCGTATTGGGTCTTTACGGCGCAGACGTTTACTTATTGGACCGCCGACACGAGCCAGACTTCGTTCGGAGCTAGTGGTGATTGGGCACCGATGTCGGGCGAACATCGCGGCAGCTACGCGGGGCTGCTCGTTGGCGCGAGCAGCGCGCTCACTCCCGGCGAGACCTCGGCGTTGTGCCCCTTCGATCTGGGGCGCGGTGTGGCAACGAGTCAGATCGATCTCGACAACGTCATTGTCGAGCAGTTCCGGGTGCAACGTAAATACGCCAGACCGCTGGCACGGCAGGGATTGGAGAATCTCGAGCGCGAGGCATGTGCCCAATATGTCCCCGGCCGTAATCGGAACTTGAAAGTCAACGTCCGCCTCGAAGGATTATCGAGCGAGCCGGTGTTGTTGCCGATCTGGGTGATGGCGTATCGCTATCAGGATCAAGTCTTTCGTTTCCTCATCAATGGCCAAACCGGCAGAGCGACGGGACAGGCGCCGACCTCGTGGAAAAAGGTTGTCGTTGCGATCTTCATCGCGATCTTGATTGTGCTGATGCTGCTGGGATTAGTTGGCTTGGTCGCACGATGATGGAGGCGGATGCGGGAAAAGTGGCCATCACGCTCCGCCGTGATGAGCCTTCCAGGCGAGGCGTTCGCGTTGCGAAAAACGTCGCTATCTGTTCGACGGCCGCTGCATTGGGCTCATCACGGCGGAGCGTGATGGCGACTGTTTTCGCGGCATCTCGCCACGTTCCGAGCCGTCGGAGTGTCTGCTATGATGCACGGCATTCAATGCCGCTGATCACGGAGGAGCTGACACCGAAGATGCCGCGAGAGACCGTGCTGGAAGGCGTGCCGGAACCGCCCCCCGAAGATGGCGATCGTGATCTGCGTCCGCAAACGATGCAAGACATGGTCGGGCAGCGCGAGGTGCGTGAGCGATTGGAGATCGCCGTCGACGCCGCACGGAAACGAGGCGAACCGCTCGGCCACATCTTATTCGACGGACCGCCCGGACTGGGAAAGACGACCTTCGCGCACTGCATTCCCAACGAAATGGGTGCCACCAAGCAGATCGCTAACGGGGCGGGTTTGACCGCGCCGAAAGACTTGCTCCCTTATCTCACGAACTTAAGTGAAGGTTCCATCCTGTTCATCGACGAGGTGCATCGAATTCCTCGGTCGGTCGAAGAGTATCTGTACACGGCGATGGAAGATTTTCGGATCGATATCGTGCTGGGCGACGGCGTGAACGCGCGGACGTTGAACATGCCGCTCAAACGATTCACGTTGATCGGCGCGACGACGCGCGCGGGCATGTTGTCGGCCCCGCTGCGGGATCGGTTTCAGATTCGCGAACATCTCGGTTTCTACGACGTCGCGGACTTGACCGAGATCGCCCGCAGAAACGCTCGGAAACTGAAGGTCCGCCTGGACGAAGCCGCCGCCGAAATGATCGCCAAACGCTGTCGCGGAACCCCGCGAGTCGCGAACAATCTGCTCCGCTGGCTGCGCGACTACGCCGACAGCCGAGCGAACGGGCACATTACGATCGAAGTTGCCGACGCCGCTCTCAAGATGGCCGGCGTCGATGATCTCGGGCTCGGCCCGCACGAACGCCAGTACCTCGAAACGCTGATGCGAGTCTTCAGCGGCGGCCCCGCCGGCATCGAAGCCATCGCCCACACCATGAATATTGCCGTCGACACCCTGACCGACGACGTCGAGCCGTTTCTACTTCGCAGCGAGTTGCTGGTCCGCACCCCGCGCGGCCGCATGGCAACGGCAAAGGCTTACAACCACTTGAAGAAGACGCCGCCGAAGAAATCGGGCGACGACGATCAACCGCAGTTGTTTGATTGAAGGCAGAAGGCGACGACCGGAAAACTTTTCCAGACTTTTGTTGACAAGCGGTGCGGGGAGCGTAAATTGGGGGCCATCTCATCCAGGCGACTGCGATGCGGGCAGTCCAGGCAGACGAGATCACTCGGAGCCGTGTGATCGGAAAATCACATCCGGGCGGATGGCAGTGATGGCGATCAAACCGAACCAGCAGGTTCGAAGGAGCAGGCGATGAGTAAGCCGCGTTGGTCCTGGCAGTGGGAGTCGTTGAAGTTCTGGAATCTGGGGGGGGGGGCGTAGAAGGCGCAAGATTGCGTCGCACAAGAATCGCCTGCTACGAGTGGAATCGCTCGACGCCCGCGTCGTGCTGGCCGGTGATTCGTTCATTGGCCCGCTCCCGGAATCGATCGTTGCGTCGGTCGAGCCGCAGATTGTGGCGACTGCCGAAGCCGAGGCGACACCGGTGGTCGCATACAACTACGACGTCAATCGCGACGGCCAAATCGCGCCCATCGATGCGTTGTGGGTCGTCAATGCGGTTGTTGACGTCGCTGCGGGCGTGCCGGTCGCGGAAGAAAGATTTGCGGCCACGGACGTTAACTCGGACGGAGCATTGACCGACGCGGATGTCGCGTTGATGATCGAACACATCGAAGCCACGATGGCTGCCGCCAGCGGAGCATCCGCGCTGCTATTGGTCGAAACCGAAGGCCCCATCCCCTGCGAAGAAAACCCCGCCTGCGATCCGCCGACCACGCCCACTCCGTCGCCGACCCCGACGCCGCCAACTCCGACGCCGACACCACCGTGTGGCCCTCTTCAGTTTTGTATTTCACCGCCGACTCCAACACCACCGACTCCAACACCGACGCCGACGACTCCAACGCCGACACCGACGTGTGGCCCTCTTCAATTTTGCATTTCACCGCCAACTCCGACACCGCCAACTCCAACACCACCAACTCCAACACCACCAACTCCAACACCACCAACTCCAACACCACCAACTCCA
>JAQBZB010000023.1 GCA_027622275.1 Planctomycetota bacterium | reverse complement strand
GCAAACCAAAACGTCAAACGGCAAAACGAAATGCGAAAAAAACGACCCCCAAAGCTTAGTGCCATTGGGGCAAGCCCGTTGGGGTCTCGGCCTCGTTCACGTTCGCTTTTAACTCACGAATCTTTTGTCTCCAACGAGACAAGCTCGTTGGGGGACAGGAGTCCAACGAAGAAATTCCTGCGGAACAGAAACGATATCGTCCTGATCCGCATCGACAGCACCAAACTGAACACCCCACTCCCGACCCTTCACGCCTTGTGCTGATAGCCCCACGGCTCGTGCCGCAAGACTTCCCAGTTTTCTTCGACCCAGCCGACAACTTCTTCGATGCCGGATGCAAAGTCAATTTGCGGCGACCAGCCAAGTTCGCCGCGGGCTTTCGTCGAATCGATCAGATACGCCGCGTCTTGCCCCGGTCGCTCGTCGACGATTTCGACAGTCTGCGCGAACTCAACGCCCAGTCGCTTCGCAACCGTTTCGACAACGCGACGAATCGAGACGCCTGTGTCAGGCGACAAGTGATAGATCTCGCCAATCTGCCCTTGATCCAAGATCGCCAACTCGCCGCGCGAGACGTCACGAATATGGATGTAAGACTTCACGGCTTGACCACCGCCGTGCAGCGGGATTTTCCTTCCCGACTTCATGTACAGCACGGATCGCGGAATAATCTTGAACAGTTGCTGTCGAGCACCATAAACATTGGTGGCTCGCACCGTCAGTAGCGGAAAGCCGAACTGACGACGATAGGTGTCGAGCAGCATGTCGGCGGCGGCCTTCGACGCGGCGTAGGGAGTGCTCGGATTGACCGGTGCGTCTTCCAAAACGGTACCGACGCAAGTGCCGTACACTTCTGGCGACGACACGTGCAAGTAACGCTCAAGATACTTCTTGTCTCGCAAATGATTCACGAGCCGCGCCAACGCAACGCAATTGGTTTGAAACCACTGATGCGGATTCTCCCAACTCGGAGCGACTTCGCTTTGAGCCGCAAAGTTAACGATGGCTTGCGGTTGCTTGGTGTCCAATAGCTCTAGAATGCGATCGATGTCGCTGTTCATATCGAGCGCAAAATAGCGAAACCTCGACAGGTCATCACGCCGCAGATGCCGAATGAACGCCGAACTGCGAAGCGGCGAGCGGCTGATGCCGATGACTTCGTTGCGAGGATTGTCGAGCAGCAAGTCAACAAAGTCCTGCCCGGAAAACGAATTGGCACCGAGTACGACGATCTTTCGCGAATTACTCATGGTTCGGTTACTTGGGGCAGTTGATCCGCCAATCGCTTTGCCTTTTCAAGTTGCAACGCAAGGTCCGCCGGTTGCTGCTCCGCGAACTTGCGCCGATCGCGGGCGGTGGCCACGAATTCGTTCAGCAGAATACAGCACCATTTGACTTGATAGAGCGGGAACAACAAGGCCTGTCGCTGTCGCTCAAGTTCCGTGTCGCCAGCGAGCGTCGCCGTCAGATCCGCGAATTGCCGCCACGTTTCGCGCAGAGCGGGAACCTGTGGCTGGCAATAGAAATCACACAGCAGCTTCGCCGGGTCGTCCCATCCGGCGTACTCGAAATCGAAAAAGCTCAACTCTCCGTGTTCACGCAGCAACGCATTGTGAAAGCCGAAGTCGGAAGGCGAAACGCATCGTTGCTCGGCCGTGAGCGAGGCACGCATGCTGATGTCCGATTTTCGCGCCCACGCCTGCAACTCGTTCACCGCTTGCACAAGCGCCGGCGCAATCGTGGTATCAACCAGTTCCACGGCCTTGCCATGATGTTCCGCAGAAGGAGCGATGCCCTGGACTCTTGCGACTCGCGCGGAAACACAATCGACGTGCTCTTGGAGCGAGAAGCATGCCTCTGAGGCGATGGGCAATCGCTTGGCAATGTCTCCCGCACGGTGTTCATTTAAGAGGTGGAGAAAGGCAATTGCTTGTTCCGTGTGGTTCGTTTCGATCTGGCCACAAGCAAGGCGTTGACCTTCGACTAACGAGTAGGCCGCCAGCTGCGATGCGTTGTCCCGGCCAAGTGGTTTCGCGACACACGTGGCACCGCAATCGACCGCATACTCGCAGAATAGGTACTCTGCGTTTAGCCGATCCCGCTGGTCGTCGGCATGGCGAAAGTACCACTTCAGCACGATGGTCGCGTCGCGAGCGGCAACGCGATAGACACGGTTATTTCGCCCGCCCGACAACCGCTCGAAACTTACGTCGCCACCGAGACCCACGGACTTCAACAACTCAGTGCCACTTGTCGACAGCAAAACAAGTTCTTCCCGTGACAACTGGTTGTTCATGAGATCTCCCCGCCGAACCAACGAGCCGTCAGCTCGCTCCAAGCAGTCACACGTTGCAGGTCCGTTTCGATACATCGATTCGCCGGATCAAAGCAAACGCGTTCAACCTCTGCTGGAAAGCCGGGATGGAGCAGCAGTTCGGGCAGATCGTCAACGAACAGGTCGCAATGTTGTTCGGCGATGCGTTGCAGCTTATCTTCCAACGAGACTTCGAGAAAGACGTTCGCCTCAGGCAACATCACGTTCGACGCTAACCACGCACGGGCCGCGGCGTGCAAATCGTGCGGCGGGCCGAGATACGGCTGCCGCGTGCGGTGACTGATCACGAACACGGTCCAATCGTTCCGCAACGCCGCCACGATGAACTCCGCGACGCCGGAGTACGGCTGCGCTTCGTTCATCGCCTCGCCATACACCAATCCCTGAAGTTCCGTCCAATCGTCGTTCCGGCCATCGGCTCGCAAATAGTCTCGCACCGCCTGTTTGTCGGTCGCGAGATCGGTCGGGATCAGACCGCGCCGCACCGCGACCTGATGAAACAAGCCGTCATAACAAACAATCGTGTTATCCAGATCGATTCCGATTCGCATCGCATTACGCTCGTGTCAAGTCGAGCAAGGGTCGGGCCACGCTGCCGCTTTCGAGATCGGCGAGTGCATCATTGACTTCGAGCAGCGAATACTGCTTGCCGAGCAAGTGATCGAGCGGCAGTTGGCCACTCGCAATAAGCCGCGAAATCTTCTCAAAGTCACGATCCGGATCGCAATCGCCGCCCCACGTTCCGACTAACCGCTTGCCTTGATTCAACTCAGCCGGATTGATCACGAGCATTTCGCCACATCGAGCGTTGCCGATGACGACGGCTTGGCCTCCGCGCGGGCGGACGCAAGCTAAAGCCTGTCGCATCACTGCCGGTCGTCCGCTGGCTTCGACAGCATGATCCAAGCCGCCGGGAAACAACTCGCGGATCTTCGCGACCGCGTCTACTTGTGATGCGTCGATCGTCAGCGTCGCGCCGACTTGTCTTGCCAACTCCAGTCGAGTCGCGTTCACATCGACGGCAATCACCGCTTTCGCGCCAGTCAATGCGCCTGCCGCGACCGCGCACAAGCCAACGCCGCCAGTGCCGAACACAGCCAACGTCTCTCCCTTTTTGAGCGCCGCTGAATTCCAAACTGATCCCGCTCCGGTGGCACAAGCGCATCCAATCAGCGCCGCAACAGGGAAATCGACTTCATCATCGAGCCTGGTCACCCGATTCTCACTGACGAGCGCGTGCGTCATGAACGTTGTGAGTCCGCCCGCGTTAACGGTTCGTCCATTCCAATCGTACGTCGAGCCCGGCACGTCGCCGCCGCTCCCTTTGATCCAGGAAAGGATGACGCGATCGTCAATGCGACACTTCGTCACGTCGAGCCCGACGTCGATGATCGTCCCGCTCCCTTCATGACCCAAGCAATGCGGCAGGAATCGATCTTCTCCACGATAGCCTCGGCATTCCAGCAATTGCGTGTGGCAAACGCCGCTGTACGCAAGTCGCACCAGCACCTGACCAGGCTTGAGCTGCGGGATCTCGATGTCAGCGACTTCGAGCGGTCGGCCCGTTTCAACCAGGATGGCAGCAGTTGTTTTCATGTTTCCTATCGTAGCCATCACGCTCCGCCGTGATGAGCCCTATTGCGTCAACGTCGATTCGCCTGGACGCCTAATCATAGTGCCGACTCGTCTCCGGAAGGCTCGTCACGGCGGAGCGTGACGGCTACTTTGGAGAATTCTGGCCGCGATCGACTCGGCATCGAGATGCAAGACGCGGCGCGCATGTCGTTGATTGCCGGCTTCGTGCAAGAAGTGATCGGGCGTTCCGATGCGTAACAGCCTGCCGCCGCCGCTGGTATGTTCGCTTTGCCATTCCGCCACCGCCCCGCCCAATCCGCCAATGACGCTGTGTTCCTCGATCGTGACGACGAGCGATGTTGATGCGAAAGCCTCCGCCAGAGTTTCTTCGTCGAGCGGTTTGACGGTGTGCATGCTGATAACTCGCGCGGAAACACTCGATGCGGCAAGCAAATCCGCTGCCTCGATGGTGGTGGGAAGCATGTTGCCGGTGCTGATCAGCGTGACATCGCGTCCGTCGCGCATCAGGATTGCTTTGCCAAGTTTGAAGGTTGGGTCTTGCCGATGCACATCCGGTTCGCCCTTCTTGCCGAGCCGGATGTAGACGCCGTGCTCGCATTCGAGTGCCGCTCGAAACGCGCCGCGAGTCTCCGCCGAGTCGGCAGGGCAGACGACGGTCATGTTGGGCAGCAGTCGCAGGAAGCCGATGTCTTCGCACGAGTGATGTGTCGCGCCGAGACTCGCGTAGGCGAGCCCGCCGCCGACGCCGACGATAATGACAGGCACGCGGTGATAGCAGACGTCGACGCGAATCTGTTCCAAACAACGAGTGGTCACGAACGGCACGATGGTGTAGACGACCGGCCGCATCCCGCTCATCGCGAGGCCGGCCGCCATGCTCATCATGTTGCCTTCCGCAATGCCGCAGTTGAAGAACCGGCCCGGGCAGCGCGACTTGAAGTCGTCGAACATGCGATTGCCGATGTCGCCGGACAGCAAGACGATCCGCTCGTCTTGCTCGCCCAACGCGGTCAGTTCTTTGGCGAAGGCATTACGCATCGGCGGCCACTCCCAACTCGTCAAGAGCCGCTTGAAGTTCGTCATCGTTCGGGATGCGGTAATGCCAGTTGTTGTCGTCCTCCATGAACGACACGCCTTTCCCTTTGGTCGTCCGAGCGATGATCGCGGTCGGCTTGCCTGCGTCGAGCGGTGCGCCGTTCATGTAATCAGCCAAGGCTTCGACGTCGTGGCCGTCGACTTCGACCGCGGACCAGCCGAACGCTTGCCATTTGTCGACCAACGGGCTAATCGCCATGACCTCTTCGCTGCGATCGGTCGCTTGCCAACGATTGAAGTCGACGATGACGGTGACGTTGTCGAGCCGCTGGGCCGCCGCAAACATGGCGGCTTCCCAAACCGTCCCTTCGTTGCACTCGCCGTCGCTCAACACCGTGATAACTCGGCAGTCGCGATTCTGGACTCGCGAAGCAAGCGCCATCCCAAGACCGATCGATAGGCCATGTCCGAGCGAGCCTGTTGCTGCTTCGACGCCAGGTACGGCGCGAGGACTTGGCTGCTCGGGAAAGCGGCTTCCCGCCACGTTATAGGTGTGCAACTCGTCGGCGTCGAAGAAACCGCGTTTCGCCAACGTCGCGTAGAGCGCGGCGGCGGCGTGACCCTTGCTCAAGATGAAGCGGTCGCGATCGGGATCGAGCGGCGTGGCCGGATCGATCTTCAGACATCGCCAGTAAGCCGCCACCAAAATGTCGATGCACGACAGCGACGAGCCGAGATGCGGCGCTCGGCCATCATGCGACATGCGAATCACTCGCGCACGCAACTCGCGGGCGATGCGGTGAAGGTCGGTCGTCGTGTCGGAACGTGGCATGAGCTGGCTGAATCGCTTGCAGTTTATCGTCTTCAATGTAGCCATCACGCTCCGCCGTGATGAGCCTGCCACACTGAGCGTGGTTTCTGAAACGGCACCCCACGCGGCTTGGCGTCTTCTCGATTAGGCTCATCACGGCGGAGCGTGATGGCTACTATTTCAATTCGTGATTCTTCATCAACTTGACGTTGTAGTATCGCTCATCGTCCATCGCGTTGGGAACACGCCCGGCTTGGAAGGCGCTGAGCAGATCTTCGACCGCGTTCTCGATCGTGTACCGCGGCTCGAAGCCCAGCTCGCGACGGATCTTGTCGGAACAAATGTGATACGAGCGGTGATCGTCGGTCGGCGTCGTGACGATCTGGACGTCGTCGCCGATGACCTGGCGCACGATCTCGGCGATTTCGGCAACTTTGTGGTTCTCGTACCCAGCGTTAAAAATCTTGCCGTCGATGGCCTCAGCGGGCCACTGCAGCGATTGGATGTACAGATCGGTCATGTCCTGGATGTGCAGGTTCGGCCGCATCTGTTGCCCGCCGAAGACTTTGATCACGCGGTTGTGGTAAGCGTGGTTCGTGAGAATGTTCACGGTCAAGTCAAGCCGCAGCCGAGGCGAGTCGCCACAGACCGTGGCGGGACGCAAAATCAGCGTCGTGAAGCCCGGCACGCGGTTCTCGAGCAGCACGTCCTCGCACAGCGCTTTGTACTTCGAGTAGTCCGTCAGCGGTTCGAGCGGCAGGTCTTCGGTGACGTTCGGATCCGCCTTCACGCCGTACACGCTGGACGACGATGCATAGATGAAACGCCGCACGCCGACTCGCTTCGCCACGTCGACGATATCGAAGAAGGCATCGTAGTTAATCGACTTGCCGAGTTCCGGTGCCAGATCGAAGCTCGGATCGTTCGAGATGCAGGCCAGATGAATAATGGCGTCGCAACCGGGGAACGACTGTTCCAGCAACTCGCGATTGCGAATGTCGCCCCGGATCAGTTCGAGGTTCTCGTGTTCGCGGACATCGTCGAGGACCTGCTCGCCGAACAGAAAGAGGTCGAGCACTTTCACGCGATACCCGGCCGCGAGCAGCTTCGGCACGAGCACCGCGCCGACGTAGCCGGCCCCGCCAGTCACTAGCACTTGATTGATATCGGGCACTTGGTTGATATCGGGCACTTGGTTGATATCGGGCACTTGGTTGATGTCGGCCAACGCTGGCTCTCCCATCAGAGGTTATTTGAACAACGATGCGATATGCCGCTGGAACGACAAGGCTTCCAGGCTGCGCGAGTTTCCCACGGCCGCGACGGCTTCCGCGCCGGCAACATTCCCCAAAAAAGAGAGGATGTCGAGTGGAGCGTCCAGCGCGGCACACAACGCACTGATCGCGAGAAACGTATCGCCGGCACCAACGCGGTCGACGACATTTGTCGCCAGCGACGGTGCCTTGTGAAAGCCAGCCCGCCGGTTGTAGCACAACGCGCCGCGTTTGCCGAGCGTGACGGCGATCGTGGTCGCGTACAGCCGCTTGCCGACTTCGAGCAGCAGTTCTTCCAAATTGCCGCCGCGGCTGCGGCATTCCAGATGCAGCTCGCGTTCCGCCAGCGAAACGTAATCGGCGCGCGGGTATTTCGAAATTGTATGGAAGCCCATGTTCGCGGCGTTCGCTTGCGTGTTGACCGCCAAGAAGCGGGCCTTGTCGCTGAGCAGCTGGATCGCTTGCGGCGTCAGCATTTGGTGGCCGTAGTCGGCGACCACGACCGCGTCGTAGTCGGCCAGCGACTCGTCCAACATGCCGCACAGCTTCGCGTTGTCGGACGCCGATTGTGGATTGTCGTTCAGGAAGTTGATCGCAAACAACGGAACTCCGAAATACGATTCGCGATACCGGCGCTTGACGATGGTCGGCGAGTCTTGCTTGTAGTGAAAGCGCCCAGTCACACCCCGCGCGAGATGTGAACGGACCCATTCTTCTTCCGTGTCTTGAGCGCCCAGCATCGCCAGCAGATCGACCTGGCCGCAGAACGGAGCCAAGTGGTTGGCGACGGCCAGCGTTCCACCGGCGAAACGTTCGTGCGATTCGTAACGCGTCGCGAGGATGGGTGCCTTAGCCGACTGACCCATTGTCGAACACGCGAAGTACTCGTCGATGATCGCTTCGCCAACGACCAAGACTTTCATCGCCTTAGCGCGTTCGAGCCAGGCGATCACGTCAGCGGCGGTGTAGCTCTCGCGGAAGTTCTGGAGATACTGCTCCGTCGCATCGTCGAACGGCGAGAGGTATTTGTTGAGCAGGTGGGACGAACTGGACCGCACGTCATCGATAAACTCGACGGCCGCTCCGACTTCCGCCGCGACGGCTTCCTCTTCCAGCAGCTCAGGCGTCTTGCGGTCGCGAAACTCGGCCCCCTTGGCAAAGATCGCGGGCTTCAGCCGGCGGATCGCTGCGGTCGCTGTCGGCGTCTCGTTGATCGCAACGTAATCGATGCAATCCAACGCCGCGAGCGCATCGAGCCGCAACTCGTCGGTAAACGCCGGGCGATGCGGCCCCTTGTTAACGAACTCGTCTTTGGTCAGCGTGACGACCAACAGATCGCCCAAAGCACGCGCGTGCTGAAGATACCGGATGTGGCCGATGTGCAGCAGATCGAAGACGCCGTGGCAATGCACAACACGCGGTGCCGTTTCGGCGCGCAGATCGGCGAGCAGTTGCGTGAGTTCCGCGAGCGATTTGATTTTGGGACTTCGGGCCATGACACGACAGGATGTTTGACGAGAGACCGGCTTCACCGCAACCTTCAGTGTGCAGAAACTGGGCGGTTCGGTCTAGCTCAGCGACGGGAAAGTGCCAGCCGGTTGCGACAGAAGTGCGCGTGCAGTTCCAGTTCTGCCACCTGTACGGCTCAGGGCCTGCTTTGGTTCTGAGGGCAATGCCACTCACATTGTAGTGGTGGCTTCCAGCCGCCACGTGATTTCACGGGAATTTGTGGCGGCTGGAAGCCACCACTACGTCCGATCGCTTCGCGACCCCGCCGTTGCTCGCCGCTACTTCCCGCGAAAGTGTTTGTCGGCAAAGTCGAGATAGGCCTGCCAGTCGAAGTCGGTGACGTCGTGGCCGCCGGATCGAATGTGGTAGCCGATCGTGTTCATGACCGGTTTGTCGACTTCCGGCATCTGGTCCGTACCGATGCCGCTGGTTCCGAGCAGGCGATAGACCGGGTCGGCGTAGTAGCCGGACAGGAACTCGCCGCGCGGATCGGCCCATGTGTCCTGGACCGCGCTCGCGATGTAGACCGGACGGGGAGCGATCAACGCGATCAGCATGTGCTGGTCGACGGGCAATTTATCTTCGTTGTCGTTGTACTGGACGAAGTTGTCACAGAACCAGTGAGGAAACGACGTGTTGATTCTCGCGACCGTCTCGCCAAAGCGACGGCGGCTCAAAGCGGCTCCGCCACAACCGGAATCGTTCGAGATCGTCATCGCAAACCGCTCGTCGGTCGCTCCGGCCCACAGCGAAGTTTTGCCGAGTCGCGAGTGTCCCATGACGGCGACGTGCTGGTGGTCGATGTCGTTGTCCGTTTCAAAGTAGTCCAACGCGCGGCTGAGTCCCCAAGCCCAGGCCGCGATCGAACCCCACTCGTCCGCCGCTGGCTTCTTTTGTCCGGGGAACGTGTTGAACAGCGGATGAACGCCATTTTGAAAATCATCATCGAAATCCGGATCGACGTCACCGTAATAGATCGTCGCGACTCCGTATCCGCGATCGAGAATCACGTCGATCGCCCACCGCGAAGAACTCGTGCCGCGAGACGCTTCGGTGGCTCGATTGTCGACGACACCTTTGTCATCGTTCTTGCGCATCCACGACTTCGACAGCGTGATGCCGGGGTCAGCGTGGACGGAATGATTGCCGGCGAAGTTATATCCAAGAAACGTCGGCGTCGGGCCGGTCGCCTTGGCCGGCAGATAAATCAGCACGCTCATCTGCGGTCCGGCCTTGTCCGCCGAGAAGTAGACGGTCACTTCCTTGCGGATCGCCTTGCCGCCGAGAGCTTGCTTGTCGACTGACGAAACTTCGAAACTCATGTCGTCGCGAGGCTGCGGGCTGCGGCCATAGACTTGCTCCTCGAACAACTTCAAAATCTCAGGCCGGCGTTTCTCTTGCCACGTCTTGGCATCGACGACCTTCTCGCCGCTGGCCAGCACCAGCGGGTCCGGCAAGGTAAACGTTGGAACTTTTGATTCGTCGTAGTTGAATCCTTGCGGCTGCGCGACGGTTGACGACACGGTCAAAGACAGCAGTGTGAACAGGAACGGCCGAGTTGTGTAAGTGAACTTCATGCGGAAGCCTCTGCAAGAAAAATGGTCCGCCCAGCGAGCGGAGGATGTTGTCCGAGGGCAAGGCATCATAGCCGATGACCGTCCGGAAATCACGCGTCTCGAAATTCGGAGCTTGGTTCGATTCGATTTCCTGTTATAAAAGCTTACAGTCACGTAGATGTTGGCGGGGAGAAACGGCCAGATGGCACTTGTCGAACTGAAAAAGCACGTTCCGAGCGGAACGATCATCCTGAATCGTCGCGAGAAACGAAACGCCTTGTCGCGCGAGATGATGGCCGAGTTGCGACAGGCGCTGGAAGACTTTCGGCAAGAGCGCAAAGTCCGCGCGGTGATTCTGACCGGGGCCGGCGAGGCGTTTTGCGCGGGGATGGATCTGGAGGAAATGCTCGCCACGAGCAAGCTGCCCGACGCGCAGTCGCATTGGTACAACGACGCCGTTCAATACAAAGAGCTGATCGAAGCGATGCTCCGCTTCCCAAAACCGATCATCGCCGCGGTGAACGGGCCGGCGGTCGCGGGCGGCGCGGGGCTCGTGCTGGCCTCGGATATCGTCGTCGCGGGCGAGGGAGCAAGCTTTGCGTTGCCAGAGCCGCGTCGCGGGCTGGTCGCGGGGCTCGTCTCGCCGCTGCTGACATTTCGCATTGGCGCGGGTTATGCCGCAAATCTACTGTTGTCCGCACGAACGATCGACGCGGCCGAGGCGCTGCGAGTGCAGCTGTTTCATGAACTTGTCAAAGACGACTTGGTGTGGGCGCGGGCTCACGCATTGGCCGAAGAGTGTGCCAAGTCAGCGCCCGAGTCGATCCTGCTGACGAAGCGCATGCTCAACGAAAACATTGGGGAACACTTGAGCGTCCTGCTTTCCGCGGGGGCGGCCACCAGCGCGACGGCTCGCACGACAGCAGCGGCTCAAGAGGGGCTCGCGGCGTTTCTTGAGAAGCGACCGCCGAACTGGCATTAGCGAGATCGAACGATTGCTTTCTCTTGCATTTGTGACGCTGAACGGCTTCAATGCTGGCTGTCGATAACTCGCAATCGAAAGGGAAAGCAAGTTGGGCGCAAACAATTCTCAAGTTCGCTATCTCGTTTTCGATATCGAGAGCGTCGCGGATGGGCAACTCGTCTCGAAGATTCGTTATCCCGGCGAAGGCCTGTCGCCAGCCGACGCCATCGCTCGTTATCGGGCCGAGTTAATGGAGAAGTACGAAAGCGACTTCATCCCGTACTCGTTCCAATACCCCGTCTCGGTCGTTGTGGCCAAGGTGACTGCCGATTTCCAACTGCTCGACATCGTTGCACTGGACGATCCGGAATTCAGGCCGCACGTGATCACCGAGCATTTTTGGCGCGGCTGGGAAGTGTATCGCCATCCCACGCTCGTCACCTTCAACGGACGGACCTTCGACATTCCGTTGATGGAACTGGCGGCCTTCCGCTACGGGTTGAGTGTGCCTGCCTGGTTCGACATTCACGGCAAGACCTATTCGCAGCCGCGAAACCGATACAACTCGGAGTCGCATTTCGACCTCTACGAGTTGTTGACGAACTTCGGTGCGTCGCGGTTGACCGGCGGTTTGAATCTGGCCGCGACGATGCTTGGCAAACCGGGCAAGATGTCGGTGCAAGGACACATGGTTCAGGACCTGTTCGCCGAGGGAAAACTCACCGAGATCAACGACTACTGCCGCTGCGACGTTCTCGACACCTACTTCGTGTTTCTACGCACGGCGGTCATGATCGGCCAGCTGACGTTGGACCGTGAGCAAGAATTGATCGCCGACGCACACGCTTGGATCGTCGATCGAGCTGACGAGGTATCGGCCTATGCGTTGTATCTCGAACATTGGGGAGATTGGCCAAATCCGTGGCAAGACAAGCAAGAGAACGCCGAGTAGTTCTTGCAAGTTCTCCACTTCCGACTAAACTGGCGTTCGCCTAATGGAACGGCAAGAGTTGGCACCCTGGAGCAGAGGCAGAGGTCTTACTTCTCGATGTGGAGCGAGTATCAACACTTGACGGTACGACGCGCGGACGGTGTCCTCGTTGTTGAATTAATCGATCCCAAGCTGTTCGATACGGCCACTGTCACGCAGTTGCAAGACGAATTGCTGCTGCTGGTTGATACCGAACGACCGAGCAAGATGATTGTGGACTTTGGTCGCGTCGTGCATTGTTCGACTGCAGTGATCAATGGACTGCTTCGCGCCAAAAAACGGATTCTGGCAAACGGAGGGCAACTGAAACTGTGCGGCATGTCGTCCGGAATTCGAGATGCCTACAAGATGTTGAATCTGGACGGGACGGTCTTTCAGATTTATGACACGTTGGAAGCCGCCGTACTGGCGTTTTGATGCGGTACCTGTTCCGCTTCGTGGCGATTGGTTCAACGCCCCATAATCTCGAACGCTTCGAGGACCTTGCTGCGGAACCGGCTGCCAAAGACGAGGACGATTAGCTGCTCCATGATCTGACGTTCGTCGCTCGTCAGAAACGCCTCGCCGCCTCCCATCTCCGCAATCTCGATGAACTCGTCCAATCGAGTCCCTCGCCGGCACGTCACCGTGCTGACGATGCCGCTGTGTTCGCGTTGAAAGTCCGAGGCGATACTCAAACACGTGCCGTGATCTTGCCGATGAGGAGGAGCATCACCGAACAGCAACAACATCTTGCGCGCGTTGGGCCGAAACTGATTGTTATCGACCGCCCATCGCAATCCTTCCTGCACGGCTTCCGGTTCGTCCCCGCCGCCATCCGCCCCGATCCCAGCCAAGAAGCTATCGATCTCGGTGATGTCGCTCGTCAATGGCAGTCCTCGTACGACGTAGGAGTCGCCGTTATCGCGATACGTACAGATGCTGATCCGAGCTTTCGGAACCATCTTCAGCAGCGTTCCGCCAATGCGTTTGACCTGTTCCTTGACTTCGCGGATCTCGCCACCCATGCTGCCCGTGCTGTCGAAGGTAATGACAATATCCAGGCCGTTGCGACGAAGGTTTTGCAGAAAGCCGTCCCAACCACCCCCAGCCATCGAGCCGCCGCCGACCGTCACCGTGCCGAGATCGAACGAGCCCGAGTCGCCTCCGCTCGTGGACGGCGAAACGACCGCCAGTTGTTCGTCCGCGAAAGTGTCCGTCATCGGTTCGATCGGCGGTTCGACTTCGAGCATTTCGTCGAGCGTCTCCGCCGACTCTTCACTCGTCGGCTGTTCTTCTTGCGACAACTCTTCGTCCTGCGCGTCGCCAAGTTGCACGGACGGGAGTTCTCCGATCAGGACGTCTTCGGCAAGTCCTTCGCCACTTTGTCCACCGAACTTGATCAATGCAAAGATTAGAATCAGGATGAGATGGAACACCAACGACGTGAGTCCCGAGACGGAGTTCTCCCACCAGGGGCTATGCTCGGCGGGAACTTCGTCCGGTTGTTCGTTGGGATCTTCGGCTTTGGGAAGGCGGATTTCGCCGTGACAGTGCGGACAACGACCCGCTCCGCCGAGTTGATCGACCGAAATCGTAAACTGTTTTCCACAGTGGACGCAGGAGAGTTTCATGATCTCTATTCCGTGAGCGATGGCCCCCGCTCTTGATGCATTCTGTCGCGATTGCCACTGCAAAGCAAGTTGCATCCGGCAGGAGTAGGTCCACGAGCGCAGCCGGATCGCTAGCGCCAAATCGCGCGACTAGAATTAAATCAATAGTCTTTCGTAAATATCATTGACATGATTTTTCCGCCCGTATAGTCTGGCGGTTCTTCCACACTACACGCCTTGGAATCTTACGCCGATGTCAGCGAACGCGCCCGCACAGCCGCACCTGCTCAGCCGCTTGAATGAGCGCAGCGTGATGCGTGTGTTGCAGAACCACGGACCCTGCTCGCGTGCGGACGTGACGCGTCGCATGAAAACTAGCGCACCGACAGTTTCTAAGGCAGTCGCTTCGTTGTTGCGGGCTGGGTTGTTGGAAGAGTTCGATATCAAGGAGAACGGGCGGGGACGGCCAGCGAAGCAGCTGCGGTTGGCCAATGAAACGGCCCAGGTATTAGGGTTGGTGATCGATGCTGCCGAGTGCCGCATCGTCATGGCCGGTATGGACGGGGTGTTGCGTCAAGATAGCGAAGTCTCGTTTGAAACGCCGAAAACCTACGAGCGTTTCCTCCGAGAAACCACCCATCATGCTCAACGATTGATGCAGCGGCTCGACGTCACGACTCTAGGGCTGGGCATCAGCATCCCGGGCCTGCTCGATTATCGCACGGAGCGAGGCTTGCTGTCGCCAAACGTGCCGATGACGAACGGCCATTCACCGAGCCGAGACTTGAGCGAGCAATTGGGGATCAACTGCATCGCCCTACAGGAGACCCATGCTCTGTGTTTGGCGGAACGTCGTTACGGAGCGGCTCAAGCGCTGGATGATTTCGGGATGCTCGATATCAGCACCGGACTGGGGTTAGGGATCATCAGCAGTGGGCGGCTGCTGACGGGTCACAGCGGGCTGGCCGGGGAAATCGGACACATTCCGACCGAGGAGGGCGGACGATTGTGCGGTTGCGGCGCTCGCGGATGTTTAGAGACCGTGGCGAGCGACTCGGCACTCGCATGGTTCGTCTCGCAGCGGATCGGTCGGCGGATCGAGATGAGCGAGATCGTCGAAGCCGTTGGACGCGGCGAGTTGTCGATACGGGATGAGCTGGAAGCCGTTTGTAGGAAACTGGCTTTTGCGCTCGCGACCGTCGTCAATTTATTTAATCCGGCCACGCTTTTCGTCTACGGACGGTTGTTCGAGTTAGAGGACGGTCTCTTCAAGCGGATTTGCGATGAAACGCGTCGTCGCTCGCTGGGTCCATCCTTTGCAGATTGCCAGCTTGTCCGCGCCCGAGGAAGCAAACGCCAGGGAGCAGTCGCGGGGATCATCGAGTACCTGACCGACTCGCTGGTGCCCGATCTTCCGATTGCCGCGGCGGGTGTGTTTCAAGACAGAGTCTCGTTGCGGGAACATGGCAAAGCCCGGCGTTAGAATGAATCTAAACAAAACGAACCACATTCCTTGGAGCGCAGAAATGCTACGCCTCCGGCTGTTGATACCAGTCATTGCCGTCGTCTTTGCCGCACTGGCGATCCCGTCAACGGCGTTTGGTTGGGCTGAACAAGAACACTCGCCCGAACAGATCAAATTCTTCGAGAGCGAAATCAAACCGATTCTGGTCCAGCACTGCGTCAAGTGTCACGGCGGTAAGGGTGCGCCGAAGAGTGGCCTGTTCTTGACCAGCCGTCAGGGTTTGCTCAAAGGCGGCGAGGCCGGCCCATCCGTTTCGTTGGAATCACCGCGTGAAAGCGTGCTGCTCGAAGCCGTGAATTATGCGAGTTACGAGATGCCGCCCAACGGCAAGTTGCCGCAAGCGAAGATCGATGCGCTGACCAAGTGGGTCGAAATGGGCCTGCCTTGGACTCCCGGCGGCAAAATCGAGTACGTCGCGGCAGATGAACACGGGCCGCCGCCAGTCAATGACGAGACGAAGAAGTTCTGGTCGTTTCAGCCTGTCTCGCGCCCGGAGCTTCCCCAAGTCATCGATGACCGGTGGGTGCGGACTCCGATTGATGCGTTCGTACTGAGCGGGCTCGAGCAAGCCGGATTGCAACCGGTGGCGCGAGCCACCAAGACCGCGTTATTGCGACGCGCCTACTACGACTTGATTGGTTTGCCGCCATCGCCGGACGAGGTGCAGGCCTTCTTAAGCGACGACGCTCCCGATGCCTTTGAACGCGTTGTCGACCAACTCCTGGAATCGCCGCACTACGGCGAGCGTTGGGGACGCCACTGGTTGGATCTCGTCCGCTATGCGGAAACGAACAGTTATGAACGCGATGGGGCTAAACCGTTCGTGTGGCGTTATCGCGACTATGTGATTCGGGCATTTAACGCCGACAAGCCTTACGACCAATTCATGAAGGAGCAGATCGCGGGCGACGAGCTGGACAAGGCGACATCCGATTCGATCATCGCCACCGGCTACTATCGGCTCGGCATCTGGCAGGACGAGCCTGTCGATCCGGAGCAAGAATTGTTCGAGGACTTGGACGATCTCGTTCGGACAACGGCTGAAGTCTACTTGGGAATGACCGTCGGCTGCGCGAGATGCCACGACCACAAGCTCGATCCGATTCCGCAGACCGACTACTACGGAATGCTCGCCTTTTTCCGAAATGTTAAGAGGCTCGGCGAGAGGTCTCACGAAAGCGTCCTCGCCGCGTCGGTTCGAACGCTCGGAACCGACGACGCCGTCCAGCGCTACGAGCGACTGGTTCGCGAACACAAGGAAGCGACCGACGAGAATCGCCAGGAACTCGGCAAGCTCGATCGACGCATCAAAGCGGACCTCGTCGGCGTCGAGAACGACGAGTGGAAGGCCGAGCAAGCACGAGTCGAGATCGCGAAAACACGCATCGGAAAGATCCTCACGCAGGAAGAGTTCAATCGCTACGTCGCACTAACCGCCGAGCGAGACCAGTTGCGTCAGTTCCGTCCGCCGGGCAATGAGCAGGCGTTGTGCGTGAAGGAACATGGACGATCTTCTCCGCCGACGCATGTGCTCATTCGCGGGAATGCACATGTCGAGGGAGACGTCGTTGAGCCAGGCTTCCTCTCGGTACTTTCGCCGCCCGAGCCGAAGATCGTTCCACCTGCTGAAGGGGTCGAGTCGACCGGCCGTCGGTTGGCGCTCGCCAACTGGTTCGCGAGCCGCGACAATCCGCTTACAGCGCGCGTGATGGTCAATCGCATCTGGCAATACCACTTCGGACGCGGCATCGTTCGCTCGACCAGCGATTTTGGATTCCAAGGCATCGCGCCGACCCATCCTGAACTGCTCGATTGGCTCGCAGCCGAGTTTGTGGATGGCGAGTGGCGGATGAAGCGGCTGCATAAGCTGATCATGCTGTCGAACACGTATCAAATGTCGTCCCAGCCAAACGAACAGGCTCTCGCGAAAGATCCGATCAACAACCTGATGTGGCGATTCGATATGCGTCGCCTGTCGGCCGAAGAAATTCGCGACTCGATCCTGGCCGTCAACGGCAGCCTGAATCGCGACAAGATGTTCGGGCCAAGTATCTTCGTGCCCATCCCCGAAGAAGTGCTGGCTGGCCAGTCGCGCCCGGGTGATGGCTGGGGACAGTCGTCGCCCGAGGACCGTGCTCGCCGGAGCATCTACATCCACGTCAAACGATCGCTCGTCGTCCCGATGATGGCCAGTTTCGATGGTGCGGATACCGACGCAAGCTGTCCAACTCGCTTCGTCACGACGCAACCGACACAAGCCCTCGGAATGCTCAACAGTGACTTCATCAACGAGCAAGCCGATGTCTTTGCAAAGTATCTGATCGAGAACGCAGGTAGTAACATCCAGGATCAGATCGCGCTCGGCTTGCGGCGTACCGTCCAGCGCGATCCGACGTCCGACGAGATCGAACGCGGCAAGCGGCTGATCAACACCTTGCAACAGAAGTACCAATTGTCGCCGCAAGCGGCACTTAAGCAGTTTTGTGTCACGGCATTGAACTTCAACGAATTTATGTACCTTGATTGATCCGATGGTACGATGCACTGAAACCAGGTGAGACGATGAACAACGAACAACCAACTCGCAACTTTTGTGGTCGCACTCGCCGCGAATTCCTGTGGCAGACAGGGGCCGGCTTCACCGGGACCACGCTGGCCGGCTTGCTCGGCGATGACGGATTTCTCGCCAACCAAGCGGTTGCCGCCGACGGCGTCTCACAATGGAAGAACCCGCTGGCCGCCCAGGCACCTCATTTCGCGGCGAAGGCCAAAAACGTCATATTCCTTTACATGTACGGCGGGCCAAGTCACATCGACACCTTCGATTACAAACCGGCGATGAAAGGCATGGACAACAAGACCGTCGAAGTGAAAACATTCGGTCGAGGCGGACATCGAAATCAGGGCCGGATCGTTGAGACGCGTTGGGACTTTGCGCAACACGGCGAATGCGGCCACTGGGTCTCGACGTTGTTCCCGCACTTGGCGACCTGTGTCGACGACATCGCGTTCATCCATTCAATGACCGCCGACTCGCCCATTCACGGCTCGGCCATGTTGATGATGAACTCCGGCAAGATTCTCAGCGGCAGCCCGTGCATCGGTTCGTGGTCCAATTACGGACTGGGGACCGTCAACGAGAATCTTCCCGGTTTTGTTGTTATGCTTGACCCGCGCGGTGGCCCCATCAGCGGTGCGAAGAACTGGAGCAGCGGTTACATGCCGGCGACGTACCAAGCGACCGTCATGCGATCGCAAGGCACGCCGATCCTGGATCTCAAGGCACCGGCGGGCGTCTCGCGCGAGATGCAACGCGAGATGCTTGATACGTTGCACGGTTATAACGAAGAACATCAGCAGGCTCGGATCGACAACTCGGATCTGGCGGCTCGGATCGCGAGCTATGAACTTGCTTACAAAATGCAGGCGGCGGCTCCGGAGGCGGT
Organism: Planctomycetota bacterium; assembly: GCA_027622275.1. Lineage (GTDB taxonomy): Bacteria > Planctomycetota > Planctomycetia > Pirellulales > Pirellulaceae. Next base: position 35,033 of record JAQBZB010000023.1, on the reverse strand, counting down.
GGATCTGGGGCAAGAAGACGCACAGACGGTCGACCTGTATGGTTTGAACGACCAGAAGACAGAAGTCTTCGGGCGCCAATGCTTGCTCGCCCGGCGATTGGTCGAACGCGGCGTCCGCTTTGTGCAACTGTACTCGGGTGGCAATCACAATGATGCCAACTGGGACGCGCACGGTGACTTGAAGTACAACCACGACTTACATGCGGGCGAAACGGACAAGCCGATTGCCGGTCTGCTAAAAGATCTCAAACAGCGCGGCATGCTGGACGAGACGTTGATCGTGTGGGGCGGCGAGTTCGGTCGTCAACCGACGGCGGAGTATGCCGAAGGAACAGGCCGCGATCACAACGCCTATGGCTTTACGATGTGGATGGCGGGCGGCGGGATTAAAGGCGGCGTCAGCGTCGGCAAGACCGACGAGCTTGGTGCCGCCGCCGTCGAAGACCGCTACCACGTCAGGCACCTTCACGCCACGATACTCAACCAACTGGGGCTCGATCCCAATCGGCTGAGTTACTTCTACAACGGCCTGGATCAAAAACTCGTTGGTGTCGAGGGAGCCGAACCGATTCACCAGATCATCGCGTAGGTCAGGCTGACCCTAGTGTGCGAGCGCACCTTCCTCGGCGGGTGTCGAACGGCTTTCGGCGAGGCTTGTGTCGATTGCGAGTCGCATGGTTACGGCCCAGCGGGCGTGGGCGTCGCCGCGAACGTGCCAGTGCGGTTGGACGACAACGGATTGATGCACCAACTCGAAACCGCCTTCGGACTGACTGACGGTTTCAATGGGGTAGGTCCAAACATTCGTCGCGCGATTCGCGGACCAGTGAACGTCGATGCCCAGCCATTGGTCGACGAGGCCGAGATCTTCGGCTTCAATCAGGTCGAGATGTGTGCCAAGTTGGCCAAGACGGTTGTTGTGGTCGCCTTGATAGAAGAACCGATCATCCGCACCGGACGGCAGACCGGCAAGATTAAACTCGACGGAGAAATGCAACGTGCGATCTTGTGGCAGGTTTTCGAGCAAGTAGGCGATCTCCAACTCGTTGCTTCCCGAGCTAAGCGTGACACCCTTCGTTAACTTGATCGGAATGCCAAAAACATTGCCGTCGCGGCTCATCAAAGCCTGAATCCGATCGACTCCCTTACGCAACTTCGTTTCGAATCCACCATCACGAAAGTCGCCTCGCTCCTCGGCATCGCCGGACGTTACCGCCTGGAGCGACGCATCCTCATCGTAGAAGTGATCGACCAGGCTCTTGCGTGGATAGCTGTCGTATTGAAGTCGCTGGTCGAGGCCTTCTTGCTTAAAGACCACGCGGTCGTGGATGCTGGCAACATTGGCGTTGTCTTGGTTGGCACCCGCCAAGACCTTGCGGTGATACGCTTCCGGACGCCGCGTGAGTGTGGCCAACAAGTTGTGGCAGACAGCCCGCACATCAAGCTCGTACAAGTGACCGCCCGCCAGCGGCGCCAAGAACGCGAGGACGCGATCATTGGCAAGACGAATCTCTTGTCGTCCGTCAAAGTTGTAATCGTCCGCGGTTGCTTCGACCCATGTGGCGGGTTTGTCGGCAATTTTATCAAGCAAGTTATCAGCGGCGATCAGATGGTTGTAGACGGCGTTTCGCAAGTGAGGCAGATAGATGCCTCCAAAGGCTCCGTGCCAATAGCTGCAATTGCACTGGCCGCGATACAACTCGCGACAAGCCCACTCGAGTTCGTCGCTCGAAGCGACTCCCGCTTCCGCTTGCGCCAACCGACGGCTGACTTGCAGCATCCGCGCATACATCTCGTTGGCTTCGGGATACTTCACCTTGAAATTCCGCCAATAGCCGCCTCGCACAAATCGGACGAGTCGTTGCCAGCGCGGATCGTCGTGCATTTCGCGCGTGATGTTTTCGTATTCGACTTGCTGATCAGCCTCGAGCACCCACTCGGTCATTTCGCGATAGCTGCCATCCGGCAAATAGATCTTGCCGACCGGTGGCGTCGACTGCGCGGCGTCGGCCAGCGTTGTAGTGTTGATCCAATCCCGGTTCTCGACCAACCCGTCAAAGAACCGGCGCAGCCAACCATCGTCGTAGACATGCTTCTTTGTGTCGGGCCAGGTTCCAAACTTCTCGCCATCATCGCCAAACGTGACGACCGCGCCGGGATGGCGTTCGGCGATGTCTCGTAAATAGTCGATCGTTTCGTGCGGCGCACCGAACGGGATCAGATATCGAAGCCGCTCGCTGCCAGGAAACACGTTCAGCGTCCGGCCATCGTCTTCGGTGACGAAGTAGCCGTTGAGTTCGTCTTCGTTCAGTCCGGCGTTCTTGAAATGAAAATCGTCCAGCACCGTATACTTGATGCCGGCATCGGCGATATCCGATGTCATCGGTTGTTCCCAAACTCGCTCAGCGACCCACATGCCTTGGACGGTGCCGCCGAGTCGTTTCTCCAACCACCGCGTGTAGTCGCTGATCTGGCCCACACGGTCCCGCGAAGGGATCATGGACAGGATCGCTTCGTAGAACGAGCCGCCTAGAATCTCGACCCGCCCCGCCTCGACCAATGCCGCCAGCCGATCGAGGTACTCGCCGTGATTCTCGTCGAGCCACTCCATCAGCGGCCCGCTGGTGTGCAGCGAAATCTTCAGTTCGGTGTACGGCTCGAAGACTTCCAAGAACGGCAGATAGCTGTCTTGGTAAGCCTGCTCGAAGACACCATCGAAGTTACCGATAGGCTGGTGATTATGTAGTACCAAACAAAAGCGGATAGGCTGGGTCATGGCAGCAGCAAAACTCTTTGTGAAAGGAAGTAGCAAGCAGGTCGGACGAGCGTTTTACCACGTACGATGGCCCTCCGAGGCCGTCGAATTCCGCAGGCACGATCCGATCGACGGCCTCGGAGGGCCATCGTACATGGAATCCAACACATCAGCCATTTATCGGCAAAGGCAACGCCGTTTATCTAGTCTTTCTCACCCGAACAGTTTCTGTAATCAAACGACTCGAGCCGTTACCGAACGGAGTTGCGCCGCCGCCTTCTCGGGGCTTACTGGATTTATAAAACATCCGATCCCTAACTCAAAGCCCGCCAGTCGAGTCATCCGTGGAGTCAATTCGATTCGCCAGTGATAATCGTCGTGGGAAGACAGCCGGTACGGTGCGTTACGAATCCAGTAATTGTAGGCGGGCGAGTCCAGGATGGCTTCCAGCCGTCGGATCAGGTTTTGCATCAACTCCGCCAGCTCGGCAAGTTCGGCATCCGCAGTCGCCTCGAACGATTCGCGATGTTCCTTGGGCAGCACCCACATCTCGTACGGAAAACGAGCGCCGAAGGGGCAGAACACGACAAAGCTTTCGGTGTCGATGACGTGCCGCGCACCATCCAGTTCGCCGTCGATCAGATCACAGAACGCACAGCTGCCGTGGAGCATCCGATGCTCGCCTGCTTTGGCAAGCTCGAATTGAATGTCGGCAGGCACGGTGGACATGGCGATCAGTTGGCTGTGCGTATGCTCTAACGAAGCGCCCCCGTCCGCTCGCGCGTTCTTGAAAACAAGGCCGTAGGCCAGCCGCGAATCCTGCCGCAAAGTCTGCAATCGGTCACGGTAGGCAACGAACGCGAGGCGAGCATCTTCGCCGCTAATGTCGGACAAGCTGACAACATGGGCCGGCGACTCGATGATGACCTCGTGAACGCCGACCGCCGCCTCGCCCCGATCACCCGAAGCATTCAACTCGACCGCCGGGTACTTGTTGGGAACAACTCGCACTCTCCACTGCGTGTCCGGTGCATGTGCATCGGCGGGATAAACCGCCGTTGCTTCGGGTGTCAGGTGTTCGTGTCCGGGACAGAAGGGACACACGTCGACGCCGCGACCGTTCTTCGTAGCGAATTGGTCCGGCCTCGCCGCACGGTTTTCCGCCACGATGACCGATCGGCCTGAGAGCGGGTCTTGTCGAAGTTCGGGCATGGGTGGGGAAATTCCAAATAACAAGCATCAAATTACAAACAAATCCCAAATCTCAGTTTCAAATCTTTAAACCAACGGCGAGCCATTCGTTTTGGTCATTGGCATTTCGTGTTTTGTGGTTATTTGTAATTTGATGCTTGTTGTTTGAGATTTCGCTCAGGTCGCCGCCTCAGCGGCTTGGCGCGCGGCTTCACGTTGTTTCTGCATCTGCCGATAGACGGAAACGTATTGCCGGGCGCTTTGCTCCCACGACCAATCTTGCTTCATGTCGGTTTCGACGAGGTTTCGCCACGTCTCGCGCCGTGTGTGGTAGGTGTCGCAAGCACGCTGTAGGGTTAGTTCGAGCTGATCCGCGTCGTAAGCCTCGAAACTGAATCCGTTGGCCGTCCCGCTGGCGAGGTTGTCGGGCGAAGCGTCGCGGATCGAATCGGCCAGGCCACCGGTCTCGCGGACGATGGGAACCGTTCCATACTTCAAACTATAAAGCTGGTTCAATCCGCACGGTTCGTAACGGCTTGGCATCAGGAACATGTCGGCACCTGCTTCGATCTGGTGCGCCATTGGATCGGAAAAACCGAGCCGCACGCCGACGCGATCGGGCCGCTGTTGGGCGAGACCATTGAGCAGCTCGTGATAGCGCGGCTCCCCCGTTCCCAATATCGCCCATTGGATGTTCTCGCGATTCACCCAGCGCCGCATGACTTCAGCAACGAGATCCCAGCCCTTCTGATCCGCCATGCGGCCGACCAAGCCAATCAGCGGCGTGTCGGGTTTCGCGGGCAGACCAAACTCGCGCTGCAACGCCGCCTTACAAGCTGCTTTGCCTGCGGTCCAATTGTCGACCGAGTAGTTCGTCGCGAGATGCGGATCGATGGCGGGGTCCCACAGGCTGTAATCGACTCCATTGATGATCCCGAACAGCGACGCCGACCGCTGCCGCAACACGCCTTCCAATCCGCAACCGAGATCGGCTTGGATCTCTTGGGCGTAGCGTGGACTGACGGTGCTGATTGCATCCGCGAAGATCAAGCCTGTTTTCAGCAAGTTCAAGTTGCCCCAGAATTCCATCTGCTTCCAATTGAAGTACTTCCAATCCAAGCCGGTCAGCAGCATGTCCCAGTGCCAGAAGTGACCTTGGTAGGCCATGTTGTGAATCGTCATCAGCGTGACGATGTCTTCGTAGCCGCGAGCGTGCTGGTACTCGATGCGCAGCAGCGCCGGAATCAAGCCGGTTTGCCAATCGTTACAGTGAATGACGTCGACGGGCAGTTCGAGCAAGCGAATCGCCTCCATGACGGCTCGCGAGAAGAAGACAAACCGTTCACAGTTGTCCCGGTAATCTTGCCCCGCCTCTTGATAGAGTTGCGAGCGGTCAAAGTACTCGGGCTGATCGACGAAGTAGACCGGCACGCCCGATCCGGGAATGGTTCCCATCAGCAGATGCCCGATCATCACTTTGCTGCCGATCGGAATCTCGAACGTCACGTCGGTCGGTTCGAGCGACGCGCCGCTCTCACGGACTTGTCGATACAGCGGCGTGAAGACGATCGTCTCATGACCGAGCTTCCGCAACGCTCCGGGCAACGCTCCGCAAACGTCTGCCAAACCGCCTGTCTTCGAGAAAGGTGCGACTTCGCTGCTGGCGATGAGAATATTCACGGCGGAACTCCAACTTGGCTGGCTCGTGGGTCTTGGTGGAACGGCGAGTCTTATGCAATCGCTAATCTATTACATTCCCGCCGTTGCGCCAGTACGAGTTCCCCGTTCGTCCGCGATTTGCCAGCTGCGGAGCCCCCTTCCCCAGGCCAATGTCGTGCGGATTTGACCAGTCAAATCTTGCTCCGCAGGACGTGAAATCGGCTACAACTAGGGCTTTCACGCGTGTAGCGGATTGAAGGTGAAAGCCAGCAGCGAGCAACCTATGAGCAACGTAACGATCGATCGAGTCCGCTGTATCGAGACCGCGCCGGCGGGGATTCGGCTGGTCATCGTCAAGGTCGAGTCCAATCAGCCGGGACTTTACGGGCTCGGCTGCGCCACGTTTACGCAACGTCCGAAGGCAGTCGTCGAAGCGGTGCATCATTATCTCGATCCGTTTCTGCGTGGCCGCAACGTGGACGAGATCGAAGACATCTACTGGTCGTCGCAGATGAGTTCGTACTGGCGGAACGGGCCGGTGCTGAACAATGGCCTCTCCGGCGTCGACATGGCACTGTGGGACATCAAGGGCAAGCGCGCGGGGATGCCGGTTTACGAATTGCTGGGCGGCAAGTGCCGCATGTCAGCGGCGACTTATGTCCACGCCTCGGGTGCCGCGCCCGCGGAAGTCGTCGACAAAGCCCGCTCGTTCATGGAGCAAGGCTATCGCCACATCCGCATGCAAGTCGAAGTGCCCGGCCAGGCGACTTACGGCACGAGCAGCGATCTGCAAGTCGATCGAGCCATCGACGGACCGACGTCGCCTCACAATGTCTTCGAGCCCGCTGACTATGTGCGGCTCGCGCCGCGGCTGTTCGAATACGCTCGCCGCGAGTTGGGAGACGAGATCGAGTTGCTGCATGATGTTCACGAGCGAGTGCCGCCGCCGCTGGCGATTGAGCTGGCGAAGTCGCTCGAGCCGTATCGTCTGTTCTTCTACGAAGACCCGCTGCCGCCCGAGGAGATCGACTACTTCCGCTTGCTCCGCCAGCACTCGTCGATTCCGATCGCGATGGGCGAATTGTTCAACAATCCGAACGAGTTCCTGCCGCTGGTAAAAGATCGGTTGATCGATTTCATCCGCTTGCATCTCTCACAAGTCGGCGGCATATCGCCCGGGAAGAAGATCGCCGCGCTGTGCGAGTTCTTCGGAGTCCGCACGGCGTGGCACGGACCCGGCGACACGTCGCCGGTCGGCCATGCGGCGAATCTGGCGCTCGATCTGTGTTGCCAAAACTTTGGCATTCAGGAATTCACGCCGTTCAATCAAGCGACGCTCGACGTCTTTCCCGGCTGCCCGCAAGTTCGCGACGGCAGCCTTTGGCCCAACGATCGACCGGGGCTGGGAATCGACATCGACGAAGAGCTGGCCGCCAAGTTCCCGTTCCCCGATCACCCCTACAACGGAGCCTGGCCCGCCATCCGCCGCCGCGATGGGAGTATTGTTCGGCCCTAGCCGCCGGGTTATCCTAGTGCGTTCTTCGATTCATTCGCACGGAAACAACCGCATGTACAACGCACGGACGTTTCGAGACAAGTTAGAACGAGGTGACCTCTGCTTCGGGACGGGAATCGCACTCGCCGATCCCATGGTCACCGAAGCGCTCTGCGGCGATCTCGATTTCTTCTGGGTCGATATGGAACACACGGCCCTGTCGCTGCAAGAGGTCAAGCAGCACTTGATGGCCATCAAGGGAAGCGGCACGGCGGCGCTGGTGCGAGTCCCGTGGAACGATCAAGCGTTGATCAAGCCCGTGATCGACATTGGTGCCGACGGAGTCATCGTGCCCATGGTCGAAACGGCCGACGACGTGGCTCGGGCGGTGGCCGCGTGTCTGTATCCACCGCAAGGAATTCGCGGTTTCGGGCCGCTCCGGCCTTTGGATTACGGCCGAAGAAATCTCAAGGACTACTACGAGCAAGCGAACGCAGACATCATCGTCGTCGTCCAGATCGAGCAAGCCGCGGCGGTTAAGAACATCGACGAGATCCTCGCGGTTCCCGGTCTGACCAGCATCGCGTTCGGGCCGAACGATTTGTCGACGGCACTCGGTTACCGTGGCGAGCCGTCTCATCCAGAGGTGCTGAAGGTGATGCAGAAGATCATCGACAAGGCTCGCGCCGCCAAGATCCCGGTTGGGGTTTCCGTGGGAGCCGACCCGGCGCACCTCTCGCTGTTAGCCGACATGGGAATCCAGTGGCTGTCGTTGGGAGTGGATGTGACGCTGATGCGACGAGCCGCCTGCGAAGTCGTCGGCAAAGTACGGGAACATTGCAAAGCCAAAAGCAAATGACACTCAAACACAGGAGCTGAACGATGACAGACACAACAACCCGACGTGAGTTCTTACACACTTCGGCGACGACCACCGCCCTTGCCGCAGCCGTCTCGACACTCGGCGGCGTCCATGCCTTCGCCGTGGACAATTCCGAGCAGGTCTCCGTCGGCATCATTGGCTGCGGCGGGATCATGAGCCATCACGTGAAGGGCTTGGTCGACCGTCGCGAGAACGTGTCACTGGCCTGGCTGTGCGACGTCGACCCGCGTCAGATCGACAAGATGTCGGCACTCATGACAGGTTTTCAATCGGCTCCCGCGAAGCAAACGTCGCGCTTCGAAGACGTTGTCGAAGACAAGAGCGTCGACGCGGTGATCATCGCCACACCGCATCACTGGCACGCGCCGATCGCGCTGCATGCGATGGCCGAGGGCAAGGACTGCTACATCGAGAAGCCGATCTCGCATGTTTACAACGAAGGGCACGTGATCATCGAAGCGGCCAAGAAGTACAAACGCGTCGTGCAACAAGGCAGCCAGATGCGGAGCAGCCCGGTCACGGAGAAGGCGGGCAAGCTGCTCGCCGAGGGAATCATCGGCGAAGTGAAGGTCGCCCGAGCGTGGACCGCTGAGTTGCGTGAGACGGTAAAACCGGTCCCGGACAGTGCCGTTCCGAGCGGTGTCGATTACGATCGTTGGCTGGGCCCGGCTCCGCAGCGGCCGTTCAACGCTTATCGCTTCCACGGCACTTGGCGGATGTTCCGCGACTATGCCAACGGCGAGATCGGCGACGACGGCATCCACGATCTCGACATGGCTTGCTGGGGACTTGGCGTCGATACCGTGCCGGCTCAAATCACGGCTCGGGGCAGCCGCATGATGTTGCACGGCCACGCCAGCGAGTATCCCGATAACATGGTCGTCAACTACGAGTATCCTGACGGCAGGCTGCTGATCTACGAGAACTATCCCTTCACGGCCTACGGGCTGCACGGCTTCGACAACGGGAACGTCTTCTACGGCACCGAAGGTTACATGATCTTCTCGCGGCGGGGAGCGTTCAGCGTGTTTCTCGGGCCGAAGTCGACGCCCGGCCCCACCGAGGGCAAAGACCTCCGCGGCGAGCGTGGTTACGCCGAGCACATGGCGAATTTTCTGGATGCGGTTCGTACTCGAAATACGGCCACACGGGCCAATCCGCTGACGGCTCATCGATCTTGCGCGCTGGTCCATCTGGGCGAAATCGCCTATCGCACTCGAGGCCGATTGGACTTCGACGCCAAGACTGAGCAATTCGTCGACTGTGACGAAGCGAACGAAATGCTGAGCAAGAAATACCGGGGGCCGTACGGGATCGGCTGATCCGCCGCGGCCAATTCTCGCCCAAGACCCCACCTTCCCGTCGGTTGACAAAGTCGCGATGCTTATGAAGATGGAGTCGAAAGCTGTCAGCCATCAGCACTCAGCTTTTGGTCCCTGATGAGAAAACACTCCCAATGCTGAACGCTAGAAGCTGGCCGCTGATAGCTCCTCATCACCCGATCCGCCGTTATTGAGAGGTAAGTCGATGTCGATATCGTTGGGGAATGAAGAGTCCGATCTGTTCAGTGTGCCGGAGATTGGCGTCGGCGTCGCCGAGCCACTCCCCGGAGCCATCGTGGCCGAGTTGTCGGACTTGGATATCTCCGGCGACGAGGACGAGGGAGATGATTTCGACGAGGACGACTTCGACGACGACTTCGACGACGACTTCGAGGAAGAAGCCGAAGACGAATACGAAGTCGACAATGAAGAGTTCCCGGCCTCCGACTTCGACGACGGCACCACTGACTTTAGTGGCGAAACCGATGAGGATGCGGAAGCAGAGCCCGCGGAGGAAGAGGAAGAATAGGATCGTGGTTACGTGGCTGTTCGCTCCGCGAACATGCGCACTTTCGCGGAGCGAAAGGCCACGTACGTTCAGTCGACTTCTCAATAACAAACCGCGCAGCCTGCCGCCGGCGGCTCGGGCCAGCTGGATGGAAGCATGTTTCGGTCAGTTCCCGCCAACGCCAACTTCCCGCAACTCGAACTAGAAATCTTGGAGTTCTGGAAGGAACACAAGATCTACGAACAATCGCTCGAACGCCGCGCCGGCCGCGACAAGTTCGTCTTCTACGAAGGCCCTCCCACCGCGAATGGGATGCCGCATCCCGGGCATTGCCTGACGCGGGCGATCAAAGATTTGTTCCCGCGCTATCGCACGATGCGCGGGTATTACTGCGAGCGCAAGGGCGGCTGGGACACGCACGGCTTGCCGGTCGAAGTCGAAGTCTGCAAGGAACTCGGCATCCACTCGAAGGAAGAGATCGAGCAGTACGGCGTCGAGCCCTTCATCCAAAAGTGCCAGCAAAGTGTCTGGCGTTACATGCAGGAATGGGAGCGGCTGACCGAGCGGCTGGGCTTCTGGATTCATCTCGATGAGGCGTATGTCACATATCACCAAAGCTATGTCGAGAGCGTCTGGTGGTCGCTGAAGAATCTGTTCGACCGCGATCTGCTGTACCAAGGACACAAGATCGTCTGGTGGTGGGCGCAAGGCGGCACGGCACTGAGCGCCGGCGAAGTCGGACAAGGCTATCGCGAAGTCGCCGATCCGAGTGTCTATGTGAAGTTCCCGCTGCTTGACGAAGCGGGCGAGAAGACAGGCACGTCACTGTTGGTTTGGACGACGACTCCTTGGACGTTGCCCAGTAATCAATTCGCCGCCGTTCATCCCGAGTTGACTTATGCGACGGTTGTTGATGTTGAATCGGGCGAGAAATTGATTCTCGCCGAAGACCTCGTCGAGACGGTGGGACAAAAGGCGAAACGCGAACTCACGATTGAATCAACGTGCAAGGGAAGTGCGTTGCTGGGCAAGCGATATGTGCCGCCCTTCGATTACTACTACAAGGCGGAAGGCGATCGACGAGGCAAATTGAACGGCGGGGGCGAGCAGCATGTCGCCTGGCGAATCGTCGCCGCCGACTTTGTCACGATCGATAGCGGTTCGGGCGTCGTCCATCAAGCACCCGCATTCGGCGAAGTCGACTATGACGTGTTGGTTGCAGAACAGAGTCGGTTTTCTGACGGCGAAGGGCCGGAGCTGATCAACGCCGTCGGCCCCGATGGAAAATTCACGTCGGAAGCACCTGACTACGAAGGCCGCTGGGTCAAGGAAGCTGACAAAGACATCACGCGCGAACTCCGCGAGCGGGGCATCTTGTTCCATCTCGATCAGTACCTGCACGAGTACCCGTTCTGTTGGCGCGCCGAAGAAGATCCGCTGATCCAATATCCGCGTCGCAGTTGGTTCATCCGCACGACGCTGTTCAAGGATCGGATGCTGGAGAACAACAGCAAGATCAACTGGCTGCCGGAACATATCAAAGACGGCCGCTTCGGCAATTTTCTGGAAGCCAATGTCGACTGGGCCTTGTCGCGCGAGCGATATTGGGGCACGCCGCTGCCGATTTGGGTTTGCGACAAGACGGGCAAAATGGAAGCCATTGACCAGTACGACGAGTTGCTCGCCAAGCCAGGCGTGACGGGAACCGAAGTCTGGGCCGAGGCCAAGAAGCAGCGTCCTGACTTGCCGGACGATCTGCGAGTTCACAAGCCGTATATCGATGCGATCACGTACAATTCGCCGTTCGAATCCGGTGGCCGGATGACTCGCGTGCCCGAGGTGATCGATTGCTGGTACGACTCGGGCGCGATGCCGTTCGCGCAATGGGGATATCCGCACCAAGGCCGCAAGGAATTCGAATCGCAGTTCCCGGCTGACTTTATCAGCGAAGCGATCGATCAAACGCGAGGCTGGTTTTACAGCCAGTTAGCAATTAGCACGTTGTTGTTTGGCGACGAAGTCGAAGCAGAAGAAGGCGCGTATCGCGAGTTCCCCCATCCGTTTCGCAATTGCATCGTGTTGGGGCTGATGCTGGGCGAAGACGGTCAGAAAATGTCGAAGAGTAAACGGAACTATCGTGAGCCGAACGAAATCTTCGACAAATTCGGTGCCGACGCGCTGCGCTGGTACTTTTTCGCCAACCAACCTCCCTGGACTTCGATCCGCTACAGCGAACCCGCGATCAAGGACAGCATCCCCGAGTTTCTGTTGCGGCTCTGGAACGTCTACAGCTTCTTCGTCATCTACGCCAACATCGACGGCTTCGATCCCGTAGGTCAGGCTGTGCCTGACGGCAAGTCGGCGGATGTCAGGCACAGCCTGACCTACGACGACTTCGCCAACTCGAAGGGCCATCGCCCCGCCGCCCAGCGAGGCGAACTCGATCGCTGGGTTCTCAGCGAGCTGAATCGGACGATCGCCGCGGTCGTCGAGCGGATGGACGCCTACGACAATTACGGCGCGTGCCAAAAGATCAATGACTTCGTCGACGGATTGAGCAATTGGTACGTGCGCCGCTCGCGCGATCGCTTTTGGGCGAGTGACAAGACGTCGCCCGAGAAGCTCGACGCCTACTGGACGCTGTACGAATGTCTGCTCAGCACGAGTAAGCTTGTAGCCCCGTTCGTGCCGTTCCTTTCCGAAACGCTGTGGCAAAACCTGGCGGGTGTCTTCGGCGATAGCGCCTTGCAGAGCGTACATTTGTGCGACTATCCGGCGAGTGACACATCGGCCATCGACGCGACACTGTCGGAACGAATGCGACTGTTGCGCGAGATTGCGTCGCTTGGCCGCAGTGCTCGCATGAATGCGAAACTCAAGGTCCGTCAGCCGCTTGCCAAGGTCGAGGTCATTCTGGCTGATTCGGCTCATCAGGCGTGGCTCGAAGAACACGACGATTTGTTGCGCGACGAGTTGAACGTCAAGAAGATCGAATACACGAAGGACGCCGAGACTTACATCGAGTACCAGGTCCAACCGAACTTCAAACGCGTTGGTCCGCGAGTCGGCAAGCTGATGCCGGCGGTCAAGAAGGCGCTCACATCAGCTGACGGCGGCGAGTTGCTCAAGCAGCTGACCGCCAACGGCAAAGTCGTCTTGCAGATCGGCGGAGAAACGATCGAGTTCGACGACGAGGACTTGCAGGTTCGGCTGCAAGCGAAAGCAGGCTGGGCGGCGGCTCAAGGGCCAACCACCGTGGTCGTGTTGTCCATCGAATTGACAGACGAGTTGCTCCGCGAAGGCCACGCCCGCGACATCAATCGCCAGATCCAAGACCGCCGCAAGCAACTCGACTGCGCCTTCACCGACCGCATCGAAGTCGGCATCGTCACCGACTCGGAGGAGTTACGCCGAGCCATCGAAGAGAACGCCGAGTACATTAAGGGCGAAACGCTGGCGGATTCGATTGTCTTCGAGGCGTTGGCAGGCGTCGAGCCGCTGGAGTGTGAAGTGGCTGGGCACAAGGTGCTGATCTACATCCGCGTGATTAGGTAGTCAGTGCCACCGGCGTATCGTAGAATCGATATGGGGTTACCGCCCATTCTCGACCGACTTTTATTTGCGAGCTAGTTCATGGGTCAGCTTCTGCCACATCCGGAACTTGGTCCGCCGTTGCATCCGCACTTAACATCGAAACAACGCATTGCGGCTTGGATCGACCTGATGGAGTTTGGCGACGAGTTGTTTTTGGCGGGCTTAAGTCTTCGATCGAAGAGGGATCAAGATCCATTGGCCGCCCAGCGAGAGTCCTACGCCAGGCACATGGAAGAACAAGACGAAAAGTTGCTGAGGATGGCTCGACGATTCGGGGAACCTCATGGTCGCTAAACTGTTGTTAAGCACTTTGCGACATGTCGCCGAACTGCTTGATCGAGAGGGGATTGTATGGGCGGTTGCCGGGGGCATCGCGCTCTCGGTGTGGGACCACGCGCGATCGACCAAGGATGCTGACTTGCTAATCGGCGTCGTGGATCGAGACGTCGATACGATGTTGGCGACGTTTCAGAAAGCAGGACTGCGACCCAAACGTTATCCTCCGATCGTCGTCGTCGGCAAGCAACGATTCGCGCAACTCCTCTATCAGCCCGATGAGATAGACTTTGAAATTCAAGTCGACTTTATCTTTGCCGAACAGCCGTTCCAACAAGAGGCGTTGGCCCGTCGATTGGCTACCGGGTTTCCCGATTGGAATATCGACGCCTTTGTATTGACCTGCGAAGACCTGATCGTGTTCAAGTTGGTTAGTGGCCGAATTATCGATCTGGCGGATTCCGCAGCGCTGTTGCGGGCAAACCGAGACACGCTGGACTATGCCCTGTTGCGGCGCGAATGTGCAAAACTGGGGCTGTCGACCGAATTGGCTCGCATCTGGGACGAAGCGTTTCCCGATACGAACATGCCGGAACAGGATGCTTGAATGCAAAGCGCACTCCCCATCGCCGTGCTCATCTCCGGCGGCGGAACGACGCTGAAGAATCTGCTCGCGAAGATCGATGCGGGCGACTTGCCCGTGGCGATCAAGTTGGTTGTCGCCAGTAGCGCAAAGGCCAAGGGATTGAGCTATGCAAGTGACGCAGGCATCCCGACGTTGGTCGTGCGGGAACGTGATTACGAGACGACCGAAGCTTTCGGCGACGCGATCTTCGCGGCTCTGCGCGAAAGCAAGATCGAGCTGGTCGTGATGGGCGGGTTCCTCAAGTTCGTGCCGATTCCACCGGACTTCGCGAACCGCGTCGTGAACATTCATCCGGGGTTGATCCCGGCGTTTTGCGGCAAGGGATACTATGGCTTGCACGTCCATCAAGCCGTGTTGGATTACGGAGCGAAAGTCAGCGGCTGTACGGTTCACTTTGTCGACAACCAGTACGATCACGGGCCGATCATCTTGCAACGCGTGGTCGAAGTTCGCGATGACGACACGGCCGAGTCGCTGCAAAAGCGAGTCTTCGAGCAGGAATGCGAAGCGTATCCCGACGCGATCCGGCTGTTTGCCGAAGGGCGATTGAGGGTGGAGAAGCGACGCGTCAAGTGTCGAAAGTAGCCGTCACGCTCCGTCGTGACGAGCCTTATGGCGCAAATGCTGCGTCGGAGCAACGCGTAATTCTAGATCAACGCCCTCTCGGTGAGGCTCATCACGCCGGGGCAGACGGCGTTCACTCGAATGTCGGGCGCGAAGGCTTTGGCCAGCGACTTGGTCATCGTGATCAAGCCCCCTTTCGACGCAGCGTACGCGATCGAGCTGCCTGATCCCGCGACCCCCGCAACCGACGCGACGTTGACGATCGCACCGCCGCCACTCTCGCGAATGAGCGGAATCGCGGCGCGGCTGACGAAGAAGGCTCCCTTCAAATTGACGGCCAGGATGCGGTCCCATTTGTCTTCGCTCATCGCGTCGAGATCCGTATGCTCGATGAAGTACGTCGTGCCAGCATTATTCACCAAGACGTCCAAGCGGCCGAGTTCACGCCGCACAGCCTCGATCATCGCGACAGCTTGCTCGTCGCTCGACACGTCACACTGCACAACGATCGCCCGCGGGCCAAGTTCGCGGACGTCTTGGGCTGTCTGCTCGGCGTCATCCTGCGACCGCGAGTAGTTGATCGCGATGTCGAAGCCGCGTCTGGCAAACTGCAACGAGGCCGCTCGCCCAACGCCTGTCCCGCCGCCGGTGATCAAAGCTACTTTGCTCGTGGAGTCGCTCACGGCTATGTCTCTCTGATGGGTTCGGTGGTTAGGCCAACATCCAGCTGCATCTCAACCATACGGCGGAAGTCACCGTCGGCGGCCATCAATTCGTCATGCGTCCCGACTTCGGTGATCTGGCCATCGGCCAGCACGACGATGCGATCGGCCAGCGCCACCGTGCTCATCCGATGTGCGATCATGAAGCATGTCCGCCCGCGCATCAAGACTTCGAGGCTGTTTTGGATTAGCCGCTCGCTTTCGCTGTCCAAGTGAGACGTCGCCTCGTCGAGGATCAGGATCTTCGGGTCGGCTAGCAGCGCTCGTGCGATCGCCAGTCGCTGCCGCTGGCCGCCGCTCAATTTGACTCCTCGCTCGCCGATGATCGTCTCGTAGCCATCTTCGAGTTGCACGATGAACTCGTGCGCGTTCGCCGCTTGAGCCGCGGCTGCGATGTCGCCCTGCGAGGCACCTCGCCGTCCGTAAGCGATGTTTTCGCCGATCGTTCCGTCAAACAGAAAGATGTCTTGCTCGACGATCCCGAACAATCTTCGGTAGCTGCCGATTTGGATGTCGCGGAGATCCCGATCATCCAGCAATATCTGCCCTGACGTCGGATCATAGAAGCGGGCGACCAAGTTACAGAACGTCGTCTTCCCGGCGCCGCTTCGTCCGACGAGGGCGATCGTTTCGCCTGGGTGAAGTTCGAGATTCATACCGGCAAGCACGAGCCGTTCGGTGTTGGGATAATGGAAGCTGACGTCGCGAAACCTGAGCCCGCCGGCGACATGAGCCGGATCGAGACCGATCGCATCCGGCGACGCTTGCATCTCGGCGGGCTCGGCCAGCAGATCGAGGATTCGTTCGAAGCCGGCCAAATTGTTTTGAAACGTCGCGGCACTGCTGACCAGCGTCGCGAGCGGCTCCAAGAGCATCGCGAGAAACATCAGGAACATCGTCAGATCGCCGAGCGTCATCGTCTCTTGTAGGATGCGATAGCCGCCGTACATGAGCAGGAGCGTCGACGACAGCGGGATGACGGTGTCCCACACGAAATCGATCGTCCGCGTCCACCACCAGGCGAACAGCTGCTGGCGGACCAGTAAGTCGTTGCCGCGCACGAATCGCCCGGCTTCCGTTCGTTCGCGGGCGAAGGCGCGCACGATACGCATGCCTCCAAACGCCTCGGTCGCATAGCTGTCGATCTCCTGACGTTGCGTGCGAACATCACGCCAGAGAGGTCGAATGCGGCGAATCCACGTACGGTGCGTGAAGTAGACGATCGGCAAAGCCAACAGTCCACCGACCATCATGCGCCAGTCGACGAACGTCAGAATGACGAGGCTGCCGACGAATTGCACGACCGCCCGCCAAGGGTTGTAAATCAAGCTAAAGATCAATTCCGCCGCGCCGCCCGCGTCTTCCCGCAACAGACTCGCCGCGCCGCCCGACTTCAGCTCGTACACGCGATGCAGCGGCAGGTGCATCCCGTGCTCGAAGGCTCGCTTCCGCAATTTGACTTGAACGTGGTTCACCGCCTTGGTGGCGTTCCAACGACCCCACAGGTGAATGATCGAAGCAACCAGCGATGTTGCGATCACGGCAGCACCAATCAGTAAGAGCAACTGGACTCGATCGGTCGGCAAGTGGTACTGCTCGGACCATGCAACGGGGAGCGGTTTGTCGGGAAGGACATAATCGATGGCGAGTTTGAGCGAGACCGGAGGTGCCAGCTTGATCAAGGTCGCTACGGTGAGCGTCGCGAGCGCGATGACGATCGCGCGCCGATGGCCGCGAAGCAGACGTATGAATTCCCAAAAGAGTTCGAAGAACGACCGAGACCGTTGTTTCGAAACGTCTCGTGTACGCCCGTGGCTTGACCGGTCGCCTTGAGAAAGGACTCGTTTGCGATATGCAGAGAATCGCTGTCGGCTGGTCAATCGTGACATGAGCGGAGTGCTAGCAGTGTGAAATCGAAAGAAGGCGAACGGTTACGTAAGAGTCTAGTCGAGACGCGGGAAACGGCTAGGTGCTCGCATGGAAGCCTCGTGTTGCAATGAACCTTTTTCGACACGGATCGTACAGCTCCAATCGGGGTTGGGGCGTCCATGTCATCTTCGCGACAGGGGCAGCCGGAACTGTCGTTGATCACGCTGAGATAGGGAGATCTACAGTGCATGAAAACGCTGTCGGTACGTCGAATTCACCTTGTCGCCGCTCGCGACTTCTTGTATTTCTACCACCCGCTGGTCAGGCTACGCGCCGTGCCAGCTCTTTTCCAGGCTCGGGCGGGGACCATCGAACCCGCATCGGGCGCGACTTGTCTTCCAACTCATCTCGAACGATCGGATCTAAGCGAATGCTTAGTCGCAATCAGACTTCGTGGCTCGTCGAGCGCGTGGTGCTGTCGTTGGTCGTGATGGCTTTCGGCACGTCCGCCGGGCTGGCGCAACAACCGAACGGCCCGCAATTCCCCGCCGCTCCCGGGCAGTTGCCCACGCCTCAAGAGCCCTTGGTCGCGGAAGTCCGAATCACGGGCAATGAAACGGTCAAACAGGACACGGTCCTCTCGTACTTGCGGACACGCAAAGACCGGCAATTCGATCCCGAGACGCTTCAAGCCGACAAACGCCGGCTGACGTCCTCCGGTCTGTTTCGAGAGGTTCGCATCTACACGCAGCCGGCCGCGGAAGGCGTGGTCGTGACGTTTGAAGTGTTCGAGCGTCCGACGATCCGAGCCATCGAGTTCCGCGGAAATCGTGGCATCACGGAACGGACGTTGCTGAAGCAGTGCGGCCTGACGGTGGGCGACTCGTTGAACTTTTATGCCATCGGGGAAGCGCGCCGCAAGGTCGAGGACTACTATCGGTCGAAAGGCTTTCCGAAAGCGGAAATCTCGATCATCGAAGGAGACCAGCCCGAGCACCGCGCGGCGGTTTTTGCCGTCGCGGAAGGACCGCTGCAACGGATCGAGAAAGTCGAGTTTGTTGGGAACACGTTTGTCTCGGCAAAGCGATTGGAAACGCAGATTCAATCCAAGCCGGGGTACCTCTACTACCTGTTCCGAGGCAAAGTCGATCGATCCAAAATTGAGGCGGACGCCGAACAGCTCACGGCGTACTATCGCAGCTTCGGGTTCTTCAAGGCCCGAGTCGGCCGCGAGCTTGAATTCGACGACAACAACAAATGGCTGACGCTGCGATTCGTCATCGACGAGGGACCTCAGTTCGTTGTTCGCAACGTCTCGGTGTTGGGGAACTCGACGTTCGACACCGCGGCACTCCAAGCGTCGTTGAACCTTCAATCGGGGCAATACTTCCAGCAGGGCAAGATGGAACGGGACGTCAATACCTTGCGAGATGTGTATGGCGGCCAAGGTTATATCTTTGCGGACGTGAAAGCAGAACCTCGTTTTTCGTTCGAAAATCCGGGAGAGCTGGACCTGGTCTACAACGTCACGGAAGGTGAACAGTTCCGTGTCGGACGAATCAACGTTCATATCGCGGGCGAGTTCCCCCACACCCGTGAAAGCGTCATTCTCGATCGTTTGTCGATTCGCCCAGGCGACATTGTTGACATTCGCGAAGTTCGTTCGAGCGAGCGGCGATTGAAGGCCTCGCAACTGTTCGAGACCGATCCGCAGACTGGCAAAGAACCACGTGTTGTGATTCGCCCGCCCGATTTGAACGACACCCGCACCGCCACCCAACCACCAAGGCCTGGAACCGTTCGAGGCCAAAGTCCGGATCGCCATCAGCTTGACATCGACGTTTATGTCGAACCAATGCTGCCTTTGTTCGCGCCCACGCCGCAGGGGCCTTCACGGTAGGTTGGCAGGAGCCATTCGTTGAGATTCATCCACACGATCGCCGCAAGTTGCATTGCCGTTGTGCTATGCACGACTGGCTGTGCTGCCTTGTCGACGACGAAGCAGAATGCACCGACCTACGCTCCATCCACGCCGGCCGCGAGTTCCATCGGCGAGCCCGCCATCAGCATCCCGGAAACGGAAGCCCGTTCGGAGGGCCCTGCAGTTCAGTTAGGACTGCCCCCTCAAGGTCCAACTTCACCAGCAACGAGCGATCAGCAGTCCGAACGCGTCGTACGCGGCCAGAGTCCTCGCGATTGGTTCGCTCCGGTGAATGAGCCAACGGCAGGCAACAGCGATCATTGGCGACGGCCGATGCAAGTATCCGGCGAACCGGTGACACGAGGCCAGAGTCCCGGCTACGGCGATCAATCGCCAACCTACTATCAAACGCCAGGTGGTTATAACGGTTCTCCCGTCGCTCAGATGGTCCAGAATCCTTTCCCGGAACCGCCGCCAGCGTTCCCGGGCGTCTTGCCTCCGGGCAACGCCGAACCGCTGATGCAACCACAGATTCCACTGCCACCTGCAGTCGACTTCGATGTCTATGTCGACGAGACCCGAACAGGACGTTTCATGTTCGGGATGGGAGTGAATTCAAATCTCGGCGTTACCGGGCAGATTACCATCGACGAACGCAATTTCGATTGGCGACGTCCGCCAACAAGTTGGGAGGACGTAATGAACGGCACGGCGTGGCGTGGTGGCGGCCAAGGGTTCCGGCTCGAAGCGCAACCCGGCACGCAAGTACAACGCTACCTCGTCAGCTTCACGCAACCGTACCTCTACATTGGGAGCGTGCCGACTCCGTTCAGTCTGAATGCGAGCGGTTTTTTCTACAATCGCCAGTACTTCGATTGGAATGAACAACGGCTCGGTGGACGATTGGCACTGGGTTACCGACTGACCCATGACTTGTCGTTGAGCGGTGCCATGCGAGCCGAAAACGTGAACATCAGTAGAATCCGAGTCGCCGGGGTTCCCGAACTTGATGAAGTGCTCGGCAGTAACGACTTGTTCAGCGGCAAAATGACCATGACGCACGACACTCGCGACACACCGTTTGCCGCCACCGAAGGACATTTGATCGAGCTGAGCTACGAACAAGTATTCGGCTCATTCGATTACCCGCGAGGTGGGATCGACTACCGTCAATACTTCCTGGCTCGCGAGCGTCCGGACGGATCGGGACGACACACACTCGCCTACAGCTTCCAAGTGGGTGTCTCGGGTTCCCAGACGCCAATCTTCGAGAACTACTTCGCCGGTGGTTTCTCGTCGCTGCGAGGATTTGATTTCCGTGGCGCCTCGCCGAGAGATACGGCCTCGGGCGTCGTACTTGGTGGTAGATTTCAATTCCTCGGTTCGGTCGAGTACATGTTCCCACTGACCGCGGACGACATGTTGAAGGGCGTCGTGTTCTGCGACTATGGAACGGTAGAACAGAATATCGAGATCGATCCCAACAACTACCGCGTTGCGCCGGGCGTGGGACTGCGGATCTCGATTCCCGCCATGGGACCAGCTCCCTTGGCGCTCGACCTCGCCGTTCCGATCCATCACGCACCCGGTGACGACATTCAGAACTTCAGCTTCTTCTTCGGTTTCGGCCGGTAGGAACAGGCGCAGCGGGCCAAGCGCTGCCATAACTATCGCGCCGACCACTCGGTATAGTTGCGATAGTAGCCGTTGTGCCGTGTCCACTGTCGCTTCGGCTGCGCGCCGAACCATCCATAAGAATACGCTTGCGGCTGCACGGCGTACCCATGACCGGGATAGTAGCCCTGGCTCGTGTGATGTGGATTGGGAGCGACCGGCCCCTGCAGGATCAAATACGACGGGTGGCTCGCTTCCGCGTTCGTTACGATCGCACAAGCCAAGATCCCGATCAGCACAACGATTGCTCGACACATCCGCATTACTGAATCCTTGTGTTACTTGAACTCTTGCGTAGGGTGGGCTGTGGCCACCATCTGAGCTGATAGGCACAGACCGCCCTGCAAGTGAATTCTCTGAGCAAGTATGGGTGATTGTTGAGGGAGGAAGCGGGCGAGCGGCAAACAATCGCCACGATCTCAGGCTCGGTTCCGTCGGCCATGCCGGTTGTAATGATCGTCCGTGGCGGGAACGCTAGGAACTGGCAGGTTGAAGAAGGCCATCTCATGTCGATAATATAGTCACGGGTATTCCTCGGAGAGCATGTTCAAACGATGACGCTGTCGCAGTTCAATTGTCCGCACTGTCACAGTCCGTTTCAGGCTGATACGTCGCTCCCCTCGCTGCAAGTCGCATGTCCTCATTGCCGGCAGCCGGTTGCGTTGTTGAGCGAGCCGCCCTTGGCGGTCCCGCCAGTCATCGAACCACCACTGGCGGATTCAACGATTACAGAACCTCCGACCAGCGGGCCGCGCAATTATTCGCCGGCTGATCTGCTACCGCCCGGAACCGGTGTCTCGCCGGAAGAGGTGATGCCAGCACGGGCAGAGGAACACGAGGCGGTCCCCCACGATCGCCGGTCCCGTCATCTTGCGGCCGAAGAGCGAGCATCTCGGAAGTTTGTCAAGAATCTGATCGTCTGGGTTTGCTGCGCGATCGTACTAGTCTCAATCCTGGCGTTCTTCCTGATGCAAGGTGGATCGTAACTACGAAGCAGCTTCCAGCTCGCGGCCGATTTCAAAGATCTCTTCCGCATCGAGGACCAGACCGTTTGCCGAGAAGAGCTTCCTGATCGCCGCTTTATGAATCTTCATCTTGGTCCCGCCCACGCCGATGGCACCATAGCAAATCACGCTGTCGTGATCGACGGCTTTGTCCGTGACTTCGACCCCGCCAATCCCGAGCGGCGGGACGGCGTTCAGATCGATGGCGACGCGTAACGAGGAACAGGCGGCGAGAGTTTCAGCCGACAGCAACTCGATGCCCGCCGCGCCCGCGGCGATCACCAGGTTTGTGCCTTCCAGCGCCGCCGCGGTCTCTTTCGCGTTGTTCGTCGCCAGCGGAGTCAGCACGGCCCCTTCAACATTTTCCCGCACTTGCTCGCAAGTTGCCGCGGCGCGTTCGGAACTCCGCGAAGCAACTCGGACCTTACAGCCGGCGCGTGCCAACAACCTCACGGCCCGCTGGCCCACGGGACCTGTCCCGGCGAGCACGAGCGCTTCCGACTGCGAAAGGTCGACGTGACGAGCCGCCGCCAGCACTGCCGCCGCCGCCGTGGTGTTGGCTCCATTGGCATCGAGCATCACCGAGACTCGCATCGGCCCAAAGAAGCATTTCGTCGCTGCCTGCAACAAACTTTCGCCGTGTGCAACGTTCGCACCACCGATGAAGACCGCGGTGTTATGCAAGTCTTGCGGTCCGCGAGTGAACATGGCTCCATGAATGAGATCGCGTACTTGTTCCGTTTGAACGGAATGATACTGGAACAAGTGGTCGATCTCAGAATCAACAGCGACAACCGCATCGAAGAGACTGGCGTGCTCGTCTCCGTCGAGCTGGATGAGGATCTTTGGCTTCGACATGTCTCACCTACAAAAAAACGCCCACCGCCGCGACTTGGGCCGGCGATGGGCGATTTGAATTCGTGTAGGCCGGAACGCTCGCACCAAGCACTAGAACCCCTGGAACGGATGCGGAGAATCCTTACCGGCGATCATTTCGTCGGCCGAGGGTTTGCCGGCCATCGCGTTGACGATCGCTTGCTTGGTCGCTTCGTAGTTGTAATCGTAAATCTTCTTGTTGTCCTTGGCTTCCCAGTGAATGAACACGCCACAGACGATGACCAAGTCTTCGCATTGATCTTTTGGCAGGATGCCTTCGTCAACCGCATCGGCAACGGCCTTGGCGACGGCGGCTTGTGCCGGACCGAACATCTGAACGGCTTGCGTCGCGCCTTTGATCGTGACCTTGGTGACCATCACCGTCGCAGGCTTCACCGCCAGGTTCGGTGTGAGCACGGCCAGCAGGTTGGAGTGGCCTTCGCTCTGACGTGCCAGGGCGTTTGCGAATGCGTTCCCAACAGGCCCATCTTTGCTGCCGATCAGTAAGTCGATATGCGCAATCTCGTTGCCATCGCCCGCCAGTGCTTCGCCAATGTACATCGACATGAATCGTTCTCCGTGTAGCTGATAGAATCTGTGAGAGTTACTTTTCGCAAAAGCGTTGAAGCAATGAACTTACCAAACCACCTGTTGATTGCAACTCCCCGCTCGCCGGGGGCGTTTGGGTCATGAGTGAGCGGCTGTTGATCATTGGTGGTAGCGTTCGCGCGGCGGCGATGTCAGCCCGGCGGGCCGGGTTCGAGCCAATCGCCATCGACCGCTTTGTCGACGCGGATTTGCGCGGAGTTTGTCGCGAATTCCAGCGATTTGACCAACTGCGTCAGTTGCCCGAGATGGCGCGGCGAATGTCCGCTGCGGATTGGATCTACACGGGGCCGCTGGAGAATCATCCCAAGCTAATTGAGCAACTCTCCAAGTGTCGTGTTTTACTCGGCAACGACCGCACGACGCTCCAGCAGCTTCGTGATCCGTGGTGTCTTGCGGCTGTACTCGGTAGGGCTGGCCTTCGATCCCCTGAACTGAGTGGGGCGGGGCAGATACCGGTCGGTGACGACTGGCTGAGAAAGCCGCTACGTGCAGCCGGAGGATTCGGCATTGAACGGTCCGCCCTCGTCGAACAGGATAATCAAGATCGTGTCGACGCCGCGTACTCCCCGAGGAGAGTGTACTTCCAGAAGTTCGTTCCCGGCCGTTCCATCGGAGCGACGTTCCTCGGGGCGAGAGGGCGTGCCGTTCTCGTTGGTGTCACCGAGCAGTTGCTCGGCCCGACCTGGGGCGGATCGCGCGAGTTTCAATATGTCGGATCGGTCGGCCCGATCGAGCTGTCGCCTGAACATGCTCGATCGCTCATGCAGATCGGCGATTGCGTTGTCGCGAGCTTTCCGGTCCAGGGCTTATTCGGTGTCGATGCGATCATCAACGCCGATGGCGTTTGGCCGGTTGAAGTGAACCCGCGATATACCGCTTCGATCGAGATCCTTGAGCGGGCGCTGAACGTCGCGACGCTCAATTGGCATGTGGCGGCGTGCCGAACTGGTGAACTTCCGCAACTCGTACCAGAGAACTTGCAGAGCGGGACCGTCGAGCGGCATGGAAAGGCCGTTGTCTATGCGAGTCGTGAAGTCACGATCGATGTGAGACTGGAGCGAGAGTTGTGTGCGGGGAATGGAGTGGGTGCCGATTCGACTGTTGCGGACCTTCCGGTGGCCGGAACGAGTATCAACGCAGGCGAGCCGATCGTCACGGTCTTCGCGAAAGGAAAGACGAGTTGTGACGTCAAGCAAGGGTTGCGAACGGCGATCGCGGACGTGACGCGGTTGGCAGGAGATGTTTAAGTTCCGGTCGTACGATGGCCTTCCAAGGCCGTCGAATGTTTCACGACGGCCGTGGAAGGCCATCGTACTTCTCGATCGGCGACAGTTAATTCTCTGTCGCTGCCTCGCGACGTTTGCGGGCTTCGAGGTCCGCTTGAACTTCCTCGTCCGTCGGTTTCCATCTGCGACCCGCGAAAACGGGCTTGAAGTCGTCCTGTCCGGCAAGTCGAGCGATCTCGTTGACAACCCCTGTCATCAGCTCTTTGACCAGCGCATCGCCTTGATCGCCGTCGTAATAAGGTGAAAGGTCGATGACGTTGCCAAACTGCAACCGAACGCGCGCCGGCATGAAGAACGGACTCGACGGCGTTCCGCCGTATGGCGAACCGGTGATATAGCAAGGGAGCACTGGGACGCGGGCACGCAACGCCACGAGGATCGCTCCGGGACGAACCGGCAACATGAGCTGTTCGGTCATATTGATCCGGCCTTCGGGAAACATGCTGATCAAGTCGCCTCGCTGCGCGTAACGAATGGCGGCTCGCGTGGCGGCCATGTCGCTGCCGCTACGACTGACCGGAATGACTTCACAGGTTCGCAAGAACCAACCGAACGCTCGGTGCTCGCAGTACTCACTCGCAACCATCCAATGCATGGGCCGATCGAAACAGACTTGCAAAAAGAACGGATCGATGCTGCTGCGATGGTTACAGATGACAACGGCACCCTGCTCGGAACCGGCTGGCGTGCGGCGCGGAAGCTGGGCTCGCCAGAGAAGTCGAACGATGACAAGAGCGGCAATCCACAAGATGCCCTGCGGCAGCGAAAGCCGGCTGCGCGAGAGGGCGATGCCGGCCCCAAGGAACGGTACAGCGAGACATGCCAGGAGGAACAGAATCGCAAGCGTCTCGTGCAACATCGCAGCTTCTGCGCTTGGTGATGGCGCCTGGTGTTGGGTCAACGATTGAGTTACGGGCAGCTGAACTTACAAACGTGTGATGCAGTACGCAACTCGTTACTAGGCTCCTGCCTGGGAACGAGTTGCCGGTTCAATTTCTGCACCGATCCTAACCGGCCAAACGTGTGATGCGGTTCACCGGCATGGCGTCTTCGGCTTCTGCTGGTTGATACGTGTACTGCATCAGGTAGGCGTCTTCGGTCGTATCGTCGTAGAAGTCCCGCAATACGGAAACGGCACGAAAGCCGATATTCCGGAAGAATAGCTGCGCGGCGAGATTTGTCTCGCGGACTTCGAGCAGAATTCGGTTTCGCCGTTGATGCGACAACTTGCTAACCAACTTGCCCATCATCGCTTGCCCGACAGCGCGGCGGCGGAAGCTGGCATTGACAGCAAAGTTCAAGACGTGCAGTCGCGTCTTGTGCAATTCGTAGATCATGAAACCGACGACCTGCTCTTCGAATTCGGCGACCATGCCGATGCAATTCCGTTGACGGAGGCAGCGAATGAAATCTTCCTCCGACCAAGGGAACTCGAAACTTTGGCCTTCAATGTCCAGCACCTCAGGCATATCGCGCCGAATCATCCAGCGGATGTGGACACAAACGTCCTGTTTCCCCTCGGTGCTCATCTCCTGTCTCCTCCGTGATGTAGCCACGATCTCTCCAAGCGAATCTTCGCCAGTTGCGTCACATGCTGTCATTTCAGGGCGAGTCTAGCGACCAACGGGAGTGGTTTCTTGGGACCGACCGTTAGCGCGGGACCAACCTTCGGTTGGTGCCCGCCGGCTACTGTGTCGTCCTTGAACCAGCTGCGTGGGCCAGCTTCGACTTCCTTGTCGAAGGCTGGGTACGGTATCAGAAGGCCCCAAATGTGCCAATACGAACTTAGGAACGACAGCGGAGGCTTGTTCGAGTGGAAAAACATTGCCTCCCACTCACTTCGCGCACGGCGAATTGCGCGGTAGATTTCTGTGCTGTGCGGCGGTAGGATGCCCGGACACAAGCCACTCGTTTTGTTCTTATTTCGGCCCTTTTTGACAGCAGATCCGACTCATGCCAATTGTCAAGTTCACCAAAGAAAACAAAGAAATCGAGGTTCCCGTCGGGTCTTATCTCCGCGAAGAAGCGATCAAGGCGGGGATCAACCTGAATTGCGGCGTGAACGGTTACGGTGCAAGCGTCAACAAGTTTATGAACTGCAAGGGATTTGGCATGTGTGGCACGTGCCGCGTTCTGATCACCGGCATCCAAAACACGAACCAACTCACCAAGCGTGAGTTGCTCCGCTTCAAAACGCCTGGTTTTCCACCCGATCCGATTCCCTGCTTGGCGTACGTCGGGCACGAAGACAACATGCGGCTGGCCTGCATGACGCAAATCAACGGTGACATCGAAGTCGAAAGTGGTCCCGAAGTGAACCTGTTCGGCGACAACTTCTTTAGCTAAGCCGTGCCCCAGTGAATTAGACCTCGTGAAAGAAATCGTAGCTGTCGTAAAACCGTTTCTGGCCGAGAAGGTACTCGACCGTCTGAAACGAGCGCCGCTGGAAGCTCTCACGGTTCGTGAGGTCAAAGGCTACGGGCGGCAAAAGAGCTACCTCGACGAGTACGGCGACAGCGAATACTCGATGGCATTCCTGCCCAAAGTCGAGATCGCCGTCTGGGTGGACGACGCGCGTGTGGACGAGATCCTGCGGATGATCGTCGAAGTCGCTCGAACCGGACGAATGGGCGACGGCAAGATCATGGTGCTGCCGGTGCATGCGTTTGAGAACATCATCGACATCGCGATCGAAGAGCGAGCGACGACGTAGGTCAACCAAGTAGACGGAACTGCCTTGCCAAACCGAGCGCCGGTAAGGTCTTCGCGCGACTGCCGCTCCCGATCTTGAATCTCATACTCGGCTTGTGTCAAAAGTGCATTAGCATCGGACTCATCATTGCTCTCGTTACGACGCGTTGTCCGATGGACCGTAGCGGTCCGGTAGTCGTATCCGTATGTCACGCACAAGACATCGTGATTGCCGACGGAAGCACCGCAGTTCGGGCAAATCCGATCTTTCCTGTGGATTTGGGCTTGAGTTGAATTCTGACTTGGCATTTCATTGCCCCAAGGCGAACAGCCGCCGCGCCGTGATAACTCGTAAGTTCCGTTCCAATGGCTGGATAGGACAGAGATTTTTGAGATCTCGTGAAAACACCGTGAAGAAGTCACAGCTCCATCGGATAAAGCAGCCGAAGCTTTGCTCTACGGCCACCACTGATAAGACCACCACTGATCTGCCTTCCACATTGAGGAAATCCAAACGGTCGGAAGCAGGATCAGTCCGTGAAACATGCCAGAAATCACGAGGGCGTGAAGTGGGGCCGACTGTGTTCTGCGGTAGATCATGGCAGCCAACACGCACGTCAACAAAATGGATATTCCGCAACACATGAACCAAAACCCCTCAGCAGCGACGGGCGAATTGGCGGCGATTGCTTCGCCGACAAGACCGACCATTCCGACAAATATTAACGGTCTCAAATAGCTCTCCATGACGGCGCAGCAGTCCCAAATATCGAGCTTTTGCGGTGCATCGACACATACGCCTCCTCGAGACGCCAACTTCACTGCGGCACGGCAAAGCTGATCCAGAAGAATCACGAATCTCAAGACAACGGATCCAACGCAAATTGGCGTTCCGAGAATGAACATGATCGCACCAGTAACTTGAAGGAACGCACCACCTACCGAAATGTCATGGGCGGGTTGCATAGAGTAGCCAACGGCAAAGGCGACTGCTCCTCCGAAAAGAGCAGTGATCCAAGCAAGAAGTTTGAACTGATCTTTCCCGATTGGCTTCAATTGACGTTGTTCACTGTTCGCCGCAATGACGTCCGAGCTGAGGTCTCGATCAGCTTCGACTCGTGGTGCGTCGATATCGCACTTGCAACATCGTTCGCTCGCCTTGGTGCTTCCTGAATCGCGAAAAACGTCTCCACACTTTGGACATTTAAATGCAGGACGCTTGGGGTCTATGAGGATCGCTATATTGCCGCAGAGTTGGCATCGTAGAGCATCCGCCCCCGGCGGAGCACCTTGGATAATCTCCTCGTAAGAACACGTATCATTCGTGCGTGCGAATAGCTTCCTCATGTTCGGACTCCGTTGCTGGTGGTTAATTAGTTAGAGATTGCTGAATCTCCACTCCATGAAATACAGGAAGCGACCAACTCCGCTGTGTTGTTTCTGAGCCCATTGGACACCCTCGTCACTGATGCTGCTTCCCACTGCATAGAGCTTCTCAAGGGCCGGCATGGCGATGATGTGTGGTAGTGCTGCGTCGGTTACGCTTCGGCAGCGTTCGATGCTGAGCTTTCCGAGCGAGCAGTGCCTTAGTTTTGCAATACCACGATCTGATATTTGCGTTGCACTGAGCCCCAGCGACTTGAGTTTTGGGAGCATTGAGATGACTCCGATGCAGTCATCTGTAATTTGAGTTCCACGCAGTTGCAAAGCACTGATTTCTTCGAGTTTTGCGATCGCTGGAATACACTTATCCGTGATTTTTGTGTCATCCAAGACAAGCGCCGTCAGACTCGTGAGTTTGCTGATGTGATTGATCACACCCATATCGGTTACTGCTGAGCGGTCCAAAAAGAGGTGCCTTACTGATGGCAGCTTGTCGAGAAGGGCTAGATGGTCGTCGGAGAAGGAACGACCGCACAGTTCGACCCAGCCATCGGATGGAAACTTGGCACCGAGGCTGATCAGTGTCTGTCGCACAGATTCCGTGGCTTCATCGAGTTTATCGTCGGCATGCGTTTTCTTAGCTCGCTGCTGGCCGTCCCTTGCAGTCGAGGTTGTTGACTTTCTTCGGTAGAATCGCAAAAGGACGCTTCCAAGAATCAGCGCGACTACGGTAGCCGCGATCACGATGGTCCATACCCCGTTGCGCTGTGTGGATGAATCGTTCGAACCGTCAATTTGTAGTTGGGCTTGTCGACTGATCGCTGTTGAGGGATTCGCTTCCGCCTCACGTGCGCTCTCGAAGCCGATTTCAACTTGCGCAGTAGGTGCGGCAGCTCCTTGCGATTCACTGGAGGGTGATCGTTGCTTGGCGTCCTCGTTTTTCGAATCGCTAGATGTCGTGTCTTGTTCTTGGTTGGCAAAGGGCTCGGTCGAAGTGGGCACGGCGGAGTCAGCGTTGCCCTGTGATTCTACGAACCGTTGATCAGCGTCGGAGAACTTGTCGAGTGAAACCGAAAACGAATTGCCATCGCTCGTCCGTCTGAGGTGAAGTTCGCCATCTTTGCATTCCAGATACTCGGCTTCGACTTGACGACCGTGGCGATCCGTCCAAGTTCTTATGAGTGCTTCGTCATCGACGGCAAGCAACTGTGAACAACCAAATAGAGCAGCGATCGAGATGATTGCCGCAGGGAAATAGTCAAACATCTCTTTGTCCCTGAACTGAACTCCGAATTGTGCGCCGACCGTGGATGGCCGCATTCAGTAAGTTCCGATTCGGCCCGTTGACAGGACATGGTTTCTGCAGAAACCTCAAAGAAGGCTGAAGAACGATTGCGTTGTGAATCTACTTGACTTGCCAAGTTGCTTTCCTTGTGCGACTTACAGACAATGACCTGTAATTATTCGTTGAAGGTGTGGTAGCTTCCAGCCGCCGTTGTCCGGGTCGCGGCGGCTGGAAGCCACCACTACGACGTTTGTTCGGCGGCGATTCTTCTGACCTTCCGATGAGCCGAAACATGTCCGAGCAGAACAAAGGATCGATCACACATTTCTTCGAGTTGCTGCGCGATGGCGACGGCTCGGTAGCGGCTCAGTTGTGGGAACGGTTCTTTCCGCGGCTGCTGGGGTTGGCGCGTAAGACATTGGCCGATCGGCCGCAGCGCGTGGCGGATGCGGAGGATGCCGTGCAGAGCGCCTTCGTCGCGTTCTGGCAGCAGGCAGAACGAGGCGACTTGGCCGGTGAGCTGCATCGGGACAACCTGTGGAACCTGCTGGGAGTCATCACCGTACGCAAGGCATTGAAGCAAGTTCAACGCGAACAGACAAAGAGGAAGGGTGGCGGAAACGTACGCGGCGAGTCTTGGTTTCAAGGTCCACCGGGAATGGAGAACGAAGGGGCTGGCTTGGATAACGCTCTGGGGGAGTTGCCGACACAGGAGTTCGATCTGATCGTCGAAGAGATGCTCTTGCAGCTAGACGACGACTTGCGGATGATCGCCTTGCTGAAACTGATGGGTTACCAAGACAAAGAGATCGCCGATATGCTGGATTGCGTCGAGCGTACCGTAAGGCGTCGAACGCAACTGATTCGTGCGATCTGGAAGTCTGGTTAGAGCGTAGTTGCACACGAATTACCGTGTTGATCCTCACGGCAAACGCTCGAAACTTGTTGAGGTTGGCAAGTGAAAGCTAGAATGACAGCTGGTGTGTTAAAATCCTACTTCTCGCAAACCGCCCCTTAGCAATCAAGGTATGAGTTTTGAGCGCCCACGAACTCGAAACGCTTTCGGTTGCGTCTTGGCAGGCAATCGACTCCAAATGTCTTGACTTCGAGTCGGCATGGAAGGCGGGTCGAAGCCCTCAGATCGAAATGTATCTGCTTGACACCGCCGAGCCAGAGAAAACGGCTCTCCTCAAGGAGTTACTCGCGGTCGAGTTGCAACGCCGGTCGCGGGATGGGGACACGCCTCAGCTTTCGGCTTATCGAGCCCGCTTTCCTGAGCGAGAAGAACTGGTGGCAGCGACATTCCGCGACGCCCTCGCGCCAGCGATTGGTGATGAATCGCCAAAGGTCTTCACGAGATCAAAGCCAGCCGATCGCGATGGCGAGTTGCGATCGATTGGTCAATACCAGCTCTTGGAGAAGTTGGGCGCTGGTGGCATGGGGACTGTCTACAAGGCACTACACACCAGCCTCGACAAGACGGTTGCCTTGAAAGTCTTACCACCGGAACGGATGCGAGACGAACAAGCCGTCGACCGCTTTCGCCAAGAGATGAAAGCACTGGCTAAGTTGGAACACCCGAACATCGTTCGCGCGACCGACGGAGGCGAAGTGGATGGTGTGTACTTCCTGGTGATGGACTACGTCGAGGGAGTCGATCTCGCACAACTGATTCGGCGAGCGAATCCTTTGCCAATCGCCGACGCTTGCGAGATGACGCGGCAGGCACTGATTGCACTCCAACATGCCCACGACAAGGGTCTCATCCATCGAGACGTCAAGCCCGCCAACCTGATGTTGACGACTGAGGGGCACGTCAAGCTGCTTGACCTCGGGCTGGCCCGGCTGTGGGATGAACGCCGTGTCGGCGAAAGGTTGACCAGTGGCGGAGTGATGATGGGCACTGCCGATTACATGGCACCCGAGCAGGCAATGGACACTCGTTCGGTGGACGTGCGGACTGACATCTATAGCCTCGGCTGTACCTTGTTCCACCTGTTGTGTGGCTGCCCGCCGTTTCATGTTCATGAATCATCAAGCCCATTCCGTATTCTGATGGCTCATGCGCAAGAATCTGCGCCGTCGATTCAGTCGCTTCGAGCGGATGTTCCAGCAGGTCTTGCAAGCGTTGTTGGACAACTCCTTGCCAAAGAGCCGGCTCAACGGATGGGCTCCGCTGCCGCCGTTGCCGAGGCGCTGCTGCCTTTCACAAATGGCTACGATTTGGTCTCGCTGTATGACGACGCGCGAACAAAGGAGACAGGTAGTGCCGACCTGGACACGATCGCACATCAGCCCGACACACCAGCGACAGGTGGCGCAATCACCACGGATGTTTCTGCGCCAACGCACAAGCCCGGCAGTCGCCGACTTGTTCCGCGCTATTCTATCGTAGCGATTACTGTCTCGGTGGTTCTGGTATTGGGATCCATCGGCTATTTCAGCACCAGCGGCGCGAGACAAGGGCGATCAGAGCGAGCAGTGGGAGTTACGGAGACGGCAGGTCTGGAGAAAGTGGAGCCGTCGAGAAAACTGGCCTTATGGATTTTCGAACAGCGAGGGAATCTCGTTGTCGAGATCCCCGGTGACTCGCAGTTGCAAGGACGCGTACTTTATTCGGCGGCGGAGTTGCCAGGTAAGGATTTCCATGTGTCGGCGATGGATGTCACCGGGCGTACCGCATTCACGGATGCGCATCTGACTGAACTTGCGACGCTGATTAAGGCCGTTTCCTATCCGATCGACGAGTTGCGGCTGGGGAAGACGTCTGTTACCGGCCCAGGGCTGGAGCATCTACGCGATCTACCGATCAACAAACTGTTTCTCTATCGCTTGCCGATTCGTGATGAAGATGTGAATCATCTGACAACGCTGCCGAATCTCGAAGCTCTGTCGCTAGGCTATACGGGCATCACCGACAATGGCCTCGAAACGCTCAAGAGAATCCCAACGTTGACCGCATTGGACCTGTCCGGCGAAGCCATCACAGACGATGGACTGAAGCACTTGCAAGACTTGAAAGACCTGCGAGTGCTGCAGCTTTGGGAGACCGATATCACCAATGCCGGGCTGATGCACTTAGGCGACCTGCACAATCTTACTGAGCTTTTTCTTGGACACACCCTAGTCACGGACGAGGGACTCGCCCAGTTGCGCCGCCTGTTACCGGATTGCATCTTCGATGTTGACGATCCCCACCGACCGGCTGCGGAACTGGTTCTGAGGATGGGAGGCGAGGTAGTCGTCGAAGTGGCTGGCGACAACAGCCAGAATTCCACGAGGCATTCCTCCATCGACTCTCTGCCAAGCAAGCCATTCCGGTTACAGAGCATCTCGTTCTCTGGCATCGCGAGATTTGACGACGAACAATGGACGTCGCTTTGTTCACTGATACGTTCTCTTCCACAGGCACTCGGGCTGTTACACATCGACAAGACCGGCATGACAAACGAAAACTTCGCGTCGCTGAGTGACGTCAGCCTCGAGTCGCTCCAGCTGTACGACGTGCCGATCGACGACCTGGGAGCAAGTCACATCGGAACGATCGTGGGTCTTCGAGCTCTTACGTTTCAGAATGCGGAGTTGACTGACAACGGCCTTGCCTTTTTGGACCAACTTGACGACTTGACATCACTGAATTTTCGCAGCGTGCGAATCTCGAACCGCGGACTCGACCACATCCTACCACTCTCACAACTCACGAGCCTCGAGCTTGCAGATGTGAATGTTACAGCCGAAGGACTTGTCGGCTTGAAGCAACTCCAGAAGCTTGCATCGCTCAAGTTACGGGGGGCATCGATTAGCAATGCCGTAATTCCTCATCTCCGAGAGCTGGGCGACTTGACGCGATTGGAACTTATCGCCACAACGGTCGACGACGAAGCTCTTGCGGATCTAAGTGAGTTCGATCAGCTCACGTTCCTGGATGTATCCGATTCACGAATCACACCCAAGGGAGTGGCGAGTCTTAGAACACTGCTACCGGATTGCGACATCCACCCATTGGTTCTCGAATTTGAAAGAAATGTCGCTCAGTGGGTGTTATCGATCGGTGGGACGGTTAGAGTTCACGGGCAGGTCACTGCCGCCCCCTCGATTCAAAGCCTGGAAGAGTTGCCCGAGAATGCATTCAGACTTCTCTCGATCGACCTCTATGCCAACGATCAGGTCCGCAACGAAGACTTGGACCGACTTAAAGGTCTACAGCAGCTCGAAGGAGTCACTTTGGCGAGATCGTCGATTGACACCGCCGGTGCAAGGCATCTTGCGGAGATTCCATCTCTGAAGTGGATCTATCTTGGCCACACGAAGATCAATAACGAAGTGATAGACGCTTTGCTCAATCTGCAAAACCTGGATTCGCTTGGTCTCGGCGATACCTTCGTGTCAGACGAGGCAATTGAGCGTTCCAACGGACACGCGGTCCTCACGAAGCTAGAGCTAACGGGTGAGCATTTCACGGATCGATCGCTCGCACAACTTAAGAAGTTTCCAAAGCTTGGTTGGCTTGAGCTGAACCGTAGTCGCATCACGGATGAAGGTCTCCGGCATCTGGTCTCTTTGCCGCTCGTAGATCTTAACCTTTCGCAAACCAACACGACGGACACGGCGGTTCCCTTCCTACAGCAACTGACGACTCTCAAAAAACTGAACCTGGAAGGCACCAGAGTATCCGCATCGGCCCTCGCGGAGTTGCGAGAAGCGTTGCCCAGCTGCCGAATCACGGCGGGGACACCTTGAGCGAATGGCTACTAGTTTTCCTTCCTTCGGAATTGTCCCGAAATAAATTGGCGAATTTGAATTGTAGCGGCAGGGGGGGG
>JAQBZB010000022.1 GCA_027622275.1 Planctomycetota bacterium | reverse complement strand
GAATTGTTTAATCAATATCTAGTTACCGCGCTACCCCAAGTTGCCTAAAGTGCGCGTTGGCCGTGGGGTGGAGGCGGAAAACCGGGCGCGGACGGGGGCGTGTAGGGACAACCCCATTTCATGCTGGCGTCAGCACAATTGTTGGGATTCTTACTAGTCCAAGTGCAACTCCAGCTTCCCGGCGGTGGCCCCACCTCTATGCCACATCGAAAGTGAGTACACCTCCAAATGAAACTCGTGCTGACACCGCACGGCCTGGTGTTTTCTGTACAACTTAAGCCCGACCCTTGTTGGACCGACAAGCAGTAGTAATGAGTGATGGTTGTCGCGAAACCGGTTGGAAGTGGCAGCACCTTGTCGCAGAAGTCGTGTGAATGATCCTGCCCGGGATTCGTCCCACCAACGGGACATCCACATGGGCTGGGGGAAAACGATCGCGGGGTTGGGAAGCAATCGTAATCGACAAGCGCCGCACCAACGTCATGCGGAAACACGACGGCGTTGAGTACTAGCAAAACTGCAAGAAGAGCAAAGACGGTCGATAAACTGAACAGCGAGGCTGGCATTTTCATAGCCGTTCCTCCATGTATCTGTAAACGGATCGGAGTCAAGAATCGTTAAGTCCTACGTTTTGAAAACCAAAGTGCCGCAGCAAGCAAGACAACCGAGGCACCGATCAGAATCGCTGGGAGCCGAAGCCAAGCGAACGGCGGCGACCGAGCCGCAGGTTTTGCTGCCTTCAGATTCGCGATCGCCTGAGCACTGATCTTCTGCTCAATGTCCCGACGATCTCCTTCGTGCTCCACTCGATACACGCGTCCAACTCGCATATCGGTTACCGAGACGCCGACTTCCAGAGACGGCAAACCAAAGCGCGATGGGTCCAGTTCGTCATTCACACTCAAATCGGTGACTACCCACCGTTGATGGACATGTGGCGGGTTCTGGTTGAATAACACCTGGGTCCCGCGTTTTGGAAACCAGCGACCGTTGTCAGCATGTTCGAACTCGTCGACCGTGAACTCGTGGGCGTCAGCTTCCTCGGAGTGTGGCCGCCGCGTCCGCCGGACCAGGTAGTCCCGTTCCGGATCCAACCACACGCTCTCGCCGAACCATGGTGCCATCAAATGCACGCATGCGTGCCCGTCGACGTCTGTAACTCCCTTGACCTCCCAGCCGCTCCATTTGCGTAGTGCGTCACCGAGCCACAAAGCGCTTGATGAAAAATAGACGCCCGTAAACGGCGTCCGCGACTTAGCCGTTTCAGGCCGTCCTGACCCGCCGAGGCCAGCGATTTTCAGTTCGCTCAGAACGTCGCCTTGATAATCTGCGGCGAAGGAGAAGTCCTGGGGACCGTTCCAGACTTCGAGGGTCCGGAATTGCGCACTGTGGCGATGGTCAAACAGGTCAATTCCATGATCAGCCGAGAGCCACTCGAAGGTGGAAGTCGACGCAACCTCCATCTCTGATGAATCGTCTGTCGCCTTCAGATCATGTTGTTCCCAAACAACCCGAACATTCGCGAACGCTTCCTTCCACTCGGTGAGCGCGCTGACGATCTCCGCCATCTCGGGCAGTTCGTCACCACGGGCAGGCGTTGAGACGAAGGATAACGCAAACGCGACTAGAAGAAGTAGACGCCTGATTTCGCCGTTGTTGCCACATTGCCACATTCTAAGTCTCCCTGGCATTTAGCAAGGTAGCAAGCCAAGGGTCCGAGTCAATCATCTATTCCATTATTTCATCGGAATTCGCAGGGCACGTTATACCCCGTGGCGGCGGTGGCTCCACGGAGAAGCCAGTCTCTCGATTCAGCAGGTGGGACTGGCTGCAAAACGCCGTGATCGACTTGCCGCAGAAAACAAGCGGCTGCTCTGGTACGTGTCCAGCAGTTCCCGGCGCGCTGCCCTTGGGAGGGGCTTGTTGTGGGGGTTCATTGGTTGGCTTGGAAGAAAGGCAGATTAGTTGGAATTGGCGAATTCTTTGCGGGAGGATCGGGGGTCAGACCCGAATGGCACTGTCGGATTAGTCTTGGCGAGGGGATTGAGGTAGGCGTGGCGGGAGTTTGTTTTTATGATCCGGCCAAGCTGAGGATTGATCTTACTCTCGCCCACGTTTCGTGATCGGCCTCCGAGAGCCGCCGCCGGATGCGCAATGAATCGTGGTGTTGGGCAGGGCCGCTTCCAAGGCGTCCAAGTCCTCCGTGCGAATGTCCGCCATCATCAGCGACAGCTCGCGAAGTTGCGTCAGGTCCGCGAGGCCCAGGTAGCCGCCGGACGATCGGAAGTTTGTCAGCCACAGCGCGTGGAGTTTCGGCAGGGCCTTGAGTTGCCGCAGGGCGTTGATGGAAAAATTCTCGCCGGGCGCGAAGCCCGGCTGGCCGCTGCCGTGCAGATCCAGCCGCCGAAGTGACTGCATCTCGGCCATGTGCCGCAGCGACTCATCGGTCAGCCGCGTCGTCCGCAATGTCAGCATCTGCAGCGACGTGACGGCCTTGAGATGTTCCATCGCCGCGTCCGTGATCACGCGGCTGTCGAGATTCAGTCGCCGCAGCGCCGGCAGCGTGGCGATCTGCTTGATGCCCTCGTCGCTCACGGCGGTGTAGACCAGCGACAGCGACTTCAACTCGCGGCAAGCGGCGATCCGCTCCGCGCAGGCGTCGTCCACTGTCGCACCGCCCAGGCTCAACGCCGTCAGCTTCGGCCATGTCAGCAGGTCCGCCGAAACGTCCTGCCCTACCAAGTGCAACTCGTCCAACTCCCGCAGCCCGGCCAGCGATCGCAATCCGGCGGCCGTGAAGTGCATGCGGCCGTATTGCACCGTACCGACGTAGTTGGACAGACTGAGATGTTGCAGATGCTGGAGCTTGCCGATCGACGCGAGTGCCGCGTCGGTCAAACGGCCTTCGTCCAGTACCAACCGGGTCAGTTGCGGCAATCCTTCCAGATGCCGCGCTCCCGCGTCGGTCAAGCCGCAGTTGTTGACGCGGACTTCCCGCAGCGACTGCAACCCGGCGACCGCCTGCATCGCCTCGTCGCCCAAGCCATTGCCTTCCGAGTTGACCTCATACAGCGACAGCGTATCGAGGGCCTGCATTTTTCCGAGTTGCTTCAAACCGGCGGGCGTGAGCGTTTTCGTCACTTCGATGTGCAGCTCACGCAGTTTCGGCAGCGTCGCCAGCTTTTCCAGCAGTTCGTCCGTCGCGATCGAGCCGATCGTGATCGATTCGACCTGGCCGTCGTCGTCCACCGCCGCCAGCAGCCCGTGGGTGTACAGTGGCCGGAGCCATTCCGGCAGCTCGCCAGCCACCCGCTGCTGCCTCGCCGCGAGCGTTGTCAGCACGAGCCGGCCCGCGCGGAATTCGCGAAACGCGCCGCCGTGGTCGCGCCAATTGATCAGCCGGCTGAGCGCTTCATCCAGCGGCTCGTCCGTAAAGCTGGCCGTCACCGGTTCGTCGACGTCGAGTTCTACCGCTTTCAACGCCTCGGCATCCAACTGCAATTCCACGCCCGCCTGCCGAGCCAGTTCGGCCAGCGCTTGCTTGAGCGGCATCTCCTTCGCCTGCAACGAGACCCACCGAGCAAAGACTTCGTCCTCGGTTGGTGGACGCTCCGTGGAGTCGCTCGCGGCCTGGGCTTTTTCTTCCGGTGTGGCTGGCCGCAATTTCTGATTGATGGCGAAAAACTGCTGCGAGCCCTCGATCAGCTTGCCGTCACGCAGCTTTTCCAGCCGGAAAACGTAGACGGTGTCGGAATACGGAATCGCCGTGACGCGGAGCGTGTGGCCGTCGATCTCGGCGGACCAGGAAGCGCGATGCTGTGCGGCGGTCGTCACCAAGGGCAATGTGACATCGGCGGGCATTCCCCGCGCGTCGCGAAACGCCGCGGTAAGCCGATCGTCCTCCAGCACGGCGAGAGGGCTGATGCTGAGCGGCTTGTCGGTGTACGAGATGGTCCCGTCGGCGGCGATCTGCATCGGCTGGCTCGCCCCAGTGTAGCGCCCCGCGACGACTCCGGTCCCACTCAGGTCGACTCGCCACTCACGATGCTTGAACGGAGTCGCGGGTGCATCTTGTTCTGCGCCGGCCGCCGCATTCGCTGGCCCGCTCTTCACCGCAAAGAACTGCTGCGAGCCGTCGACAAGCTTGCCGTCGCGCCGCTTCTCCAGCCGAAAGAGACAACCGCGGGTCGAGAAGGGCATCGCGGTCGCTTGATACGTGTAGCCGTCGCTTGTGACGGACCATGTCGCGCGTTGCGACCGGCCCGCACCTTGTATCAGCGGCATCGTCACGTCGGTCCAAATCTGATTGTCATTGTGAAAGGCGACCTGAAGTCGATCGTCCGCAAACAGCGTCATCTGGCAAAGGCCCTTGGCATCGTTGTAAGTGATACTGTTATCTGGATTGATCTGCATGAGCTGCGCAAAACCGCCAAAGAGTCCCGGTCGTAACTTGCTCGTCGAGTTCTCGTTCGAACCCGATTTCAATTTGTCGCCATCCGGTTGTTGCGGTGGCCGGATCGCCTTGGCCAGTTTGTCGGCTTGAGCACGATTGAAATTGCCGGAGATGGCGATGTCGCGACCGAACTCGCCGTAAACGATCGGAGTCGAAATAATCTGGCCATCGACAACGATCGCGAGATGCTGATTGAGATGCGCCTTCGTCAAAGCCAACAGCGCGTTGCCGCCGGCTTCGTTGAGTTTCATTTCGATTGAGAAGTGTTCGACCGGACCGACACTTCTCGCCGGTACGACTCGGCAATCTTCGACGGACCACTTGCCGTCCCAAGCCAGTGCGTGCTCGGGAGTGTCGGCGAGCAACACTTCACGCACTTTCTCGCCGCGAAGTCGTTCGGCTGGCAACGCCGCGATTTCGTTGGAGTTTCCAGCCACACTCACCCAAATGAATCCCTTGTCCTTGGCGACCGTGCGGCCGATGACTGAGTTGCCGGAATAGTCACGCTTCGCGAAGTCCGCCGGAGCACGCGGCTCGGTCTTGCTGTCGGCTGCCTGCGCGACGAATCGGAACTCCAATGGCGGCGGCACTGATTGCACGCCTTCGTTTTCCGGACGTGCTGGCGGATCGGCGGCCTTTGCGACGACCACCGTGAT
This sequence comes from Planctomycetota bacterium, assembly GCA_027622275.1. Lineage (GTDB taxonomy): Bacteria > Planctomycetota > Planctomycetia > Pirellulales > Pirellulaceae. Next base: position 48,567 of record JAQBZB010000022.1, on the reverse strand, counting down.
CACTCCCGATTCGGGCAGCGGTTCGCTGTCGGCTCGAGTGCGGTTGTTGCCGTTGGAATCGCGGACTTTCAGTTGCAGAGTCTGGCCTGGGCGAGCGTCGATGACTCGGCCAATGAGTTTGTTCTTTGAGCCGTCGCCGCCGATGCTGATTTCATACGGGACGAAGAAGGCGTGAGCGTCGCCGGGGCCAAGTGCTAAGCCGTCAATGTAGCCCGAGATCCACGGCAGTTCCCAACTCTCATGACCGATCCGAACCGCGACATTCGCTCCGGATTCATCGGTGACAGTGAAGGCATTCGGCAACGGGTGCGAGGTGTTGGCCCACATCGTCTCGACGGCCTCCTGCCCCTCGTTGCGCACGAACAGCCGCAGGCGGACTCGATCACCGACCTGGTACTTGTCCTTCCTCGGCGAGAAATAGATGCCGAGCGACAACCGATCCGGATCAGGCTTGCCCCACGCGACCTGCTTCGGATCGATCTTCTCTTCGGGGAGTTTCGTATGCCGAATCGTGAACCCGACGAGCCCGTCGTGACCGATTGCGGGCAGGTAGAGTTCGATCAACCAGTAGTTTCGGACCAGAAAAGTCTCGTGTTGATCGGTCGTCCGCACCCACAAGTAAGACCCCTTCGGCAGCCGACCGCTCTCGGCCACCTCCTTGAATGTAGCGACCTCGCGCTCGTTGAGATCCGGGGCATCGCGTTTCCAATCACTCTGTTTGATCGCCGTAAGCACTTCGTCTTCCGTCAACGCGGGTTGATCGAGTCCGCGGCCGAGTTGCTTGTTCTCGGCGTTGAAGTTTCGCACGACATCGGCCAGTGAGATGCTTTCATCGGCGGGGATCGCAGGGGCGGGATTGTCGGCGCGATTCTTGGGTGGCTCGATGCGGATCAGCCCGATCATCGTGCGGCCTTCGTTCGTCTCATACGAGACCTTCGTTGGCCTAGGGGCCTTCGAACTGGGGTCCACCAGACAGAGCCACAACACCACGCCGCCGACTCCGCCGCGCTCATACATGCCCATACATTTCTGGCCCTTGTGCGGGCCGCTCAGGAACGTCACGTCGATGTGCTTGGGAGCCTTCGTGGGATCGATGGTGAAAGACAACTTCACTTCTTCTCCGGCGGGGCTGATCCAAGTGATCTCGTTGCCCTTCACCACCCACTGCCGTTCGTCGCCGCGGCCCAATCGGTCGGGGCCTTTGCCGGTCGGTTTCGGCCAGCCGTCGGTTTGAATGATGTCGAACTTCCAGGTTCCTTGCAGCGAGGCCAGCTCTTTCTCGGTTTCATTTGCCGGGACCGGTTGCAAGAAGACCAGTGAGGTTTGCCCGCCGCCCATCATCGTGATGGAGTTCGGCCGCGCGACCGTTGCTCCGGGGTCTTGTACGCTCATCAGCAGCATGTTCTTGTTGACGCCGCCCCACTCGTACATGCCCAAGCACTTCTCGCCTTTGTGCGGCCCGTCGAGAAACGTGAAGTCGATTTCTTTCGGCGACTTCGCGGGATCGACCGCGAACGTCAGCTTCCAAACCTCGCCTCCCGATCGAATCCATTTGATTTCGTTCTCATGGATGGCCCACCGCCATTGCTTAACCACGTCCTGCGAGTCGCCGAAATCCTTGGTCTCGGAATCACACAGATCCATCGCCCAAATTCCCTGAATTCGTTCCAGTTCCTGGGCAACGGCATCGGTGAATATCTGCGCTCGGCGCGGGTCTCCCAACCCAGCCGCTGGGTTGGACCGCGGGTCTCCGTTGGCGTTGTTCGTCGGATTCGTTTCTTCGTCCGACTTCGGGAGATCTGCGGTCGGGTCGAGGGCGGGGTCGGGAGACCCGCGCCCAGCGCCGGTTTGCGTTTGACGAATCGCTTCGTCGATGCGTTTTTTCAGTTCTCCGACTCTGTTGCGGTCGGTCACTGGTGGAGGTTTGATGGCAAGCTGCTTTGTTGTGCCCGATTTCGACAGCACGAAGACTCGACCATTGGCAAGTTCAAGCTTTTGACCATCGATCGTCAGCAGGAGGTTCGGCGGGCGATAATCGAATTCCAATTCAAATCGACGCGGATCGGAGAATCTGATCGTTCCAGTTTTCAAATCGTCGGACGCGCCGGACTTCGGTTTGATAAAGCGGAAATTGATCGACGCGCGGGTCACCGGCTGGCCGGTCACGGCATCGACGAGGTTGCACTCGATGATTTCGTTCGTGATCGCTAGCGGCATGTCACCCGTCTTGAGTTCGCCGATCCAGTCGCCCTCCAGCGGCGCGAGCACTTTGCCTTTGCCGTCCTTCAAAAGAAAGCTGTCGCCGAACCGGCCGCCAAGCTGCATCGTGTACTTGCCGGCCGGCGCGACAAGCGTGCGGTTCGTGACATCCTCGAACTTCCCGGCCCGTTCTTTCGTGACCGCTAGGCCGATGTTGCCCGCGTCGAAGGTGACGATCTGCCGCGGCTTCAACGTCACGCGCGAACACAACGTCCAACCGCTGTAGAACGTGCTGCCGACGGTGACCGACTCGTCCTTGTCGTTCTTGACGCTCGCTCCAAGTTCCGACAACCACAGATGCGACGCCAGCGTGATCGGCCCTTCGCTGACGTTTTGCACGTGCAACTTCGTGTCAAGCTTCTCGCCGTGCGCATATTTCGCCTGCGACGGCACGAGCGACATTGCCGCTCGCAGGCCGTTCGTCGGTTCGCCCGAAACGAGCGACTCGTCCGCGGCGACAGGCGGAATGCCCATCCCGAGGACTTCAAACGGGACTTGCCCTGCAATGATGCCTCCCGCCACCGTTTCGAGCACCGAACTGTCGGGCCGATACTCTTTGATCCTAGTCGCGATGCGGTCCGGCAAGCCGTGATATGTCACCGCCGCGCGGTAGCTGCCTGGCTCGATCCGCTGCGTCATGGCGCTCAACCACTTCGCGGGCCGCAACAGGAAGCGATGCGTCTTGCCCGGTTCTAGAGACACAACCAGCGCTTTGTCCAGGACCGAGTTCAAATCAACGACCTGCACCTCTGGCCGCTCGATCAACTTGCCATCGACGTCGAACAGATCGATCGAGAACAGGAACTGCCCGTACCAGTTGGAGTTTGCTTTGCCTTTGGACTCGCCATACCCGTCGCCATACCGCGTATCGAGCAGCTTGATCGGCGCGTCGCTGACGTTTTCCATCTCGACCACGAACGCCACATCCTCGGCCGTCTGAAACTTCGTCACACGCTGAGCCGGATCGATCGCGTCCTCGCTCATCGAACTCAGTACCGGCACCACGCGCGCCCTCAAGCCGATGGTCGTTTCGCCCCATTCATCCTGGCTGGCACGCTCCTCCTGACCACGTCCGCTGACCGCCGAAGCATCTCCCTGCTCGACAGCTTTCGGTTGCTCATCACTAATCGCAACCAGCATGTCTCTGGTCGCGACAAGCAGTGTGCCTTTGGCGACGACTGGCGTTGAGTAGATTGATGTTCCAAAGTTCGGAGGATTGTCGCCGTGAATCGGCTGGCACGTGCGGGCCGCTTTGAAGATCACGAGGTCACCGTCTTCGTCGCCGATCAGCACTTTGCCATCGGCGATGACGCAGGAACTCCACACCGCAGCCAGGCGATCTTGTGTCCAGAGTCCCTCGCCGGTGCGCGCGTCAACACAGTGCAACAAACCGGTGTAGTCGGGAATGAACAGCAGGCCATCGTGAATTGCAGGACTGCTGATCGAACAATGAAAGGTCTCATCGAACGCCAACTCGCCGTCACCGTCACGGTCGGTGCCGGCATAGTGCCAGACCGCACCGGAGTTCGGATTCGGCCGCGTGAAATCGCCTTGCTTCGGATCGCAGGCACACAGCGGCTTGTGCGGGATCGGCTCCCTGCCGTCGCGGTGCGAATTGTTGAAGACCTGTTCGCTGCTGATGTCGCCGCGTTTCGTGGCGTCGATGCACCACAAGTCGCCAGCCCCCTCGCCCCCGCCATCCTCGGGATTTCGTCCGGTCGCGATGAAAACACGATCGCCAACAACCACCGGCGATGCCACCAATGTGTTTCGAGCGAACTGGCCGCCCGTGAAGTACTTCGATGTTTTCGGATTGCAATCGAACTGCCAAAGCCGCGTGGTCTTGCCTTGCTTGAGATCCGCGAAGTCGAAGCCGTAGAGCCAGCCTTCGCGTCCCGCGAAAATCGCTTGCGCCACTCCACCGATTGTCGCGACGGCTGGCGAAGTCCCGGACCAACTGCACGCAAATCCGCCTGCAATAATCGATTCGCCCGCCGAGTTGTCTTGCCACACGACTCGACCCGTGCGAGCGTCCAGAGCCAGGAAGTTCGGAGCCTTCGGAGCCGGCACGTTCTGACGGCTTTCATCCGGCCCGTTCAACGTGTTGAGCAGCACGACGCCGTCGACAACGGCGATGCTCGACGCGGCCTGATGCAGTGGCCGAACGCCAAGCGTATTGAACATGTCGAACTTCCAGACGACATCGGCATCCAAGTCGGTGCGATCAGTCTCGGTGGTGAATTCGCCGTCGTTCTCGCCGTCGCGAAATCCGTCGGTATCCAGACACACCACTTCGCAGCGATTCGTCACAACCCACAACCGGTTTCCTTCCACACAAGCCGTCGAGCACAAGCCAATCCCTGGCCAGTCAGACACAGTGCCAGCCGGCATCTTCTCGCTCGCGTATTGCCACAGCAAGCTGCCTGTCGCTTGATCGAAGCACACTAAACACGACAGGTCATTCACTGCCGGCCGGCGCGGATCAAGCCCCGCTCCATTGTTCGTCCCGATGAACACCTTGCCGCCGGAAACGACGGGTGACGAATAGGTCTGCGTTCCGAGCTTGGCCGTCCACAGCACGTTTTGTCCGGTCTTCAAATCCCACTGCGTCGGCATCCGGCCGCTCGCGACATGATTCCGATGCGACGACCCGCCCCACATCGGCCACTCGCCGGGTTGGATCGGCGCTGAGCCGCCGACCAACTCTGTGTTCACACCATCGGGCAATTCGGCGACAGGATCATCGGGTTTCGGTTGGGATGCAGCCTGTGGAGATTCCGCAAGACTTTGCCAACTGAGAACGCTCAGCGCGCCAACGACGACGAGTCCGCAGACGATGAGACTGAGCGTCGACCAGGGCGAGCCGACGACCATCTCGGATTGGAAACCAACGATCCGGCGGACGCGGGCCAGCAGCGAACCATCGGCGGCTCCGATCGCCAACAACGAATCGCGACCTCGCAACTCTTCAATCGCCAAGAGAGCGCGGCCGTATTCAACGCGGTTGCCGAGTGCGCTGACGACTAGATCGTCGCAGCAATTCTCGCGTTCGGCGCGCAACCGACTCGATAGCCACCAGACTGCCGGATGATAAAAGAACGCCGTTTCAACCAGTGTTTGCAGCAGGTTTACCAGAAAGTCGTGCCGCCGCACATGAGCCAGTTCGTGAGCCAGAATCGCTTCGAGTTGTGCCGCGGGAATGCTCGTCACGAGGCTGATGGGCAGCAAGATGATCGGCCGCGCGTAGCCAATCACGATCGGCACGCGAGCCAGCGTCGAATACATAATGCGAACCGCTCGTCGCAGTCCGAGTCGCTCCGAAACTCGCCGCAGCGTGGCCAGCACTTCGTCTGACACTGGCGATACTCCCACGCGGCGCAGACGCCGCAACGTGTGCCAACCCAGCAGCGGCCGCAACGAACAGAGCAACACGCCAAGACTCCACGCGAAAACGAAAGCCGGTAACCACGGTCTCACGCTGTCCGCGGCAAGCAGCCACCAGGCATCGGCCTTCTGCTTACTCTTCGGGAAACTCACCTCCCTTGTAGCGGAGCGGCGCACGCCACCCGGTGCTTGGTCCGCACCGTCGGCGATGTAACCACCATCACTCACATCGGACGGCCCGCGCCGTGACGCTACATCTGGTTCACCGGACGGCTCGCGCCGTGCCGCTAACAGCGAAATATCCTCATCGGACGGAGCGACCGCTGTCTCGTTGACGATCGTCGCTGGTTTTGGCTCGCGCGGCAGAACAAACCACGTCGCCACTGGAGCAACCGTGGTGGCGACCAAGGCAGCGCCAAGAATGCCGTACCGCACTGCGGCCGAATTCCGCCGAAGCAATCGTACGGTCACTGCCGCGAGCAAGCCGATCAGCACGAACTGCCATAGTGAGTTCACCAACACCCAGCCCAGCCGCTCGACAAGCACCGGGGGAATCGGGAAACTGGTCATGATTGCTTCCTCTCCATCTGATCGAGCACGCGGCGGACTTCAGCGAGTTCTTCTTTGGTGGCGGCCGTCGAAGCCAGCGCCTGTAAAACCAGGCTCATCGCCGCGCCATCGTAAACCTTCTCGATCAGATCGCTGAGCATCCGCCTGCCCGCTGCCTCGCGCGTCAGCACCGGCCGATAGATGTGAGGAGATGCCTCTTCATTTCGTTTGACCAACCCCTTTTCCAACATCACCGACAGCATCTTAACCGTCGTCGAATAGTTCGTTCCCTTGTCCGCGTTCAGCCGGGCATGAATCTCGCGCACAGGGCTAGGGCCAAGTTCCCAGAGAATTCTCAGCATTTGCAGCTCGACTTCCGTCGGCTGGATTGGTCGGGTCTTTGCCATCATGGGCCTCCCCATTGCAGCTTCAGTTGGCGATCGCTCGTCAATAGCGAAAGTCTTCGCCACTCATTGTAGCGAAGTGTTTCGCTAGGGCAAGTAGAATTAGCGAAACATTTCGCCATGCGGTTGGAGACGTTCGCCCGTGATGGCGTTACCCATCGTGCGATGAGTTTGACGGCGGGCCACCGCGCGATCGCACACTTACCCCAACAGTTCCGTCCGTAGCTTGCCGCTGCCCGCGATCGGATGCGGACGACCTTCGCGGTCGGGAACGGTGGTGTGCGGATCGATGCCGAGCAGATGAAAAGCGGTCGCCAGAATGTCTTTCGGAGAAACCGGATTGTCCAAGACCTCGCCACCGTCGCGAGTGGTTTCTCCGACGACTTTTCCACGCGCCGTTCCGCCGCCGGCCAGCGCGACGGAGTAGGCCTGTGACCAATGCTCGCGACCCCCGCCCGGCTTGTTATTGATCTGCGGCGTGCGGCCGTGTTCGCTCATCCAGATCACCAGCGTGTCGTCGAGCAAGCCGCGATCGTCCAAATCTTGCAACAACGTCGGATATGCCAAATCGAAGCCGGGCAGCAGCAACTCCTTCATGCGAGGGTAGTGGTATTGATGCGTGTCCCAAGCACCGTTGGCAAACTGGCCGAAGCAATCCCAAAACACCGTCACGAACTTGCCACCCGCCTCGATCAAACGCCGGGCGGCAAGGCATCCTTGTCCGAACAGGTTCATGCCGTAGCGTTCGCGCAGTTCAATGGGCTCGCGGCCGATATCCAACGCGTCGCGCATCTTGTTCGAGGTCAGCAAGGACATCGCCAGTTGTTGTTGATCGTCCCAACCTTGGGCTTGCGGGCTGCGATCGAGGGCTCGCCGGTCGCGGTCGAATTGCGCGAGCAGCGAGTGCCGCATTCGCAATCGTTCGATTGAAATGTCCGCGGGCAACTCCGAATCGGTCGACAAGTGAAAGCGGCCGTCGGACGTCGTGCCGCCGAAGGGATTGCGAAATCGCTCCGTCTGGCCCACGGTATTTGGTGGAGCGATGTGCAGTCCCGGGCCGTCGAAGTCCGTCCACAGCGGATCGTACTTGGCTCCCAGAAACGCCGCGAACGGCCCCGCGTTGACGGCCGGGTTGTCGGTCTTCGAATTGACTAGCCACGGCAGTCCGATATTGTGCGGGATGTCGCCGAGCGATCCGGATGAACGCTGGCGTTCCAGATAGTCCACGACGGAGCCAATGAACGGCCAATGCCGGTTGTCGCGCGCCCGCGTTTCCAACTCGGGCGTGTAGGTCGGAAGACCGGTCACGGCGTAGGCCAGTCCGTGGACCGGATAAGGATGCGTCATCGACCGCACCACCGTGACTTTGTCCATCACCTGGGCGAGCCTTGGCAGATGGTCGCAGACATGCACGCCTGGGACGTTGGTAGCAATTGATTTCATTTCGCCTTGCACGTCCGGCATGTCCGGTTTCGGATCGAAAGTTTCATGCGAAGACGGCGAACCGTAAGGAAACAGCAAGATGCAAGACTTGGCTCGTCCGAACGCCGAGCCCGGTTCGGTGACCGCATGACCGCTGGTCGCATTGGCGAGCGACAAGCCGAACGCTCCGATCCCGCCGACCTGGAGAAAGTCGCGGCGCGTCAGTCCATCGCAAAGCTTCTTTCGCGTTCCCAGTATACGTAACACAATGACCCTGCTTCGACGATCCGGAAGTTCTATTCTGTCGCCCGCACAATTCATCAATTAAAACACACCGAACCGGGAATTGAAATCGCGGACAGGAGTCTGCGATTGGATCGGACGGGCCCAGCGCGCTATTCCGGCAGAGGCCGCCTGCTTTACTCTCGATCCGCCAGGTCATACGATGGCCACGAGCTTGCTGGTGATACAGCGAAACTGAATTCCCGAACCCCTTTCGGAAGGAACAATCTCATGCAACGATTTTTTACCCTCTCTGCCCTGACACTCCTCATCGGAGCGGTTGTCTGCACGGGCGGCAAGTCAGCCTCGGCGGCGGATGAATATGACTACGATCTGGTGCATTCCTCGGTCAGCTTCAAGGCACGGCATCTTGACATCAGCTGGATTCACGGCCGGTTCAATGACGTCGCTGGAAAGTTCTCGCTCGACCGCGAGAACCCTTCGAAGTCGACGTTCTCGCTGACGATCAAAACCGACAGCGTCGATACGGCCAACGCGGCCCGCGACGAACACCTGCGGCAACCCGACTACTTCGATACGAAACAGTTCCCCACGATCGAATTCAAAAGCACGAAGACCAAGGCCATCGACGGTGGATACGAAGTGGCGGGCGACTTTACGATGCACGGCACGACCAAGAAGATCACCATCGTCTTGACGGGCGGCAAGGAACATGACTTCAAGGGGACCAAACGCGTCGCCTTCTCGACCGAACTTCCACTCAAGCGCAGCGACTACGGTTTTGACCCGAAAGCCATCGGCCCGATCGGGGACGAAGCGCTGATCATCATCGATTGTGAAGGTGTGCGCAAATAGCTGATGCCCGAGCCGCTGTTGTATCTGAAGGCGATGGGGGCCGCGGCCATCGTCAGTGCGATGTTTGTGCTGGCGATGGCAGGGGTGCGACGGCCCGCCAGCACCGCGCGGATAAATTCGGCTTGCGTCCTGGGGATCGGCCTCGGACTCGCAGTCGGCTACTGCGTGTTGCCTTTACGATTACGCTGGCCCCCGGTGAACGGCCTCGACCGGTTTTTAACGATCGTCGTTCCGGCGGCACTCACGGTCGAACTGATCGCTGGCTTCCAGTGTGTGCCGTGCTGGGTCGCTTGGCTGTTGCGAATGAGTCTGGCCGCGACGATCCCGAGGATTCTGTTGCACGGTTCCGTTTACTTGAGCGGCTCCGGCAACGACTGGACACTCTGGCAGGCCGGCGCTGCGCTGGCGGTCTGCGGCGCATTGTCGGCGGGCTTGTGGGGTCTGCTTTCCTGGTTGTCCCAACGTTCGCCGGGAGTCTCAGTTCCATGGGCTCTCTCGCTGACGATCCAGTGCGCCGGCCTGACCGTGATGATGGCGGGTTACATCAAGGGTGGCGCGGCAGCTTTTCCGCTGGCAGCGACGCTCGTCGCAACAACCCTCGGGGCCAGCCTGATCACGAAACGCCTGGGCCGACCGGAGAACTTCGTGGCACCGGCAATCCTGGGAATCGGCGTCGTGGGTTCGTTTGGATTGTTGTTCATCGGCCGTTTTTTTGGTCGGCTCTCGACCGGCTGTGCGCTCGCCATGCTGCTCGCGCCACTTTTGTGCTGGGCGACTGAGGTGCCACTGCTGCGGCACCGCAAACCGTGGTTTGTGGGATCGATTCGGTTGGTGCTGGTTGCGATTCCGCTGGTGGTGGTGCTGGTCGTGGCAAAGCGAGATTTTGACCGCAACATGGTGCCGTTGTTGGGAAAGGCACCGGCATCCATTTTTTGTCTTCACCGAGAGGATCGTTCTCGATGACTCGCGACCGTTGCTTTCATTCCAGCGGAATCAGACGCCGCGTGGCGTCCCCCAGTGGTCGCGGTAATCGCGGTGGACCAGAGCGTTCGCCTCGTCGTCGTCCGCGACCTGCTCCGTCTGTGGATCGAATGCGAGCGATCGTCCCAACCGCGTGGCGATGTTGCCGAGGTGGCACAGCGAAGTCGAGAGATGACCGGTCAGGGCGTCGGCGTTGAGCCGTGCGTCGCCGCGGATCGCGGCGCAGAAGTTCGCCACGTGCGCCCCGTCGTCCTGACCTCCGGGCGTCACGTCCAGTTTGACGGGCGTGTTGCGTTCCGACTGAACCTCGATCTTGCCGCGGCGGCTCAGGAACATTTGGCCTTTGCTACCGTAGAACTCGGCACCGCTGTCGCAGTTGTGCGGATAGTTCGTCGACCACAGCCGCTGTTCGTAAATCAGCAGCCGCTGACTGCCGACGTTGCCATCGCCCGGATATTCGAACGTGACCTGCTGCGTATCGGGAAATTCCTGGTCGTCGTCAAATTGAAACTTGCCGCCGTTGGCCGAGACCCGGCTGGGGTGCGTGTCGACGCCCAAGCCCCAGCGGGTGTAGTCGAGATCATGCACGCCGTCGTTGCCCATGTCGCCGGCACCGAAGTGATACCACCAGGTCCAACGATTGTGGACGCGGTTGGTACGATACGGAATCATGGGTGCCGGCCCGATCCAGCTGTCGTAGTCCAGTCCCTTGGGCGGGTCGGTGTCTTGCCCGCGTCCGATCGAGCCGCGGCGCTGAATGTTCCAGCACTTGGCCACTTTCACGTCGCCGATGATGCCGTCGCGCAGCAGCGCGACCGCTTCGATCATCATGCCGGTGCTGCGGCATTGCGTGCCGTGCTGCACGAGCGTGTTGTTTCGCGCGGAAGCCTCCACCAGCAGCCGTCCCTCGCGGATGTTGTGCGAGATGGGTTTTTCGACGTAGACGTGCTTGCCTGCGTCGCAGGCCAGGATCGAAGCGGGCGAATGCCAGTGGTCGGGCGTGGTCACGATCACCGCGTCGACCGCTTTGTCGTCCAGCACGCGGCGGAGATCGTGAACGCTCCGGCTAGAACCGATACCCAGACTCTTGGCCGCCGCTTCCCGGCGGCTTTCGTCGACATCGCAGACGTAAGCCACTTCGACGTTGGTCAGGTTCTTGAACAAGCCAGCGTCGTGAGTGCCTCGCCCGCCGCAGCCGATCAGCCCGACAACTAGCTTTCCGTTGGCGCTCGCCGCACCGCTTGCCCGCGCGCCGCGCAGTGCTGTCGCAGCAATCACTCCGGCCGATGTGCATTCCAGAAACTCGCGACGATTCGTGCGCTCAAACATGATCGGTCTCCTGGTTCCAGTTGGAGTTATTGCTTCGCCAGCATCACGACGACATTATGGCCGCGAGTCATTCGGAAGTCAGCAGCCCGTTCGGCAATCCCCCCCGACCAGACGCGAAGCTGGACAAGACCCAAAGCCCGGCGACAACGGCTACCAGTTGGCTAACCCGGATTATTCATGAACCGTTCAGCATTCTTCAAAACACACGTTTGTAAGAGGACTTACGGCCATCTAGCCCAAAACGCCGCGCAAATCAGCCGCCACGCGATAGCGTGCGGTTCTCTCGAAGATCAGAAGAACCGCAGGCTATCGCCAGGCGGCTGATGAATAATCCGGGCTAAAGCGTTGCCCAAATTCATTGTTATCGGGCGCAAACATTCGAAGTCTTCCGAGACTTCGGAAGTTTTGGCGACGGCTGAGTCGTGCTTGTCCATTACGGCGCGAGAAGGTGTGACACGTTGTGAGGAGCATCGTCGTCCTCGGTGATGACGATGCCAGACTCGCTCCGTCGGCTGTTTTCCGCATCGGCTTGGATGTGTTGGACGTCGGCGACGAGGCCTTCCTCGGACCAGATTGTCCAAGTCCCTGTTTTGACTCCGGCGATATAGTTGCCTTCGACTTGCTTCACGCCATTGGCGTGCCACTCGGTCCAACGTCCGTCCTGCATGCCTGACGCATAGGTTCCGGCGAGCATCTTTTGACCGTTCGGATGCCACCAGACATGTTGTTCGACGGCGTTTCCCGACTCGAACGTTCCTTCAAACTTCACCGTCCCGTGGGCATACCACTCGGTCCACTTGCCCGTTTTGGCGTCTTCGCCTTCGGTCTCGGCTCGCGTGATTTCAATCTTTCCGTTCCACCAATCGATCTTGGCGTGGATCGTGAAGTTCGATCGAACCATCCAGCCCTCCGACTCCTTTTGCTGACGGTCGTGCCACGTGACAACCGGGACAAGCTGCTTGCCTTCACGGTAGGACTCGCGACCCCAAATCTGTCCGTTGGGTTTCCAAGCGATCGACTCGCCGTCTGGGATGCCGCGCGTGAAGGTCATCTCGCGCCGCTGCTGGCCGCTGGCGTACCAAGTCGTCGCCGGACCATCGAGCTGTCCGCGCGAGAACTGCCACGAGCCGGCCACGCGCTGCTGCGCGTCGATGATCGTCCACGTCCCGTGCAATTCGCCGTTGTCGAATTCGGCTTGCGAAGTGAACGGGGCCTGAAAGCCTGGGTTGACCAAGGGGAACTCAGGCATGACTCGCATCCACGCACCGTGCTGCTTTCCGTTTCGGTATTCACCTTGCGCGATCACTTGCCCCTGAGAATCAAGCATCGTCCACGAGCCGTGATTCACATAGTTGCGATCGGCGTCTTGAATGACGTAACGCTGCAATCGAACCGCCCGGTTGGGATAACGTTCGGTGATCATTTCGCCTTGCTCTTTCGACGCACCGTTGGTCGTTGTCGTTGAAAGCACGCCTTGAATCTGTTCGAGCGTCTTGAGGGAAGGACGTGGCGGCGGGAACGGCAGCTCTTCCGCGAAGCAATTGCAGACGAGCGAGGCAAGGACCGCAACACAAAGCACCGTGGGCGCAAATGAACGGACAGTCGACATCGGCTGGGCTCCGAATCACCGGGCAACGGCATCCAAGCCGGGAACTGTCTTCGCGTCCGAGCGAAGGGGCATCCACTGCCATCGGCGATTGGAAGGTCGCGACTACAGAACTCGGTGCTGCACCGTAATGACTCGCGCGACCGGCGGAACCGGATTATCCGAGTGATCCACCCGGTCTTACCGCGCGGCAGTCAGCGGACCCCCTGCACCACTAATCAGATTGATGAACTCCTCGTTTGTCTTGAAGCGGTCGAGCTGTTTGATCAACTGCTCCATGGCGTCCACCGGGTTCATCGAAGTTAGCGTGCGTCGCAGCATCGTCACGGCGTGCAACGTGCCGGGGTCGAGCAACAACTCCTCGCGACGTGTGCCGGACTGCGTGATATCGATCGACGGCCACACACGCCGATCCGACAGTTTGCGATCGAGAACACACTCCATGTTGCCGGTTCCCTTGAATTCCTGAAAGATCAGCTCGTCCATCCGGCTGCCGGTATCGACAAGCGCTGTCCCGACGACGGTCAGCGAACCGCCTTCTTCAAAAGCTCGAGCCGTCGCGAACAACTTCTTGGGAACGTCCATCGCCTTGATATCGACACCGCCACTCATGGTGCGTCCCGTGTTGCCGACCCATTTGTTGAACGCCCGAGCCAGACGTGTGATCGAGTCCATCAACAGAAACACGTCTTGGCCCATTTCGGCCAGGCGTTTGCAACGCTCGACGACCAACTGAGACAATCGAACGTGACTCTCGACGTCCTGGTCAAGGCTGCTCGCAATGACCTCACCGTTGACATTGCGTTTCATGTCCGTCACTTCCTCGGGTCGCTCGTCGATCAGCAGTACGATCAGCTTGACGTCCGGATAGTTTGTTGAGATTCCTTGACTGATGTGCTGTAGCATGATGGTCTTACCCGTTCGCGGCGGCGCGACGATCAGCGCGCGTTGCCCACGTCCGAGGGGCGTCAATAAGTCCATGACGCGATTTGTTAGTGGTTGCGGTCCTATTTCAAGGCGATACCACCTTTCCGGATTGATCGCAGTCAGCGAATCGAAAGTTTTGATATTTGAGTACTCATCGGGCCTCATGCCATCGACGTCGGTGATCTCGCGAAGTCGTGGTCCCTGCTGTTTGCGGGCGTGCTGGATGATGCCACTAATGAGGACACCCTGCCGCAAGCCGAATTTTTCGATCATCGCTCCAGGAACGAACGGATCGGTCCGTTCGCGGGAGTAATTGTTCGAGGGACTCCTCAGGAAACCGTACCCATTCGGATGAAGTTCGAGCAGCCCTTGCCCTGGCTCGCACGGAATGTCGCTGTCCTCGACTGGTTCCACATCGCCGCCTTCACCACGGCGTGGTCCGTCCCCCCCGCGTCGGCGACGCCTTCCCTGACCGTTGTTTTGACCATTGTTTTGGCCGCCGCCGTTACCGCCTCGACCGCGACCTCCGCGGCCTCGACCGCCTCCTTGGCCTCCGCCTTCGGCACCGCCTCTGCCACGAAAGTTCTTCTTACCCATGTACTTACCCTGGAAACGGCGAAAGCTCCGCCATCAATTTGAGAATACCGACGCCCTTCATACCGGGAAGCAGTTCGCCGTGCGAAACAACTTGACCCAGCCACCCACTACAAGCGAGGTGAGGTGGCGGCATTAGTTCTTCAGGAATGCGATTTTGGTAGGCGAAGTCGGGTGGCCGCTTGTCGAGCAACCTTCACGGACTCCACTAGATCCCCACGAAAACTCAGAAACTTCCACGACTCTCGTCCCGACGAGCCGACCTGCTCGAAACCCAAATCGAGATATCAATGCTAATGGGTGTGGTTCGTTCTCGACGCTCGACCTACCAAGCTGGGGGGCGAAACTTTCTCGCGAGAATGGGATCATCGCCGCGAGTCGCAGTTGATGCATCTCTCAATTTAGAAATGCTTCACCCCCCCCCCCCCGAGAGGACACGCTCAAGCGTGGCTTTGCTTTTTCTTACCGGGGGTGCCCACAGACAAATGTTGCTGGGCAAGCGAAACCTGTATCTAGCTACAGGCTGAAAACTTCTCGCATCTTACTAACTTCATCGTCCATGTCAACCTATTGCTCAACGGTTATCCAGTGGACTTGAGAACTTTTTCGGTAAAGTCCGCGATGTCAGCAGGTCTTTGCCCGTAAACTCCCTGCAACAGCTGAATTCCCCGCAATCGGAAAAGTTTGACATAACCGGCATTTTTACTACAACCCGTCCTGGCGCGTGCCGATATATCCGGGTAAGTCGCTCTGCCCCGGCATCTCGGGGCGTCGGTATTACCTTAAAACGAGTAACGTGACCATGAAGTGGATGCAATCGCTACATCGAATGATACTTGGTGCTGTTCTTGTCGCTGTCGCGGCTCCCCTTGTCGCTCAAGACAGAGTTCCCTGGATCACGGACTTGCGTCAGGCACGCGAGGTGGCAGAACGCCAGAATCGTCTCGTGTTGCTGCACTTTTGGCGCGAAGATTGCCCCCCTTGCAAGCAACTCGAGCGCAACGTGTTCAACCGACCTGAGTTCGTGCGGTCGCTAACGACCGGTTACGTTCCGGTCAAAATCAATTCCGCTGAGCAACCTCGGCTCGTGGAATTCTACAACATCGTAAGCGTTCCCACGGACGTGATCGTGACACCTGAAGGGCGCGAGGTCCAAAGGTTCCCGAGCGCGCAGGATTCGAACCAGTACATCGCGATGCTGGACGGAATTCGGGCTCGTGCGAGCGTTGGTGTCTACGAACCAATTGCACCCAATGCGACTCCCGTCGCCACGCGACCTCAGCAATCGGCCGCGAACGCAGGCACTTACGGTGGCTTTGCTCCATCGCAAGCAGAACCATCTCGTTACGGTCAAGGTGGCGTTGGTCTACCTGCATGTTGTCCACCAGAACCCGCTTCGACACCGGACTACGCTCAAAATCGCTTTGCGAACCCTCTCGGCCAACAGACCGCACCACAGCAACAGGAACTCGCGCCGCGCTATGCCAATCCGTATGGACAAGATCCTAGTGCGAGCAACAACGCGACCGGTTCTCGCTGGGGGCAGCCGACGCAGGGATATGGTTCGGGCGCTGCAAATCGCACGCAACAGGCAGCGGTGCCTCAAGCGAACGAATTCGTCGGTCCCAGTGAAACGAATGCACCCGGCAGCCAAGGTGCATCGCTCGAATGGCCGAAAGATCGTGCTGCATCGCAATATCGAGGTGCCCAAAATCAAGTCGTGCAGAACCAGCCGACGCAGAATCCGACGCTTGGTGCCCCGGCGCCGCAACGCGGGTATGGCGAATATGACGTCGCCGCTCAGCAGCGACCCGCGATGCCACAACCGCCGCCCAACACGAGCCAACCACAAATCTCGCTGGAAGGCTACTGCCCAGTGATGTTGATACAGAATCGAGTTTGGACGCCTGGCGATAAAAAGTGGGGAGCCGTTCACGAAGGACGCGTGTACCTGTTCGCCGGCCCGGAGGAGCAGACGCAATTCCTCGCCAACCCACACGTCTATGCACCATTGATGGCGGGGTACGATCCTGTCCGCTTCGCCGAAACGGGACAGCTTGTTCCAGGTCGTCGCGAGTTCGGGCTCTACATCGGTGAACCCGGCCCGATCGCCTTGTTTGCCGATGAGGCCGCTCTGAAACGGTTCCACGACAACGCGGGCTATTACTTCGACCGCATTCGACAAGCCAAGATGCAGCAATCCGGGCGTGTGACTCGCTAGTCGACGAACAGAGACATCGCAGGCGAGTGCTCGGTCTCCGGGCAGTTCGCCTTGTCGATTCTTGTTTCTCGGCAGCTCTCTCGCTCACGACTTTGTCGCTCGCAACCTGTCGTCCAGCGCAGCGCAGGCAACTTCCAAGGAAGCTGCTCGCAATCGACCGGTTTCATCGACCGAGCAACAGCGCAGCCGAGTCAGCTTTTGCAGCGCGTCCGCTACCTCAAAGTCGACCGGAAAATCCAAAGCGTCTTGCAGAAAGCTTTCGGCGGCTTCATCGAGTTCGCGTTCCGTCCAACCATCGTGGCCCGCACGTCGCCGTAGCAGCGCATAGGCCAAGATGGCTTCACGGCACTCTTGTTCTTCGGCCTCGTCCAAGATCCGGAACATCACCCCCGCGTTGTTGTCGAGGTTTTGGTAGTACAGGTTTTGAGTCAAGTTGAGCCGATACTTGTCCTTGGTGCGCAGATAGCCCAGGAACGATTTGACGCCGTAGCCGGCCGTTCCAGCAATGAATCCCAAGAATGCGATCAATCCCCAAAAGCCATGAAAGAGGGCACCGATCGCCGCCGTGAAGCCCTTCGCCACCGCCATCAGAAATCCAGACATCGTTGGCACAATGACTTTGCCGTGATCGAGCCAGGACATCTGAAAGTTGCCACACGGCAGCAGCATGTCGATGTCTTGCTTAGGAATATTCTTGAACAGTTTGAGGTAAATTGCCCGTGTATCCACCCTTTCATCGAGACGTTTGTGTTCTCGCAATTGAAACAAAACGACGAGTCGCTCGTAGACGGGAACGTCGACTCTCTGACGGCGATAGCCGGTTCCCCAATGACGCCTCCACCGAGTCGAGATGATGTCGCCCCGCGAGAAGACTTCCAGATGTTCGAACACGTCGAAATCGATATTCAGGTTGACGCCCCAATCGCTCGCTGCCTCGGCGGCATTTTCAATTTCATCGCGGGACAAACGCTGATAGTTCGCGCACTTTAGCAGCGCGGTCAGGTTCGCGAACAACCGCGCCGCGGCCTCCTGGCGTTCTTGCGACGTTCTCTCCAATTCCCCGCTTGTGGCCACGTCCGGATTGAACGGATCGTAGTCGTTCTTGATGGCCTCAAGCCGCTCGTGATACTCGTGATGCACGACCACCGTCAAACGCTCGCACCAGCGGACAAACTGATCCCGCTCGGTCGTCGTCAGTCCTTCGTCCTCGGCCAGCAGTTGCACCAAGCGGGCTCGTCGAAGAGGAATGAATTGCTCGCGCGACCGGCGCAGATCCTGGCCGTGAGTCGAACAAGTGCCGCCCAATTCTGCTTCACGATCGTCGCCTGGAGTCGCAATCGAACTGTTCCGGGACATTAGTCTTTCGCCAAACGATGCTCCATCGCAACAACACGACTACTCGATGCGAATCCCGGCCAGAGTGTCGGAGTGGTGAGATGGGTCGGGGATGATGGCGGGCAGCTCGAGGATAAAGCGGCTGCCGGTGCCGAGCGTGCTTTCGACGAAGATGTCGCCGCCGTGTTCGCGGAGGATTTTTTGGCTGACCGGCAAGCCCAGACCGGTCCCGCGGGCTCCCTTGCGCGATTCAAAGACCGAGAAGATCCGCTTGATGTCAACTTCTTCGATCCCGTCGCCGTTGTCTTCGACGATCACTCGCACCTTGCCGACTTCGACGGAGTGCTCTGTCGACACGATCACGCGCCCCGGATCGGACGATTCGCACGCATCGATCGCGTTCGTGACGACGTTCAGGATCGCGCGCTGCAGCAACTCAGGGTCAAACAGTAGCTCGGGCATCGATTCGGCCGCGTTCCTTTTAAGTTCGACGCCTACTCCCTGGGCGCGGACGACCATTAAATCCAGTACGTCGGCGACGACTTCGTTCATGTCGGACGGAACGAGATCGGGCTCGCGATCCTTGCTGAAGGTCAGCATGTCCATCACCAGGTTGGAGATTTTCTCCTGGTTCTTATCGACGATCGACCAGCCTTTGCGGACGATGTCGTTGTCTTCGTGCTTCAGCCCCTCTTCGATCAAGTAGCTGCCGCCGCGGATGCCTTGCAGGATGTTTTTGATGTGATGCGAAAGCGTCGCAATCGTTTGGCCCATCGCCGCCAAGCGTTCGGCCTGGACCATTGCCGAGTAGTAGGAAGTGTCCTCGATGGCGAGAGCTGCTTGATGGGCGATGGCCACCATCAATTTCAGATGCTCTTCCGAGAACTTGTTCCCGGCTCGCTGGACGAAACGCCCCGGTGCCGTGTAGGTGTCGATGTAGATCACGCCCACAATGCCGTATCGTCCTTGCATCGGCACGCAGATCGCTTCGCGAATTCCCATTTTCACGATGCTTGCCGCGGGATCCCACCGTTGGTCATCCTTGGCATCACTCGTCAGCACTCCCTCGCGATGCTCACGCACATAGTCGAGAATCGTGCGGCTGATTTCCAACCGCTCCTTTTGTCGGTTTTCGCGTTGCCGTCGATTACGACTGACTTTGGGAACGAGGTCGCCCGTCTGCTGATCGTGCAGCATGATACAGCCGCGATCCGCTTCGACCCATTCGAAGATCAATTCCATGATGCGGTGCAACAACTGGTCGATGTCCAGCGTGTGGCTCACCGCCAGCGCCGTGCGGTACATGATCTGGAGGTTGCTGCGCGCCCGAGCCAACCAAGGACTCTCCGACTCGTCGAAGCGACCGATGATCTGGCTGCCTTCTTCGTGACTGATCGAACTAATGATTCGCGAGCCGACGGCGCTTGCCGATTGCCCGACGATGTCGACTTCGTCCGCCAAAGCGAAAGACGACGAATCATCGCTGCCGGTGAATATCATCAGGGTCCGCCCCAGCTGCACCCGGTCGCCATTGGCGAGATGATGTTCGGTGATTTGGTTGCCATTGACAAAGCTGCCGTTCGAGCTGTCCAAATCGACCAGCAGGTATCCCGCTTCGTCGCTTCTGACCTCGGCGTGGTGGCGCGAGATTTCACTGTCATGCAGTTGGATATCGTTGTCGTTGTCGCGGCCCAGCGACATCGCGTCTTCATCAAGATCGTATCTTCGACCCTGATCAGTTCCTTGGATTACAAACAGCGAAGCCATCTGATCCGTCCGGCGGAAATAGCCTGAGAATGATCGCGTTTCGAGCGGTCAGCGACGCTGAGTTATTTGCTAGGACGAAACTTACCCTAACTCGATACTCGACGACGCGACGGCTTCGTGTTGCTGAAGCAACTGCTCGATTGTACGGATCAACGGCCCGTAATGGTAGGGTTTTTCAATGATGTGCCGAGTATCTCGCATTTCATCGACGCCTTCGGATCGATTCGCATTGACTACCCTGCCTAGCATCACGAGCGATGATTCGTGACGACGCGACTCGTCTTCGAACGCGCCGCGCAGCCCCGCCGAGTCCCCTTCGTCGACCTCCAGATCAAGAACGACCACGCCGGGATGTTGCTCGCGGAGCAATTCCAGCCCCTCGGCCCCTTGTTTTGCTTCCAGAATGTTCACCCCCCGAGCTTCGAGGATCGTACGCAGAACGTCGCGAGTTTCCTCGGATCGATCAACAATGAGAACGCTGGCGGAACGACGTTCCGATGCCGTTGAAGTCAACCTGGCACCTCCGTGTGCAGTGATGACAGTGCGGTGGGAAACTCTGGAGGGACTCGGCCTCTCATCCTGATCGGCCTGGCGAACGGTTTATTTACCGGTCACGTGCGGCTGAGAGGATATCGTCGAGCCACGTTCCTGTCAAAACCGAATTCGAGTAGCATTAACTTACTTGACTCAAACGAGATATGACTTGACGCGACGCCCGCCAGAGAAAAAAATCGCCGATGCACACCGCACTCCGCCTTCCCCAAGGAATTGGACATCATGCTACGCCAATTACTCAGCCCGCTCACTTTCTCCATTGCCCTGCTCGCGGCCCTGCTCGTGTCACCGATTCGAGGCGAGGATTCCTCGGCGAGTGAGGCGCGTCTGTTGGGTGCCGTCAAGTATTTAGCGAGCGACGAGTTGGGCGGACGAGGCGTCGGCACGCCCCAACTTGACCAGGCGGCCGACTACATCGCGACGGAATTCTCGAACGCCGGTTTGCGAACGGATTTGTTCGACGGCGGCGCTTTCCAGTCCTTCGAGATTACCGTCAATGCCGAACTGGGGCCCGTCGCGAACAACCATCTAGTTTTCGTCGGACCGGGCGTCGAGAACGCCGACGCCGCACAGCGAGTCGAGTTCAAGCTGGCGGAGGACTTTAACACCCTGGCCGTCGGCGGGAGCGGCGTCGTTGACGCACCGGTGGTCTTCGTCGGCTATGGCATCACCGCGCCTGACGCCGAATACGACGACTACGCGGGCGTCGATGTCGAAGGCAAGGTTGTGCTGATCGTTCGCAAAGAGCCGCAACAGGACGATCCTCACAGCGCATTCGATGGGGCCGCTGCATCGCGGCACGCACATTTCGCGACCAAGGTCTCGAACGCCTATTCTCACGGTGTCGCAGCCATCATCTTGGTGAACGATCAGTTTGGGATCGCGCAGACGGCGGAGACGTCCCGCAAACAGTGGAACGAGTCGGTCGACGAGCTGGTCAAGTTGCGGAGCGAGTTCCAAGCGAAGAGTGATCCGACGGAGGAAGAGACAGCCACACACCGCGAGAGCATCAGTAAGCTTGTTTCGCAGATTCAGGCTCTCGATGAGAAACTGCAAGGCGATCAGGACGAGATTCTGGCGTTGGACGGAGCTGGTACCGAAAGCAGTCATCGCAAGTTACCGGTCTTCTTTGCGAGTCGCACGTTGGTCGACCGTGTGCTCAAAGCATCGCTCGGCCAGGACCTCGCCGCTCTCGAATCGGCGATCGACGAGGGGCCGATGCCGCACAGCCAAGAGTTGAAAGGCTGGAAGGTCGATTGTGAATCAAATGTTGTCTACCAGAAGGCGACCTTGAAAAACGTCGCCGGAGTCATCGAGGGCCACGGCCCGCTCGCCGACGAGACGATCATTGTCGGAGCCCACTACGATCATCTGGGAGAAGGCGGCCCCGGATCGCTGGCCCCCTGGACCAAAGCCATTCACAACGGCGCGGACGACAACGCGTCGGGCACCGCCGCCTTGCTCGAGGTCGCTCGCCGACTGGCATCACAAGACGACAAGCCTCGCCGTCGAATTGTCTTTATCGCGTTCTCGGGCGAAGAGCGTGGCTTGTTGGGAAGCTCCCACTACATCAACAATCCACCGATCCCGCTTGAGAAAACCGTCGCCATGGTGAACATGGACATGGTGGGCCGGCTGAAAGACAACAAGTTGATCATCAGCGGCACGGGAACCGCGAAGTCGTTCGAGGCACTGATCGACGACACGAACAAGCGATACGAATTCGACATCAAGAAGGATTCCGGCGGTTACGGCCCCAGCGATCACGCGACGTTTTACGGCAAGCAGATCCCCGTCTTTCACTTCTTCACCGGCACGCACAACGATTACCATCGGCCCAGCGACGACGTCGAGAAGATCAATGTTCATGGCATGCAGCGGGTCACGGACATGGTGACGGACGTCGTCGAGCAACTTGCCCATGCGGAGGAGCGTCCCGAATACGTGGAAGTCAAGCAGAAGAAGCGTGAAGTCGGCGGCGATCGTCCCTATCTCGGCACGATTCCCGATTTTGGCCGCGACGTCGAGGGCTATGCGTTGATGGGCACGACGAAAGATAGCCCGGCGGATCGAGCCGGCATCAAAGCAGGCGACGTGATCGTCAAATTCGGCGACAGCAAAATCGCCGGACTCGAAGACATCGACGGAGCCCTGCGCAAATTCAAGGCCGGCGACAAAGTCCCGGTGATCATTTTGCGCGACGGCAAAGAGATGGAAGTCAGCGTCACGCTCGCACCACCGCGATAGTGAGAAGGCAGACGGAGGATAACTGGGAGTGTTGAGTGCGGTGGCCGCGGGATTGCAATATGGTAGAATCGAAAGTATGGATAACCTTCTTTCCACAATGCGTATGGACCGCAGCCTGTACCGTGTTCGGTCGCTGGACGAGGAAGGCGACGACCGTGAGTATTGGCATTCTCAAACACCCGAGCAGCGGCTGCTGGCGGCCGAATTGATGCGGCAAATCGTGTATGGCTACGATCCGGCTACCGAACGACTTCAAAGAGTTTTTCGAGTTGTAAGTCTCGAGAAAATTTGATCATCTGCGCGTGGGCGGGTACGCCGTGACATGCACTTTGCCGTTTCGCCGGTTAGCGTCGGTCGCTTATTAACGCGTTCTCCCTCGCCCCGCATAAATCATTTAGGCCCATCATGCAACAACACGTTGTCTTTCTGTCGATTCCGGGGCTGCGGCCAGAAGATGCCGCGCAAATGCCTCGGCTGTCGGCGATCATGGCCGCCGGGAGCCGGGCGGCGCTCTCGCCGAGTTTTCCCTGCGTGACTTGGCCCGCGCAGGCGAACATGCTGACTGGCAAGACGGCGAACGAGCATGGAGTGATTGGGAACGGGTTCTACTGGCGTGAGACGCGCGAAATCGAAATGTGGACGGCGTGGAACGACAAGATCACGGCTCCGCAAATCTGGGACTTGTTGCACGATCGCGATCCGTCGATTACGTCGGCGGTGTGGTTCCCGATGTTGAGCAAAGGGTGCGGGGCCGATTACATTTGCATGCCTAAGCCGATTCATAATCCTGATGGCTCGGAATCGCTGTGGTGTTATACGAAGCCAATCGAGTTGTACGGCGACTTGCGGGACGCCCACGGGCACTTTCCGCTGAAGCACTTTTGGGGGCCGCTCGCCAATATTCAATCGACGGCCTGGATCGCCGATTCCGCGGTGACCGCCGCGAAGCGATTCGAGCCCAACTTCTTCTACCTCTATCTACCGCATTTAGATTACGCGGCCCAAAAGACCGGCCCCAACAGCGAGGCCGCACTGCGAGCCGTCGGTGAGCTGGATGAAGTCATCGGCAGGCTGGCCGATGGAATGGAGGAAGCTTACGGCGGACAGCCCGTCTGGCTCGTCGCCAGTGAGTATGTCATCACGCCGGTTAATCATGTGTCCTATCCGAACCGCGTGTTGCGCGAAGCCGGGCTCTTGCAAGTGCGAGTCGAGGAAGACGGCGAGCATCTCGACTTTGGCAACAGCGCTGCTTGGGCGCTGGTCGATCATCAGTTTTCGCACGTGTTTGTCAAAGATGCGAACGCCGATCTCGTGGCGCAAGTAGCTCGGCTCTTCGAAGGCTCAGAGGGGATGGCCGAAGTCCTGGCGGGAGCGGAGCGTGACAAGTACAAAATCAGCCACGAACGGGCGGGCGAAGTCATCCTGATCTCAACGCCGAACAGCTGGCAGGCTTACTATTGGTGGCTGGACGATGCGAAAGCTCCTGGCTTTGCACGCACGGTCGACATCCACCGTAAGCCCGGCTACGACCCCGTCGAGTTGCATTTTGACACGGCGACCAGGAGCATTCCGCTCGACGCGACGTTGGTAAAAGGTTCGCACGGCGCGCCTGTCATCTCGCCGGAGCAACAAGGCATTCTGCTCTGTTCGCAGCTGGGATGCATTGCCGAAAGTGTCGTCGATACCGACGTCTGCGAGATTGTGCTCTCGATGTTCTCATGAACGCATTGAATGAATTACGCGAACACGCGCGGCGCGTCGGCGAGAAGTTGGTCGAGGACTTGCGGTTCGCGGAAGTGACCACGAACTCGTGGTCGAACCTGGAACGGAGCGACCTCGAAGTCTCGCAGATCATGAACTCGTGCCTCGACGATCTGGCATCGACGAATTGTTGGGGCGAGGCAAATCGAAATCCATCGGGCGTCTTGTGGAAGGTGGCCGGGGAGGTTCTTTCCGTTGGCTGGCTGCAGCAGCATGCCCGACAGAAGCCCCGCGGCTATGCGGGCGATTTCGAGATGCTCGAAAAGATCGTTCATCGAACGCTCTGCTCTGATCCGTTGGGCCGGGCGTTCGATCACTTCTTCCAAGAGCAAGCCGCGGCTAACGCCATCCGCTGCCGGACACAACTGGTCGCGGATCGGATCGTTCAGTTAGTTCGCGCATCAACACGCGAGAAGGTTCATATTTGCAGTGTTGGAGCCGGCCCCGCGATCGACGTTGAAGTGGCTTGTGGCGAACTATCGGGCGACGAACGAGGGAGGCTTACCGTCACGTTGCTGGACCTCGACCCGGAGGCGCTCGTCCATGCCGAGCGCCGGCTGACTCCGGTGCTTCGTGGCGATCAAGTTCGATCGCAGCGAGAGAATCTATTCCGCTTGCCTCGTCTGGAGCGAACGGGCTCGCTCCTTGAACAGCCGGACTTCATTGTCTGCACCGGACTGTTCGATTATCTGACGGATGCCGACGCGGTGGCGATGTTGCAATACTTCTGGAGCCATCTGGCCACGGACGGCGAATTGATGGTCTTCAACTTCGCACCGTCGAACCCCAGCCGGGCTTACATGGAATGGATTGGGAATTGGTACCTGATGTATCGCAACGAAGCGGCAGTTGCTGCCCTCGTCCACGAGGCAATTGGTGACAATCGTCAGACGCAGATTGCACGAGAAGACTCGCAAGCGAGTCTGTACGCCGTTTGCCGCAAATCGTAGGGTGGGCTGTGCCCACCAATTCCGGATGGTGGGCACAGCCCACCCTACTTAGATCCGATCCAGCGTATCGATCCAGCGGACGACTTGTTCCAACTCCTGGTCGTTCAACGCGCGGGCGGTATCCATCGGCAGGACCGTGACTGGATACTTCATGTTGCGCAGTTGTTCGATCGCTTGTTCAACTCGCGCGGCGACACGAGCCTTGGGAGCTTGGGTCGTGAGAATCGCAAGCGGGTAGACGGGATCGTTGTCTGGTGCCCGCAGGCGGACTGGCATGGCGGCATCGACCGCGACAATGGCGCGGGCGAGTTCGCGGTTGCGGAAGGCGAAGAGATACGCTAAAGCGCCGCCCGCTTCTTGTCCGTACAGAACGACTCGCGACTTATCAACACGGTAATTGGCGATGACCTGTTCCAGTGTCTTCTGAACGAACTCGACCTCGACCGGCGTCCAGCGGCTCGCGTCCAGCGGCTGCGGAGCCAGCAAGATCAAATCGTTTGCTTCGCATAGCGCTCGCCAGCGCGCCAGCAACTCGCCCTTGTCAAACTCGCCCGGCGGACGCAAGTAGACGACCACGCCATGCGGAACGTCCGCCTGATAGGTCGGCGGTATCAAGGCCAGGCAAGTGTTGGGCTGCTCGGGGATTTTGATGTCGATAAAGTCCGCGACTGCCGCGGCATTCGCGTTTGGCTCTCTCGTCCGCGGCGGCGGCAAGCTGTCAGGAATCGTCGTTGGGAGCGAACCGAGCGTTACCTCGACGCTGACCTCTTCGTCGGCGCGAGTCAGGGTCACCTGGACGGCTTGCTCCGGTTCGAAGCTCACGAGTGCCTGCCGTAAGGCAGCAGGCTCAGCGATCTCCGTCTCATTGACCTTGATGATTTTGTCCCCGACTTGGATGCCCGCGTTCGCCGCACCGCTACCGGGAAAGACGTGGCGCACGACGAACCCTTCGCCGTCGCGCCGAGGCAGGACGCCGAGGAATGGGTGCTCGTAGGGGATCAAGTGATCGACCAGCGTGACGTCCGACTCAACGCGTTGCTCGCCGCGCCGCACCACGACATGCACCGTATCGCCGGCGTAGTGCGGACCCAGTGCATGTTTGAGGTGTACTTGCCGTTGAATCAGCCGACCGTCGATTTCAACGATCGTGTCACCGGCCCGCAGTCCCGCCTCGTAAGCGGGAGATTTGACTTGGCACGCCGCGATATCGGCGGGCAACGAATAGATGCTTCCTCCCTTCAACGCGATTCCCAGCAAACCGGGGAACACGTCTTCGCCTTTCTTCATGGTTTCCAGCCGACGATTGATATCCGCCAGCGGAATCGCGAATCCGATCCCCGAGTCGTACCATTCCGCACCGGCCACTTCGCTATGCTCGTTCGGTGACATGGGGACAAGCACTCCCAGAACTCGCCCTTGAATATCAACCAGCGGGCCGCCGTAATTGCTTGGCGAGATCTTGGCATCGGATTGAATCGCCTTGCCCCACACGCGATCTTTCGCGCTGACGATGCCAACCGACATGTTCGGATGCTGCGCGTCGAGGGCACGGCCCACGGCGATTGCCCATTGCCCGACTTGCATCTGCTCGACAGGCACCGGTTCGGGAACTTGCAGCGGTTCGTCGGACGTCACCTTCAGCAGCACTAACATTCTACTGTGATCGCGCGCGACGATCTCGGCGGGTGTCCGCTTGCCGCTCGGCAAGGTCACCAGAATTGAACTCGGCTGGCGCAGGAAGTTGAAGGCGCTCGAGATGATGTAGCCCTCGGCGTCGACAACCAGCCCTGTCGTGGGTCCGTCGCCGAGCAATACTTCGCCGACGACGTCGAGACCACCCACCGTCTCAATTCGAACCACGGTGGGAGCGACCTTGGCAACCGCCGCGGTCATCGATTGTTCTTCCAACGCAGCAATGTCGTCGTCTTCAGCCGCCGCATTCAGGAACGCGACGTGTGTGAACATCGCGATCAGGACAAGGCACGAACCGGTGAGGTGGTGGGTGAGTTGCTTCATGGAAATGTTCTACTCGGCGAATAACGAGACCTCGATCAACTGCTGCTGCCGCTGAACGACCAGCCGCACTTCGTCAATGCGGTCGATGTAGAGCAGCTCGTCCCGAAGTATCTTCGAGGAGTTGACGAGGCGATCGTTGACAAACAGGATGAGATCGTCCGGCAGGATTCCCGCTTCGGCAGCGGGCGTGTCCGGGAGTACCCGATCGACATAGGGCGGAGTCTTGGCGACGACGTTGGGAACCAACACGATCCCCAGCGACGCCAAGGTGACCGACTCGATCGGCCGTCGCCGGTCCGGCTCGGAGCTGATCGGACGCGAGTTGCCGGCGAGTATCTCGTCGATCGACGATCTGATTTCAGGAATCGGAATCGCGTAGTTCAGCCACGTGTTGTCGAGCGAGTTGCGAAGCTCCTTGCCCAGCAGGCCCGCCAACTGGCCGCGCCGATCTGTCAAGGCACCGCCTGCCGCGCCGGGGTTGTTGGTCATGGCGTCCAAGACATATGCCAATCCGTGGTAGGTCGTGGCATACGCCCCGCGCCGCGCGGAGAGCTTTGTGTTTGCAGCCACGCTCCCGTGCAGAACGCTGACCGATTCGTTGCCGGCAGCCACGGCAAATACGTTACTGAAGGCAAGGACTCTCGAACCGGCGTTCAAGTCGACGGCCTCGTTCAGATCGAAAAACGGCAGCTCGGCTGCGTCGATCTTGAGCACGGCAATCTCGATCCGCGGGTCGGCACCGAGCAGTTCGGCCGCGAAGCGCCGTCCATCATCGAGTACGATCGTGATCGTTTCCGTATCGAGGACGTAGCTCCACGCGGTGAGAACATGTCCATCCGCCGAGATCAGGAACCCGCTCTGATACGGTTCAAGACCGCGAACGCCTCCCGCGCCGTAAATCTTTACCATCCTCGGTTGCACGGAGTCGATCGTGCCGGCAAACGACTGCGCGGCTTGCAACGTGTTCTCGTGCAATCCGAGGCAAAACAGCAGCACAACGACAAGTTGGAGGCGGCATCGCTGACGGATCATAACGCTATGCCTCCGGCTTGTCGGATTTGGACAACTGAATCGACTCGATCTCGAGTTCGAGAAAAACGTTGTCGCCATGACGAACGATCATGCGATGAGGAACCTTCGTGCCCGCGACTTCACGATAATCGGTAAGAAAGATCTCGCACGGATCGGCGTCTGGATCGGGAGCCATCTCGACCGCCCGGAGTTCGCCCGAGGCCGGATCAAAATAGAAGTTCGCTTCCACGACGTCGTAGGTTCCCAGCAAGACGTCGTGCAGACCGGCATGACCGACCAGCGGAGCCGTTCCCACGTAGACGACATCGCCGAACGCGGCTGGCCCCTCCACGAGCATGCGGCGCCACACGTGCAGTGCCGCCAGCATTCCGCCGCTGCCTTGGGGCTCGAGTTGCTCGGAAAGATCCTTCTCGCGATCCAGCGAAATCGTGGTTGTCGCGGTCTTTATCGCGGACGTTTCATCACCAAGCGTGATCGTGAACTCTTCACCCTTGGACAGAATCCAGTCGCCTCGGAGTACCGCGAAATCACCGGCAGTGTCATGAAACGCATTCCAGACGCGCGTCCGGTTCAGCTCGTTGAAGTAATAGTTCGCAAAGCCCGAACGATGTTGGATGTACTGCCTCAGTTCGTCCGGAACCTTGGCGGGTTCGCCATGCGGATTCGCGGGCGGCTGCTCGTCATCGGGCTGATCCGGCTGATCCTCTTTGTCAGGGCGACGTTTCGGCGGCGCTTCCTCGGCGGGAGCCTGCTGGGTCTTGGCAAGCAACTCTTCCCGCGCATGGACGCCGGTCA
Source organism: Planctomycetota bacterium (assembly GCA_027622275.1). Lineage (GTDB taxonomy): Bacteria > Planctomycetota > Planctomycetia > Pirellulales > Pirellulaceae. The sequence goes on along the minus strand of JAQBZB010000022.1, from coordinate 19,335 downwards.
ACCGAACATGGATGTCGTGCCGCGTGCCGTCTCGTAAGAAACTTAGCGGCACGCGCCACCCCTTGGGGTAGATTCCGAGCACGTTCTTGAAGGCATTTGGTGAATCGACGGTTCGTCCCGCGAAGGCCACGACTTCGTCGGAGTAACGAAGGCCGCGGCGATAGGCATCGGAGGACTCGAGGATATTCGACACGACGACGCGTCCTTCTTCGTCATCGTCGACCGTCGCGCCGAGCGTGGCATGGTCGACGATGCGGCCGCTGTGAAGATACCCCATGAAGTGCTTAATCTGATTGATCGAAATTGCGTACCCCAACCCCACGTTAACGCGCCCCCGCTTCTCGAACGACCCGCGACCGTTGATTCCGATCAACTGGCCGGCCGCGTTGAACAAGGGGCCGCCGGAATTTCCTGGATTGATGGCCGCATCCGTTTGGATGCAATCGGTGTACTCCAAGATCGTTCCCGCCGGCTCCTGATAGCGATGCACCCCCGACACAATTCCGTAGGTCACCGTCGGCTCGAAATTCGTTGCAAGCAGGAACGGGTTTCCGACGGCGAAGCACCAGTCGCCCGCCTGGACGTCGTCGCTGTTTGCCATCTCGGCAATCGGGAAATCGTCGCGCCCAAAGAGCTTAATCAACGCCACATCACCCGTCGGATCAATGCTCACGAGAACGGCATCGTACAGGCGGCCGTCCGCCATGCCGCACTGCATATAATCGCCGACCGGCTGCACGACGTGAAAGTTTGTCAACGCGTAACCATCCGGCGAGATGACGACTCCTGACCCGCCACCATTGCCGTCCGCGGAAAAGATCGCGATCGCTGGCTTGACCGCTTTCGCGACGGCGTCGATCCGCTGCTGCTCGGCTTGGCGGACGGCATCGGCAACTTGCCCACGCGCGACATCCGCTGCGGCAAACGCCAGCATCACCAACGCAGTTGTCGCGATTGTCCGAACCACCTTGCTCATTTCATCAGCCTCGCGTTGCATAGATTCAGGTAATCGCCGTAGCCGACCTTGTCTTCACCGTAATCGACGAGGATCTCCAAGCGGCGAACACCGCGCAGGTCGAGGTCGATGTTCACCTGCTTCGAGCCCGCTAGATTCTCCGCCAGCAGTTGCTTGCCGTCGCCACTGATCGTGAGCGTCACATTCCCGTCAGCTCGATAGCGATCATCAATACCCGCGATCGCCGCGAAACGCGTGAACTCGCGCGTCAACCGATAGCTCAGCTTGGTTCGGCTGTGTAGAGCGAGGCCCTTTTCATAAGAATGTGCGTCGAGCAACAAAGGGCCTCCATAGAAGCCCTCGTCGAGACGCAGCCGATACCACGTCGAAACGACCGTCGGTGTCTTGGGGGTTTCGAGGTCTGACTTCCATTCGAAGGTATCGGGCTGCAAATCGCTCAGAAAGACAAGATTGCCGACGGAGAAATCGATCTTGGTGATACTTGCCACGGGCAAGCTCAGGCGAACGCCCCCGACGCTGACGCCTTGCAGCGTTTCGCCATCGAGTTCACACGACTTGAAGTTCCACGCCGAACCATCAACCGTCAACACTCGGCTCGTCGGATCGGCCAAGCGGTTCGCGGCACGATGAAAGTAGATCACGCCTTCGACTTTGTGCCGTGGCACGTCAACACGAGTCCCATCGAACTCAAAGGCGACCTGTTCGTCCGTGACCTCGTAGAGAACTCCTTCCAAAGAATCGAGCCCGATCGATTCGTGTGCAACACCGTTATCGTCTTCCGTCGTCCGCGTCTTGCGAATCACTAGTACATCGCCCGCGATGTCGCCAGCCGATTCAATCTCGTCCCATTGTTTCGATAGCTCAGCAATCGGCTTGAAGAATCGAACGGCATGAATGGAACGAGAGGCTGCCCGAATTGGTTCGTTCTCGGAGAGCAACACCGTCGCCCGGCCCGCTTCGACGAGAAAACTGGTGGCTTGCACTTTCGAGCCATCGACGAACCGGACGGAGACCGGATCTTCGAGCGGCACGAAGTCCTCGTTCACGGAAGCGTCCGGGAATGTTAGCGAATACAACTCGCGGGTCGAAAACGTCCGCTTCCCTGACACCGTTTCCACCACGACTTGGTCCGGTGCGAGCGACACGAGTGTCCCGCCATTTGTTTGGCCGTCGAGCTGATTGACGTCAACGGGCGTGACGCCGATCGATGCGGCCAGCAGCAGTGTGTTCAAGGTTGCTAAGAGCATCGTGTTAGTTACCACCGTCGCGTGCCAGTTTTCGGAAATACTCTTCGATGACGTCACGGAAATGCGCGGGCAAATCCTTGCTGATCTGTTGCAAAGCCTCTTGCCGCTCCTTGGGCGGCAAGTTGCCCCATCCTGCTTCGTTCTTGAGTCGTTTCTGATCGACGTTGCCCGGCCCCTTGCCCCCCATGCCGTTCGAATCGTCGGCGGGCTTGCTTGGCTGGAGCGTGCCATTGGCGTTGCCGTTGGCCTGCTGTGCTTGCTGCCGTTGCTTCTCAAGCTCCTCGATCATCTTATCGAGCTTCGCGATGACGTCCTCTTCTTCGTCGCGGACCCGGGTTCCCGCCCGCCCGAAATTCAAGCGTCGCCGGATGTCGTCCATCAGTCGCGAAACTTCGTCAAGAGAATCCTTCTCGAGCGGTTTGATGTCCGCTTCCATCAGCCTGGCGACGGACAGGTAACGCCGGGGAATGTCGTGTTCCTTCTCCAGCAGCAAGTTGAGCGAAACGAGGCAGTTGTCCTTATTCAACAAGCGATGATAAACGACGCTTTGGTAGAACAACAACGACGCTGGATCGACGACCTCTTCGTGCGCCAGTCCGTCGAGTTGTTCGAGCGCTTCGTCATAGAAGGAATGCTGCGCCAACCACTGGGCATAATAGAGCCGCAAGTTGTTTCGTTCGAACGGCTCGCGACTTTCGTCAATAAGCACCTCCACGGGAAGAGTAAGACGCCCCGGAGAAACGCCGCGGCATAGCTCGACGATCGGACGCACTTCCAAATCGACAAACGCGATCGTGAGGGCAACGTGTTCGAGCAGAGCGGCACCGGTCTCCGGCAAAACATCATCCGCCCAGCGTGCGTCAAGCTCCTCTTGCGTAGCTTCGTCAAGGGTTTGCAACTTGAGCCAAGCAGTGACCTGCTCCTTCACCTCGCGGGCGGAAGGCTGTGTCCAGCTGGCGCGTTTTGCAAGATCGTCCTGCGCGTTCACGACCAACGTCGCGCCACAGGTCATCAGCAACATCGCGATGGCGTTGTATTTCATAATCGATCCTTTGCGAATCTTCTTCGTTGTTGTTCGCGGAGTGAACAAGGACTAGCTACTTGTTCTTCCCAACGACAATGTCCTTCGTGACTTCGTGAATTCGCTCCTGACGCTCGCCAAGCTTCACGAGCGACTCACGCAGCTCTTCGTCATCGGCTTGGCCAACGAGGTCGTTACTGTTTTCGAGCAAGCTTGCGTAACGTGTTGTCCGCGTGTTCACTCGCATCTGCAACGCACGAATCATCTTCAATTCGGCGATTTGGTCGACAAGCGGCTCCTCGCCCGGCTGCATGGGCTTTCCTTGCTGCTGCTCTTGCTGCTGCTGCTTTTCTTCCAGGTCTTGTTGGGCTTGTTGCAAGGCGGCAATCATTTCTTCCAGCGCGGTGATGATCTCTTCTTCGATCCCTTGCGTAATCGTGCCGATCTTTGTCGACGCGAGTCGATCCGCGACTTGTTGCATATCGTCCCGCATCACCGCGACGGTTTCGGGGAACGCGACCGATGATCCCTCTTCGTGCAAGAGCAGCAGAGCCTTATCGGCCTCGACAGCCAGCTTGGTCTCGTCGAAACCAAGTTTGCTGGCCTGAATATCCACCTGACGTCCGCGTTCATCGGCCGCGATCATGTCGAGCCGTTTCGTCGACTCGAAGATCTCTAATTGCTTTTCAAGCATCCGCCGAAACCGGCCTTCCAGCATCGCCAACGTCCGTCCAACTTCCTCTTCACGCAGCTGACGCAAGATTTCTTCCAGCTCGGCCTTGGCCTTTTCGAGTTCGTGACGCGCCTTTTCCTGTTCTTCGACGGCTTCGTCGCGTTTGGCCTCCTCCAGCCGCTTCTGCGCCTCGCGCATTCGCTCCTCGGCGGCTTGTAATCGCTTGCGAGCCGGATTGGCATCGTCCTGCTGTTGATTCTGTTCACCTGGCTGTTGCTCGCCTTGTTGCGGTTCGCCTTGTTGCGGTTGACCGCTCGGCGACTCACCCGGCTTTTGTTCGCCCTCGCTCGGCTTCGAGCCATCTTGCGGATCGCTTGGCTCGGAAGGTTTCGGTTCACCAAGCTTCGGTTCACCGGGTTTTTGATCACCGGGTTTCGGTTCACTGGGTTTCGGTTCACTGGGTTTCTGATCACCAGGCTTCTCCTCATCTGGCTTCTGGTCATTGCCGGAAGGTTCCTTGGGTTCGGACTGGCCGTCCGATTCTTTCGGATCACTTTCGGTTCCGCCTTCTTCCGTTTTGCGGATCTGCTCAGCGAGATCGCCCGTTCGACCGGCGATTCGATCCTGTTCATCGGCGAGTTTGGCTGGGTCGACGCCGCCGCGAGTTCGCCCCTCCGCAGTTTTCTGCAAACTAATCAACCGTTCGATTTCCTTGATGTAATCACGAAGGCGTTGCTCTTCCGCTTTCAAGCGGTCAGCCCGGTCTTCGCTCAACAGCAATTCCAGCAGCAACTTCATGTCGGCCAAGCCGCGTTCTTGCTCGTCGATGGCACGTTTGAGCTTGGCGGGAGGGACGAGCAATGCGACCGTCTCGTCCAACTGCTTCTTGGTCCGGCGTTCGGACGATTGCTGCGCCGCCCGCTTCAGCAGCGATGCGCGTTGCGGGTTGGTGAGTGCTTCGATCTCGGCCATGCGGAGGACTAATTGCTCCAGTTGGTCGTAGCTCGCGGCGATCCTGACCGCCTTGCGTTGCAACTCTGCGACCGACGGACCAGCGGCTTTGACGGTCTCGACATCTTGTCCAACGAGCTTCGATGTCGTCGAAGCACCGAATGCCGCGGACAAAACGATTGCCAATAGCGCGTTTCGATTAAGTCGTCGCATCGGAGGTCTCCTGTTCCTATTCAAGCAAGTCCAGAACCTGTTGCTTCTGAGCTTTCTTCGTTTCGTCCAGCAACCCTTGCTGGTCAGCGATCAAGTCGCGGACCCGATCCAGCAGTTCGTTGAAATCTTCGATGTCCAACATGTTCTGCAAAACGGCGTCGATTGCCAAGAGGATTTCATCCGTTTGTTCGACGGCGGCGGTGGCGCGCGACACGGTTTCGGAATCCTCGGCGTGAGAATCCGCTCCCTCTTTGCTACGGGCATTCAATCGCTCGCTCAACGCGGCGAGCCGGAGATCGAGTTCCGGGAACATCGTCTCGCCAATCGCCTGGAGCGGATCAACGACCTGTTCCTGAAGCCGCCGCTTCCGGTCTTCCGTATCGACGCGATTGTTGATCAACTCGGCACGGATATCGCCGAACGAGGCAGCGACGCCCAGCGTCTCTTGGGCCGACTTTTCGCTTTGCAGTTGCGCTCGCTGACTGCGGAGCAAACGTAGCGACCAGGTGCGTTCGACTGCCGCTTCAATGTTACCCGGCTCCGCCGGTTCGGTTCCGCTCGCCACCGCTTCGCCGGGCTCAACGTTGGCTTCCGCGGTCGCCGGGCCTTCGTTCTTCACGCGTACGAGCGACTGCCGCAACTCAGTCATCTCGTCTCGAATCTGCTCGAATCGACGCCGGAGTCCCAATTCGCGAGCCTCCAGCATCGAAAGTAACTTGTCGGGTGTCACGACTTCGATCTGATAGTGATCGCCGGTGCCTACATTCGCAGCTTGACCAAGATCAAATTTGTCGGTTGCGATCACGGCGAGGCTGAGTCGGTCGTTCGGTTGTAGCTTGATGCCGTCACTTTCGCTCCGCTGTTCGCGAAAGTCGATCGAAGCATCGACGCTGCCGCCCGATTGAAGCGCGAACGATTGCGAGCGCGGATCACCGTCGTTGACCGTCACCTCGAACGCACTGCTGGCCACCTCGTAATCGTCCTCGATCTTTCCCTGGACGGTGATCATCACGTCAGGCGTCACCGCCGTACCGATTCCTTGCAGACGCACGTTCACCGTCGGCGGTTGATCTTCGACACCAACGATGTAAATGCGATACGGCTTGTCGGAGGCGATACCGTCCGTATCGATCGGCGTCACTTCGAGTGACAAGTTCCCGGACAGCTTCAACACATCAAACCAGAATGCGTTCTTTCCGGGCGAGATCGTAATCGGGAGCGGTTCACCGCTGTCGGTGTCGTTCAGCAAAGCGCTTGCGAGCGGCTTATTGGTATGACCTCGCAAGGTGAACCTCGTGCCGAGCGGCAACTGAGTCGCGGTCGTCAATGGAATCGTGCGCGGCAGCCATGAGGCAAGTTCCTCATTCACCATATACTCGGGAAAGGTGCAATCGAGCGTTGCGGCAACGACAACCGGGCTTTCGACAACTTCGATTTCATAATCCCGCAGGCGATGATCGAAGCCGACCACATCGAACTTGACGTTGCTGAGAATCCCTTTCAGCGGTTTGCCATCGTAGCGATAGTTCTGATAGCCATTGCGAATCCGACCGACACGAGTCATGTTGACGCGTCCGCGACCTCCTTCGGCCGTCATGTAGTAGACGGAACAGACATCCGGCACCTTCTTCGCACCAGCATCGGCCCGGACGAACAGGCTGACACTCGCACCGCGAGCGACCTTCAACCGGCCACCGCTGAACTCAATCAGCGAGTCGCCTGCCTCATCACCCGCGTCGGGTTCGTCTCGCTGTACCTGAACGCCAACGATCTCGATCGCGGCACTGCGCGGCCAGGGGTCGTCTTCGAGCAGGTACAACCTTCGGAAACCGAGTTCCAGAAAGTTTGTCTCAAATCGTTGATCCGCGGCAATCGCGCCGCCAATCGTCGCGACAAGCACGATCGCTCCGACGAGGCTGAACAGCAAAGGCCGCGCATCGAAGATGCTGCCCAGCCGAACGCGGCTCAAATTCTGTAACGCATCGTCTTCTGTTTCAGCGAGCATCGTCGCACTGTATTCAGGAGAACGGTCTTTAGTAGACGTGTGTTCGATCGAGCGGGCAGCGGCACCGCCCAGTTCGACCGAGGTGATCAAGCTATCGCGAAACTGTCGGTATCGCCGCTCGAGTAATATCGCCATGCTCCGATCGGCCATCCGCACGAAGGCTCTTCGCAAGATCCAGCGATACAAGATGACGCCCAAGATGATCGCAATCCCGACCAGCAAACAGGCTCGAGCCACGCGAGGCATCTCGTCCGCCCCGACCAGAATTGGCAGGTAGTCGAGCGCCAACCCCGCCCAGAACGTGAGGCAAAGCCAAATCACCGCGACCGACAGTCCCTCGACAACCACGTACGCACGAATCCGCCACCGCAACCCAGCCAGGGCGCGGCGGATTCGTCTCGGGATGCGAGGACCAGCAGGATTGTTTGCCATATCGTTAGAATCGGCACAAATTATTGTCGGGCAGCAGGATTGCCTAATGATTGTACGTCCAAGGGGTTAAGTACGTCGACCAAGATGTCGCCAGTTCTCGGGTCTACGACAAAAAACCACCTAGATTCTATGGAACACGCGGCAAATTAGGAAAGTTTGCGCGTCCGAGGGCGGTGAATCTCTCCGCCGGACGGCAAGTTTCCTGAGGCTAAATGACTTCCTGCATCGGGCGAACTCGGGACGGCGGGAGCGGGCGGCCAGTCGATTCGAAGTGGCGAATGACGTCCTCAACGACGTCGCACAAGTCCGCGTACACGTGTCGTGGATCATCCCCGTGTATACCGGTGATAAGATCCGGGCACTTTCCCAGGTAGGTTTGGTCTTCGTCGCTCCATTCGACCCATTTGTGATATTGGTCACTCGCTTTCATCTTGGACCTCGTCAATGGCTTGTCGCACTTGCTTCTCTTGATAGGGCTTGGCATCATCGCCATCGTGACCGCTGAGCGTCACAGCGCCCGTAAACCCCTCGCGAGTGAACTTACGATGCGATCCTTTGCCACCGCCTGGAATGGCTTCAAATCCCGCGGCCTTCAGATCTTTAATCAGTTCGCGAATCTTTCGTGGCATTCTCCGCTCTCATCGCCGACGGCAACCGTACTTAAGTCAATCATACGCATACTCGAACCTTTTCACTAGTTGCGAGAGGAATGGGCGTCGCCCAAAGTTACTTCCCGCGCGTGACCTCCGTGAAGTTCGCCTTCAGTCCCGGAATGAGCCGCAACGCATTCGTGTGATAGACCTTCTTCAACACGTCATCGGGCAGGCCAATTCCGTAGATGTTCCAGAATCCCTGCGGGGGGAATTCTTTCTCGGAGTACGGAAAGTATTCGTCGTAGGTTTCGAGGAATCGCCAGTACAAACGAATCCGCGTTTCCGGCCAGGGCCCGTCTGTGCTGAATAAGATGCGATCCGCGTGCTCGAGAAAGAAACGCCGCGCCGTGTAAGGCTGCCGCCCGAGTTCACCGATCCGCGAGGCGAACCCGACGTAGAGATTTGGGTATTCACTCAGCCACTCGCTGACCGTGGCAAGATCTTCCGAGTTGTTAGCGACATGCGCTCCGATGAAGACGGTATTCGGATGCCGCTTGATCACGCGATTGCGGGCTGCCAATAACTCCTCGCGACTTGGAAACTTCCCGGCGCGAAAGCTCCACTCGGGGTGCCGGTGCAGTTCTTCCCAGCGTTCGTTGGTATCATCGATCTCGTCAAAAAAGGCAGCCGGGTCGGCCGTGTGAATGATCACGGGAAGCCCCAGTTCGCCGCATGCCTTCCAAATGGGGTCCCACCGCGGATCATCAATTTTCAGCAGCGAACCGTCGGGGTTTCGGTAGCCGAGTCCAAACTGTTTGAACAGCTTCAGCCCGCTGGCTCCCAGTTGCTTGGCCTCGACCAGCCGCTCGACAGTCCGCGCGGCAAAGTCATCGCGATGACAAGCCCAAGTCGCCGGATCGTCGACCGCACCGTCGCCTTGCCAGTCGATATTGGCGAAGATCATGAAGCGGTTCGGATACTTCGTCCACAAATACGCCGCGTGCTCGCGGAAGTCGTCCCCGAGTTGCCCGTCCAGGCTCACGCACACGGCGATGTTGTTTCGGTCCATCAGTTCAACGAAGGCGTCCAGTTGCTCGGGCGAGTGCCGAAAGCGGTAGCGAAAGTGAGTGTGAATGTCGACGACCGGGAACTTGGCTCGCTGCAAGTCGGTCTGTGGAACTCGGAGCTTCGACTTTGGCCGAAAGTTTTTCAGCAGCAGCTCGCGTCCCTGTCGACCGTCCAATTCCGGCGTTAAGTTCTCCTGGGCTTGCAATGGAGGCGTCCACGTGGAGAGCGACAGGAGCAAGAACAGCGGCGAAAGGCAACGCATCGCAAGTCTCCTCAGCAATCAATAAGCGTGATACGATAACAACATCATGACTCTGGACCGCACCCAACACCAATCAATCGAAGAAGAGCAGCAGGCGCGCGAGCTGAGTCTAAAGACTGCGCGCCCTCCTGTCGACGTGCCCGGCTACGACGCCCAGCGATTACTGGGTCGCGGAGCGTACGGAGAAGTGTGGGTGGGCGTGGACCAAAACACCGGCCGGCAAGTCGCCATCAAATTCTTTGCACATCGATCGGGAGTCGACTGGACACTTTTATCGCGCGAGGTGGAGAAGCTGGTCTACCTGTCCGCCGATCGCTACGTGGTGCAGTTGCTTGACGTCGGCTGGGATGCTGAACCGCCGTATTACGTCATGGAGTTCATCGAGAACGGATCGCTCGAAGACTTACTGCGACAGAGCGGTCCATTGCCGGTCGGGGAAGCGGCCGACATCTTTGCGGAAGTGGCCGTTGGTTTGATGCACGCGCACGGCAAGGGTGTGCTGCACTGTGATCTGAAGCCGGCGAACATCCTGCTCGATCAAGACAACAAGCCGCGGCTGGCGGACTTCGGCCAGTCACGTCTCTCGCACGAACAATCACCGTCGCTCGGCACGCTGTTTTACATGGCGCCCGAGCAGGCGGACCTGACCGCGATGCCGGATGCCCGATGGGACGTGTATGCCTTGGGCGCGATATTGTTCTGCATGTTGACGGGCAGCCCGCCGTATCGCAGCGAAACGCATGTGAAAGGAATCGAAGCCGCCCACGACCTGGAGACACGACTCGCACGCTATCAGAACGCCATCCGTACAGCACCCATTCCGACGGAACATCGGCGTGTTCCTGGTATCGATCGCGCGCTGTTGGACGTCATCGATCGCTGTCTCGCCGTCAGTCCTGATCGCCGCTTCCCCAACGTCCAGGCCGTACTCGATGCGTTGAATGCGCGTGACGTGGCCAAGGTTCGTCGGCCGCTGATGTTCCTTGGTTTCGTCGGACCGCTGCTGTTGTTCGTCGTGATGGCGTTGTTCGGGCTACGCGGGTACGACGACGCGTTGAGCGAATCAGAAGTAATCGCGACGCGGACGGCCAAGCAGACGAGCGCTGTGACGGCAGACTACGCCGCCGACTCCATCGAGGCCGAGGTTCGTCAGTACTTTCGTGCCGTGCGAGACGAAGCCCGGCGGCCGATGCTGCATCAGATGTTCGACGCAGTCGCGCCGTCGGACATCGTGCAACAGATGAACGAACCGGGGACAACGTCCGAGACGATCGAGAAACTGCGCGAGTCGTTCCTCGCCGATCCGCAGCGACAGCAGCTGCACGATTATCTTCAGGAGCGAGTCGATTCGTATCTACAGGGCTTGAACGAGGACTCGGATGATCTGAAGCTCGCCAGTATGTTCGTTGTTGACAAGCATGGCCGGATGCTCGCCGCTGCTTACGACGACCCCACGACGGTCAACCGATCCGCGGGTTGGAACTACTCGTATCGCACCTATTTCCACGGCGGGCCCGCGGAGTTGAGCGACAGCCGCGTCGACTGGCAAAATCGGGCTGCGCGAGACGTCAGCCCCATCACGAAGACACATTTTTCAGCGGCCTTTCGATCGACGACGACCGGTATCTGGAAAGTCGCCATCTCGACACCGATCTTTGCGAGTGATGATCCGCCTGTGGAGATACTTGGCGTGCTGGCGTTGACGATTAACTTGGGCGACTTCGCGTACTTGCGGACGAATTATGATCCCGATCAATTTGTCGTCCTGATCGACGGCAGGCAGGGGCCGAACTACGGCGTGATCCTGCAGCATCCGTTGTTCGATCAACTCGCCGCGACCGGTACCGGTGCTGCCAGCCAGTTTCGAATCGACGACCAGCAGTTGCTGAAGTTGCAGTCCGACGCGAATTACCGGTATCGCGATCCCGTCGCACAAGCCGCAGGCGGCGAAGCGTTCCGCGGCGAGTGGATACCGGCGACCAAATTGGTCCGACTGCCGGATGGGCTGGAAGGCGGCCAACAGATGATCGTCTTGGTTCAGCAGCGCTACGCCAAAGCGATGGAGCCGGTCCGCAATCTCGGCGCGACGCTCAAACGCGAAGGAATCTGGGCGTTGGTGGGAGTGATCGCGGTCGTGTTGGTGCTGTGGTATGTCGTGGTCCGCGTGTTGAGCGAACCGCGTCTCATGACACGGCGCGGGCTGCCTGTCAATGGAAGCTCGCCATCAACGCCTGTCCAGAACCTCACGACGCTCCCTGCGCCTCGTCAACATTCTTAGCTGGCTCGCAAGCGTCGCGACCGCACGAATCTTCGGAGGACGGGGACGCTCTCGTCCGTGTCGATCAGAAGGACGGACGAGGACGTCCATCCTACGTAGTCTCGCAGCGTGCCGCGTTACGACTTCGAATACTCTTTCAAGAAGCCGCGGAACAAGACCAAATGCTGTTCTTCAGCGGCGAGCAGGCGGATGCACATATCCTGCGTCACATAGTCTTCGCCGTCCGTGGCGCGAATGATCTTCTTGTATTGATTGCAGGCGGCTGTTTCCGCTTCGATCACGGCTTGGATGACGGCCATCACGTCGGTCGTGTCCGCGGGCGGCTGCTGTTGTCGGCCGATATTGGTTTTGACTTCGGCCGATCCAGGGACGAACCCGCCAATTTGCTTGATGCGTTGCCCGAGTTGCTGGGCGTGCATCAGCTCTTCGGTGATATCCGCGGCCAGAGACTTCTTGATTTCCTCGGCTCGCACGCCGTCAAGATTCGTGCTGTTCGCCAGGTAGTTCATGACCGTCTCAAGTTCCATCGAATAAGCTTCCTTGAGCATCTGGATCACTTCTTCATTCGTTGCGGCCATTGGTCACTCCCTTGAGTTCAGGTGTGTTTGATTTTGTAGTTGGCATCTAATTACTGATCGTAGAGACTGACCAGAAGATCGACAAGTCGAGCGCCTCGATGCCTCCCGTTACAGACGCCGGTAAATCGACTAACTTGTGGTGAGACGTATTCTCAAGAAGAGACTCAACATGGCGCGACACGCAGAAGATCGAGAGGACTTGATGCGCGAGGCGACGGCCTTGGTCCGCCGTGTGGAAGTGCAATTGCCTGGGCACTCGCAAACCTGCGTCATCGGGTTTCGGCGCGGCGGGGAGGCGAGCGTCTTTGTCGGAGCCGATCTGGTGTTTCAGTTCAACGGTTCCGGTGAGTTGCGTCGAGGTTTCTGGAAAGAACGACTCGTCAAGGCAGAGAGCGGACGCCTCGTTCAGCTCGAGCGTCGGCCCGCGGAGACGGAAGTACAACTTGTGCGGCACGACCTTACCGATGCGGAAACCGTCGAATTCTCGCGACTCGCGACCGAGATGCTGAGTTTGCTACGCCGAGTGCTCCACTCCGACGAACTCGTCATCTTGAAGCAAGTTCCCGCCGACCTGGATGTCGTGCATGATCTCGCAAAGTGGCTCCAATCGCTGCCCCAACCGCTCACGATCGCCTCGGCCCCGAACGTCGGATCTTGATACGTGGCTTTTCGCTCCGCGAAAAGTCCGTTCGCGGAGCGAACGGCCACGTACCAGTCCTTACTCTTGCCGCTGGGGCGCTGCTATACTAGGTGAAACGCGATCCGCAGGAGATTTGAATCATGACCCCAGACGCCATCCACATTACAGCGACCCCGATCACGGACAACTCTTGTCGTTTTACGGTCGATCGGCCTGTTTATCCCGAATCGTCCTTTTACTTCGGCAAGACAGAAAAGGCCCAGGGCTCCGACCTGCCAAGCCGTCTGTTCGCCATCGAAGGAGTGACATCGGTTTTAATCTCGCACGACGAAATCACGGTGAACAAGGGAGCCCACGATCCTTGGCAAGCCGTCGGCCCCAAGATCGGTGCCGCGATTCGCGAGCACATCGCGTCCGGCGAGCCAGCAGTTAGCGATGAGGCTCGCCGCAGTATTCCGCCCGCCGACGAGATCCGCCGCCGCGTCGAAGAGATTCTGGAATCGGAAATCAACCCGTCCGTCGCCAGCCACGGCGGCGTCGTGCATTTGCTCGACGTCCGCGAGAACAATTTGTTCATCCAGATGGGCGGCGGTTGTCAGGGCTGCGGCCAAGCCAAAGTGACGCTCAAGTACGGTGTCGAAGCCGCAATCCGCCAAGCCATCCCAGAAATCGGTGCCATCCTGGACGTCACCGATCACGCGGCGGGACGCAACCCATACTACGCCGCCCAGGGGCATTAGTATCCGATGAAGGGTCCGTTCGAGCGGCTGAAGTACGATTTGCGCCGAGTCTGGGAATGTCCCGAGTGCCATCACAAGGAACGAGCTGACGGCACTGTGACGACACTCGTCTGTCGCTGCCAGGCGAAGAAAGAGCCGCTGGCTCGCGTTGTCATGAAGCTGGTCGAAGACCGCATCCAACGCCGGCTGCCGGTCTTCGTACCACCGATCGAAGTGGAGGAGGCGGAAATCGTGGCCACGTTGCTGGACGCTTCCACGCCGTCCGAAGAAGCGGCGGCGGACGATTCGGCCGGTGCGCAATGATGACGCTAACGCATTCTGTGTCGCCCCTACCGGGGCTTTGTCCTGTTTGGAGTTTGCTTCCGGGGCTTCACAGCCCCGGCAAGGGTTGTGTCAGCCCTAGCGGGCAACGCCGTGAAGGATTTATCGTAGAACAATTGTCCCAATTGTTTGCCGTTCTGTACGCTCGCGCAGCGGGCGAGGAACAATTGGGACAATTGTTCTACACTGTCGCCTCCGTGAATTACTGGATGAAAGTCCTTCACGGCGTTGCCTATCGGGCTTATTCTTCAAACATCACGCCTCGCCCCAATGCACTCCTAACGATGTTAACGGAAGGCCATCGAACGGGTTTCAGTCACGCCGCGCGACGAACGGAAATCCGCCGCCGGTTCAGGAGCAGCGGTTTGCGCATCAAGTGTTGCGCCGCCAGCTCGCGATGAAACGCTGCTTCGCGTCTTTCTCGTTGAGCCTGTTCGCGGATCACCTGGACATACTCCGCCCCCAGGAACAAAACGCTGCTCGCGTAGTAGGCCCACAGCATGGCGGCCAACAGCGATCCAACGACGCCGTACGCGCTGTAGCTGGAAAACGTGAAGTAAGTCGCCAGAAACAGACGTCCGATTTCCCATGTCCCGGCGGCCAGCAAACCACCCCGCGCCGCGTGCAGCCAGCCTACCGGAATCTTCGACAAGCACTTATAGATCGCGGTAAACACGATCGCATTGAGGCCGATGCTGAGTGCCACTTCGACGAGTTTCCAGAGTTGCTTCGCGATATGCACATGTTCGCTGCTGAAACGTATCACCGCGTTTAGCGCCAAACTGGCGAAGAAGAACAACGCGACAACGCCGCCCAGGCTGAGAAGCACGAAGAACGCCTTGATCCGGTGAGCGACCTCACGCCGCGCCGCGGATACGTAGCCGTCAAACGCCGGCGCGTCGATCTTCCAGATCTTGTCGAACGCTCGATCGAATTGGGCAAAGACCGCTATTGCCGCGGCGATTAATCCGATTATCGCCAGCGGACCGCTGAGCAATGCCTGTTGCTGGACTTGCTGAAACGCGGCGCTCACCTGTGTCGCGACGTCGTCGGTGGTTTCTTGAGCGATCACGGTCAGCACAAACAATTCCGAGCTTTCTCCATAAGGAGTGAATCGTAGGAAGATGCCGAGCCCTGCGATCAAGACCATCAACAGCGGGAACAGCGAAAGCGTTGCGTAATAGGCGACGCACGCCGCTAGCAAGCCTGCGTCGTCGCGTTGCCAACGTCGCGCGGCTTCGATCAGATTGATCAGCACGCCCCAGAAGTAAGTCGCGACGGTCCAACCGATCGATCCGGCGGCTGCGGGGTGTTCGTGCGGCACCTCGCCGACGGCGTACAGCGCTGGTTCGCGAGCGGGCTTTCGTTCAAATCGTGGTAAGCTTTGGTATTCGCCCATATCAGAAGCGTTGCGAGGGTTGAGGAATTCAACGGTGGGATTTGCCGGGGAAAGCCAGCCTGCTAGCGTGTCTTGCTTTGCGCGGTCTCCAATCTTGTCGGCACTCGACGAGGATCAACACAAACGATTTTTGTTGAACCGTTCGGCAGTTGGGTCGCATAGCCATCTGCGGGGGCTCTCGAATCGGTGGGGCGCGCGGCGGAATGGTCACACACGAGATAAGGCGATGGACTTGCATCGGTTCTGACCATTTGGTTTGCAATTCGGTCCGGTGTGAATCGTCCGTCGCGTCAGCCGAACCGATGGAAGGTTGCAAACAGGGTCTCAGTCATCAATCTCCCGATTTCTTTTGCAACTGTTCTATCGCCTCGGCGATTTCTGCGTCGGTGACGGTCGAGTAGATCTTGCACTCTGGCAACATCAGTGTCAGCCGCGCGATACTCTCAACCGAAAGCTGCGATCCCCTGCCGATATCGACTCGTTCGAGGTCTGGAAGCTCCGTCAGGTATTTGAATCCCGCCTCGGTCACTTTAGTCAGCCCGATACTCAACCTTGTTACGCCCTTGAAGCGAGTAATCTGTTCCAGCCCAGTGTCATCCAATCCGGAATTCTCCATCGATAGTTCTTTAAGCTGCGGAAGGTCAGGCAAGTGCTTCAAACCAGCTCCCGTAAATTCAGGTGAAGATTTCGATCCCACGAGAGACAGAACGCGAAGCGATTTCAAGTTGTTCAGGTGCCGAAAGTCTTCATCCGCGACTCTCGCTGGTAGAGTGAGAGATTCCAGCGAGGTCAAGTTCGCAAGGTGTGTCAGACACGCGCCCGTGATGCCGTTTGGAGTAAGCACAAGGGTTTTAAGCTTCGTCAGGTTACTTAGCGGTCGTATACCATCGTCTGAAACTCGGTAGCCCGAACCCAATAACAGCGACTCCAGGTTCGTGAGTTGTCCCACGTGAGCCAGCCCCGCGTTTGTGAAGTCTGCGTCGCCTCCCATCGCCGTCACGCTCAAGTCACGCAATTGCCGCATTTTCGACAGCATGGCTAGGCCGACATCACCGATTGGGATGCTGTAAAGGTGCAGCGTTGTCAGTTTCGGCAAAGAGACAATTGACTTCAGGCCGTCGAGCGAGACCTTGGTAGAGTCAAGATCCAGCGTCTCTAGGTTGGTCAACGTCATGATGTGTGGCACGGATCGGTCGGTTACCGCTGAAACTGCGAGGTTCAGTGAGGCGATTTTCGATGCACCTGCCAGGTTAGCAACTCCTTCATCAGTGGCGACATGCTTCAAAGACAATTCAAGGCGAACGTGTTCAGGGGTGAATTGATCGGCAGAAGATAACCATTCCCCGGTGCCATCTTCTTTGAAAGCCAAAACATCGCCACCGACAGATCGCGCCCATGCAATTGCCCTGCGGTGAGGGTCCATATTGGCAATTGCTTTGGCAGTTACTTCCGCCGTGACCCATTGCGCCCCAATGATCTTGCCATCGTGACGGTTATCCGAGGCGTCGTGCGCCACTTCACCGGAACCTTCGTCGAAGTGGTAGAGGGCGATCGTGTGCTCGTCCGGCTCAAATCGTTTCTGCGGCGTGAAGTCTTCGGTGTAGCGGGCGATGTTGGAGATGCGGACTTCGTCAATGAGGCCATCGAAGAAATACGCAAGCGTTTTGCCAAGGTGCGCCGCGCCTATCAAGAAGTCGCCTTCACCCCACTGTATAGGACCGCCAGAGGTGCCTTGCTGCCCTGCCAACTTACCATTGACGAACAGCCGAGGTTTTGAGTCGTTCAATACTCCGGCGATGTGTATCAGCGCGTAGGCTTCAGGCTTCTCATCCGCACGGTCAAATGAGAGTGTATCGTCGAATGTCTCCGCCAATTGAAATCCGTGTTCGTACCGATGTAGAGTAACACAGTTCCTTCCATTACTGCCGATAACGAGCGCGTGTTTAGTACTAAACGAAGTAGCCCACGCTTCGACGGTAATCGGATGGGAGCCATCATATTTCAATGATGGTATATCGACGTAGCTGGAATGACCGTCGAATGCCAAGGCGAAGTTCTCGCCCGGCTGCTCGGGGAGGTCATGGTTGCCCATCGCGGTAGTTTCGTCGCGGATGACTTGTACTTGGCCCTGTGCTAACTTCACGGTGAGGATAACCTTGTCACCACGCTTCAGTGTGAACTTCTCGGAGTCGAACTCCAGACCGCCGCGTTTGACGTGCAGCCGGTGCTCGCCGGGCTTGAGCTTGATCGGTTCGCCTGTCTTCTCTTTCTCGGTGATGATGATATCTTCGCCTTCGACCGTAACTTGGATCAGGCCTTAGGGGTCGTCGATCTCGACGACGATCGTGCCGTTCTGGGTTTGGATGTAGAACATCACGGCAGCGAGCAGAAGCCCCGACACGCTAAAGGCAGTGGCAGCGATGTAGGTCGGTCGCCTATACCACGCGGCTGCACGTGGCAACGTCTTCGCGAGCTGCGTCTTTTCAAAGCGATGCGTTTGATCGCTCTTTGTTAAGACTGGCGATTTGACACCAGCTTCCGTCTCGGTCGACGGAGATGACAGATACTCCTCCGTCTTTCTCAGCGACTCCTCCGAATCAACCTCTGTCTCTCCCTGGGCACGCCTCAATAGACTCGCCAAGTCACAACCGC
This sequence comes from Planctomycetota bacterium, assembly GCA_027622275.1. Taxonomy (GTDB): domain Bacteria; phylum Planctomycetota; class Planctomycetia; order Pirellulales; family Pirellulaceae. The sequence continues at coordinate 1,286 of JAQBZB010000022.1, read as the reverse complement.
CGACGAACGGTTCCATCGCCGCGGCAACTTCCCGCGGCGTTGCGAGCCGCTCGTCAGGATTCTTCCGCAACATCCGGTCGACGACGGCTGCCAGTTCAGCAGGGACGTCTTTACGCCTATCAGTAATCGGCAGAGCCGGTTCACGCGCAATGGCTAATATCACGTGCATCGGTGTTTTGTATTTCTTGCCCGCGAAGGGAGCTTCCCCCGACAGCAGTTTGAACAGCGTGGCCCCCAGTGCGTAGATATCGGCCCGGATATCGACGTCATGGCTATCCACTCCCTGCTCGGGAGCCATGTAATCCAAGGTGCCCATCATCTGTCCGGTCGTCGTGAGATCACGCTGCTCGGCCAGCCGGTGCTCTTCCAGGAGAGCCAGGCCCATATCGAGGATCTTCACCGTAGGACGGACGCCCTCGTCCGTCTTGGATGCGGCGGACGAGGGCGTCCGTCCTACACCACTCAACATGAGGTTCGACGGCTTGATGTCGCGATGGACCAAGCCGTGTTCATGTGCGTGTTGTAGTCCGATTGCGGATTGTCGGATGATTTCGCAGGCGTCGGCGATGGACAGCGGACCTGTGCTCCGAACAATCGTCGACAAGTCGAGTCCGTCAACGTGCTCCATCACCAGAAAATGCTTGCCATCGATCTCGCCTGCGTCGGTGGCTCGGACGATGTTGGGGTGCTCCAGCCGGCCGACCGCCTTCATCTCCCGCCCGAATCTGGCGACGGCATGTTCGTCTTGGAGCTTGTCAGCGGGCAATACCTTGAGCGCCACGATCTTGTCCAACTTAGTGTGCAGCGCCTTGTAGACGGTCCCCATTCCGCCCTGCCCGAGCTTGGAGAGTAGCTTGTATTCGCGCAGCGACCCGAGGCCCTCGCCTTCCGACGAAATATGACTCGGAGCACCATCGATCGTGGGATACGGATCGTTGCCGACGGCTTGAACCAATTCCATCGCGCGGCGGCAACCCGACTCGTCTTCAAACTCGTCGGCAGGCGGCGGCTGGCGGACGTCGGACAACAACGTGTCTAGCTCGGCCTTCAACTGTTTCACCGTGGAATCGGCGGCACCGCCAGTCGCACTCCGTTCCAAGGCTTCATCCAAGGTGGCGAGTTGTGCGATCAAGTCGTCATGTTCTGGGTCGCTATCGCGTCGTGGTTCGACCATGGCTGGGTGTCCTGTTTGGGGTGCAGTGGTCTTTCTCCACCTGTATAGATGCGCGAGCGTAACGCGGTTTTTTGGAAAGTAGCCGTCACGCTCCGCCGTGACGAGCCTTTTG
>JAQBZB010000312.1 GCA_027622275.1 Planctomycetota bacterium | reverse complement strand
CCTGAAACCCGGAGACCGCTTCCGTATGGCTGGATGGCCGGATAGGGAAGTATTCGTATTCGTGACTACTTTGGCGGATGGCCGAGTGGAAGTGAGGAAAGAAGAAGCACCGATGAAATCCTTTGGACCGAAATGCGTCGTCGAGAGGGTGTTGTAAGCTTCCGCTTGCGATTGTCCAAGGGTTGATCGGGAACGAATCGGGTACGGGTGAAGGAGAAATCTGGCATTGGAACTGGCGAGGGCGTGGAAATGAGCAATACGAACGGCTCCGGCTCCGGCTCCGGCTACGGCTCCGGCTACGGCTACGGCTACGGTTGCGGTTGCGGCGACGGCTACGGCTCCGGCTACGGCTACGGCGACGGCTACGGCGACGGCGACGGCGACTCGGTTGGAAAGATTGAGTCATATGTGGTGTTACGGTTATCGCCGTGGCATTACGTGCGAGTCGGCTGCGAATGTCATCCTATCTCTTGGTGGCGAAGCAACTGGGAGATGGTAGCGCAACGTAATTGTGTGTCTGTCTCTAAATCTCTTGCGGAGGATATGTTGTGCAAAGTTTTATCGTATGTTGCGGTACAAATGGACGATGCGTCATCTTCGGCCAATGCGACCGAGAACCGGTAACGGGGGAAACGGTTGTGCTGCACGGCGCACGCATGGTGCTGTATTGGCCGAGGGAATGCGGCGGATTGTTTGGATTGGCTGCGAACGGACCGAAGGACGGAACGAGGCTTACGTATGCCGTCGAGAAGACCTCGTCTGAAGCGTGCAGACAATGGTTGGCTGTTCCCGAAAAGGCTGCAAAGGAATTTAGAGAGTTTCCAGACTACGAAGGGTGACATCGAATGGTGGTATGGTTCTGGACCAGACCCAGTTCCAGATTCCGCTTGCGATCGTTCCGAGGACTGATGAGGAGGACACGAGCATGGAAAATGACATCCGCGATGCTTACGATTCTTTGGATTGTCGCAACCGGATAACAGTGGACATTCTGATCCTTCGGACGGCGGAACAACAGGATGATTGCCGGGGAGCTTTGGAAGAGATTAGCCAGTTGACGCTTGAGCTTAAACGGAAAAGTCAAGAGGATCTGGAAGAGCGGGACAAGGGGGGCGAACGATGAGTGAAGAAACTAAGGCTTGGGTGTGCAGCGAGTGCAAGGATATCATTCAAGGACACGTTTCATGGCAATGCTGTTGTGGCGATGAAACGTGCTCTAGATGGTGTTCCTCGGATCACGAAAAACGGTGCGTCGAATATCGGTTGCGCAATCTGGAAAGGATTGTGGCGAGACGAGACGCAGGAATGGAACGCGCCGGAGACGAAACGTTCAAGGTTGCAAAAGGTCGACCACCGGAGCCGATCGAGAACTGGATCGCTGGCTGCCATGTGCGAGATATGATCGCCGAATTGACGGCATGGCACGAAGACTACATCTTGGACGATTGCGGTTGCGAGGACTGGCCGAACGCGACGAGCGAGCAGTGCGCCGAACTCGCTGCCGAATGGAAAGTGAATCTTGGAGCGTGGCTGGATCGGCACGACTTGCGCCCGAAATGGGTAGTGGTTGATGATGACACAGATCCGTCAAGTGAAAAGGGACCAATCCAGTGACAAAAGCTTGCGAGAACTGCATCGCCTACGAACACATGGACTTGACGCACGGAGAATGCCGAAAACATCCTCCAGAGGTAAGTTCAGGCATGCAAAATTTCAAAACGCTGTGGCCTAAAGTCAACAGGTATAGCTGGTGCCTGGAGTTCTCGAAGAGTCTGATCAACGATGCCAACGATGAGATCTTAAGAGAACCAAAAAAGAAGGAAGACAAGAAGGAAGACAAGAAGGAAGACGAAGACAAATGCTCTTTCCTGACTCTTGAACAGTTGCTTGAGGACGACGAGTTCGTTTTTGTTGATGATCCCCAAAAGAGTCTGGACAACAGATGGGACGAAATGAGTTCAAGTTGTTGTAGGCATATCATTCTTGCTTACCTAAACCAATCAGTTTGCCGGTATCTTGGAAAAGACGGTGACGGGGCAACCTGGATAAAGACTGAAGACGCGGGAAAAAATAGATGGAAGTTTATTGGAGGCAACTTTGGTGGTTTTCGGGTGGCATTGGCCTGAAGCCGAAGAGAAGCAATGATTGTGGAGGCAGCGAATGAAGTCCATCGATAAGTCCAGCGGAGAGACTTTTGATCTAGACAAGGACGCCGATTACCACCCGGTCCACAAGCCACAGTGGTACGCATGGTCGGCGGTAGAGGTGATCGACGCGATCGAGGCGTGGAATCTTGGGTATCATCTAGGGAACGTGGTAAAGTACGTTGCTCGCGCCGGGAAGAAGGGCGAGTTGCCGGAAGACAAGATCAGAGATCTCCAGAAGGCTGGCTGGTATCTTGATCGCGAGATCGAAAGGCTTGAGGAAAAGTGGAAGATCAGGGACAAAGAAATACCCGGCCAGCCTGGTGGCGAGGATGATCGACCATCGGCGGCAACAAAAACAATAATTTATTGATTGCGGAGAAACCAATGGCTCATCGTGGCACGAAAAACTCCTGCGGAGAATGCGACAACGAAGTCTTGACAGGCAGCGAGGATTTGTGGGTTTGCTATTGGTGCAACAAAGAATTTTGCAGCAACGATTGCAAGGAGAATCATTCTTGCGAGAAGCGGGACAAGTTTCAAAAGGCATGGGACGAAACTCCTCCTCTTGAAGAGGAAGAGGAGGAAAAGGAAGACGAATCTTCAAAAGATGATCGGAGGATTGACGATGTCTGATATTGATTTGGCGACTGTGATTTCTGAGGCGATCAAAGAGGTTGCGAAAGCGATCCGGTATCTGGCTGACGTGGAAAGAGAGATCAGCGAAAACGAGATTGCCGCCGACAAAGAGATGAGCGAGATGCACGCGATTCAGACCGTGGTTCGGACGCCGACGGAGTATGAGCCGTGGGAAAAGTCAGAAAAGGCGGAAGATGCGGAAGACGAAGAGGAAGCGAGTCGAGATCTCCCCAAGAACAGGAATCCTTTTCCGTGGGCAAGGGAAGTGGTTTCGGGAAAGTTGGTGTTGGGAGATGTACTTTTGACTCCTGATCCTCAAGATTTGGTGGATTACGACGAGGCGGCCGACATTGCGGAAATGGAAACACGGATCAAGAAGGAATCCGGTGAGGAGAAGCCAGACGAGGAGGACGATTGGGACCGAAGCGGCGCCTAGATTGCTGGTTGGCTGCGGAGGATCGTCGAAAATCTGGCAGCGTCCGAGAGTAATTGGATCGGCATGGGGCGTGTTTCCGAGATATGGTAAGATCACCGTATCGAACCAGCGGAGGCACGCGAAGATGGCGAACGGGGACGACGAGAACGGAGGCAAACGCAATCCAGGTTGGCGAGCTATATCGATCCCTATCACTGGCGTCGCTGTGGTCGTGTCGCTTCTTGGCTTCGCAGCTGGTGGGCTGTGGTGGACGGCGGACCTGAACAGTCGGGTCGGTTACCTTGAGCGTTCGGCGATCAATCGAGAAGATTTCCGATCGCTGCTGAAAGTCGAAGCGCCCTGGTACAGTGAGCGAGATAGCGTGTTTCGAAGCATCGGAGACAACAAAGAGTCGATCGGTTCCGTCGAAGGGCGGATGCGTCAAATCGAGCTGAACCAGGCGTTGATAATGCTCCAACTCAAGCGGATCGAGCAGAAGGTCACGCCGAACAGCAGTGACGCGACCGAGGGCGAAAGCGACGAGAACGCATCGATCGAATACCCACCGACGGTGGTAACCGGGCAGGGCGGGAGGGGCTGCCAATGACCGAGCCGTTCGATACGTTCGGGGCCTGGAGGAAGCGGTACGACCCACCGCAACCTCGGCACGAATGGCACTGGCTGGTAGGGGCTGCGGCGGCATCGTTGGCGACCTGGGCATTGTTCGAGTGGATGTAGCAATGAACTACAACAGTGAACGCGGGCCGGTGTGGGCGTCGGTGGTACTCACGATCGCCGGGGCTGCCTGCACTGCGGCGATGATCTGGCTGTTGATCGAGACGACGTACTATTGAGGAGTGAAAACCCCACGAGATTGATCAAGGAGAAAGCATGACGAAGAAATCGAAGACGAAGCTGACTGCGATGCCCATTGTGCAACTATTGCAAGAGTTGCGGCGGAACGGGTGGACCGACAAGACCCCTACTGACGAAGAAATGCCGAAGGTCATCAAGCGGTATCAACGCGCGTTCGGGCTGCGTGCTGACGGATGGGCCGGGCCGATCACCTCACGGACGCTCACCGAACGATTCTGCTCGGTCCCCGATCACGCGATGGCAGCTGGTTCGCAATGGCCGAGGGACCAGGCACGCGAGGGGTTGACGGTCGCCATTGCGTCTTCGCTGGCCGGTTCGCCGAGGATGACAAAGGCGGACTACTCGCGTACGGTCGAAGTTGCGTTGGCTCATATCTCGGAGATCTGCGGCGCCCGGTTCGAACTGACGACGAATACCCGCACAGCGAACGTCGTCATGGGAACTCATCGGGAACGATCCGGGGGCGTTCTCGCGTGGTCGCAGCTGCCGAACGGTTCGGGGTCGCAACTCGATCAATCGTACGATGACGCGGAAAGCTGGCACTGGCGAGACGTGGACGTTCCTTCTGGGGCGATCGGGTTGATCCACGTCATCCGGCACGAATGGGGCCACGCAATGGGGTTGGGCCACGGTGGTAACTGGTTACTCAGGCCAACGTACGACCCGCGAGCGTATGAGTTCTGGGGTTGGGAACTGGACCAGATGCTGAAGCGATACGGCGAACCACAGGACACGCCCGGCGATCCGCCGACAGGTGGGAAGCGGCAGAAGATATCCCTAGTCGTCGAAGGCGTAGACCTTCAATGGGATGTGGAGGACCGATCATGATGGCGTTCTTGATCGCGGCAGGGTTGATCCTGTTCTGGTTGACGCTGAGCGTGGCTTATCGAGACGGGTTCCGGTCTGGTATGGAAGTCGGCGAGATCGTTGCCAGGACGAAGTTCGAGCGGCGGTTCGAGACGCACAGGCTTAGGCGAGAACACGCGACGAAAGGTTACGGGGTCGGTTCGTTGGCTGAATACGAGGACGACGTGTGAACGGGAGAGAGACCATGATCGCGACAATGGGCGCGGCGATCGCTGCCGCTGTGTTGGCGGTGTCAAGCCACGTCGACCTTACGTGGAAGGTAAAGGGTCCTCCACCGAACGAGCCGACGCCGATCGAGTTGTGTGCGGCGAACGGTCGAGCTACGCCGATCGAAGCGGCGACGACTGTGAGGATCTGGAACCAGGTAGGCAACGGCAGTTCGGGCGGATCTGGAACGGTGGTAGGCAACGACGGGCGTCGTTCGCTGGTGCTTACTTGCGACCATATCTACGGCGACGGCGTCGGAACGATCACGATCAAGCACGGCGGACGATCCGAGCGGGGCTGGATCGTTGCGCGCGATCGCGGGGCGGATATCTCGCTCGTTGTAACCAGTTCGCTGCCTGGACCGGTTGCGACGATCGAGCGACATGAGGCCACGAGGGGCGATCGGGTGACTCTGTCCGGTTACGGCGGCGGGAATCGCGGGTTCATGCTCCGCGTGGGGCCTGCTCGGGGGCCTGAGTGGGTCGGCGCGTTGTCTCAGTCTGGCGACTCGGGCGGCGGGGCGTTCGTTCGCGGTCGACTAGTGGGCGTCCTGGTTGGTCACGAGTTGAACGATGAAACCGAGTCGATGATTGTCCCCATTAGGCGAATCGTCGCTCTTGCGGCGCCTGTCCACGCCTCTCAGCAGGGCAGGCCGGTGTATCAGCGTTGGGGCGACGTGACGCTCACCGGGTTGTTCCGTGGGTTGTTCGGCGGATCGCGGTACAAGCAGAAGCAGAAGGGCCGCTGCGGGCCGGGCGGTTGCCCTCCAGGGTTCCCTGGTGGTGGTGGTGCAGGCCCTGGGAACATCGCGACGCCACCCGGCTCGGATTCGCCTGTGTGGTACGCGCCAGGATTCGGCCCGAACGATCCTGGTGGCGCTGAACCGCTTCCGATAGTTCCTCCGGGTGATCGTCCGGCGCCGGAACCGCCCCCGGTTGTCCCGCCTGGTTCAACGATCGACATCGATCTATCTGGGTTCATCCAGCGACCTGAGTTCCAATCGGTGGTATCTAGGATCGATGGGCTTGCGACGAAGGCTGACATCGAGATAGTTATCAGCCGAGTCGGGCAGGTTGAAGAGGTGGTCACGCGGGATCTGACGGCTGTGGATAAGCGGCTGACGGTGCTCGAAACTCCGGCGACTCCCGACCCTGTCACGCCGGAACCAGATCCGCAGGTCCATTGGGTGCTCGTCGCTGACTGGCGTTCGCCATCGTGGGAACGACTCCGGGTTCAGGTCGACACGGCGAGGTCGGCTGGGGTGGTTGTGGCGTCGGTCGACGCGAACCGGATCTCGGGGATCGTTGCGTCCCCACAATTGGTACGATACGAAGATGGTAGGCCAAGTACGCCGATCACCGGCGAACGTTCGGTGGCTTTGGAACTGCAACGAATCGCAAGGGGGGGTTGAATGCTGATCTCGATTTTGTCGATCGCGCTGATGGGCTCGCCGGATTGTTCCAACGGACAATGTCGGAGTCCTGGTATCCGTATCCGAGTGCCTGGCGTCCGGGTTGATATCTCGCAGTTCGCGTGGCGGCGTTCGGTGGTGCAACCGTTGGCGCCCGCTCCCCGATACGTTCGCCGAGGCTGGTTCAGCAGCAAGTGGAAGTACAAGGCGAAGTACCGGGGCCGTTGATGAACCGGACGAACGAACTCAAGACAGGGGGTTAGAATGCCGGCGGGCGATTACGAGATCACTGTGGCGGTGACCGTCAAAAAGAATGGCGAACACTACTGGGATTCGGTGTCGAAGTACACGCGGGCCGGGAAAGAACAAGTTACCGGTGTGCAACTCCGGATGGCAGAAGCTGGGGGGGCGTTGGTCAAAGACGGGATTCATGCGGATGGCGCCAAACCGAAGAAGCAATAGCGGCGGTCGCGTCGGCCGTTGCGTGGGGTGAGTTCTTTAAAGGGGTCCGAGATGCCTTTGGATACGAACGAGCAGCTAACCCTGCTCCAGATGAACGGCGCCACGCTGGGCGCGGAGAACGTGCGTTCCGCTAACGGAGTGGCCACGCAAGCCGGCAATATGGCTATTTTGTCTGTGATTCAGCAAAACGCCGGAACCGGCGACGACGCCGGACTGATCGCCGCGCTGAACACGTCCGACCGTACGCCGCAGGGTGGTCGAGGCTAAACCAATCCAAACGGTCGGCCACGATATAGCAGGCGTGGCCGACCATTAGGGGTTCGTTCGATGGACGCAGATGAATCAGCATTGGCCGGCATGATCGCGAGCCAGACGGCTCGCATCGAAGCACAGCGCCGCGACTACGCGGAGCGTTCTCGTCGGCTCAACAACTTCTTCGTACGAACGATGACGGATCAGACGGGCGCCATCATCCGACGCGAACGAGTAAAGATGGTCGACTTCGAGCTTCTCGGCCAAATCGTCAACGGGGAAGATACGCCAACCCAGGGACGCGATGAACTATGACGACCGAAGCGAACTTTGAGGCGTTAGAGAAGGGCGATGACCTGCACCATAAACAGTTGGAAAGGCAAGTGGATCGTACAGACAAACAAGCGCATACAATGATTTCGTCGCTTGCTGAGTTGTCGATTCAAAAGATCGCGGTTGAGTCGGCGAGGGCCGAAAGGGTTGCGGCGTTGAGATACGATTCGATCGGTGCGAACGCTGCACGTACTATTCAGCAAGTTGTGGCATCTCCGGATTTTTTGTCATGAAGGACAGCCCACTGAAAACGATCATAGGGGTGGAGCTGGTGCAGCAAGCTCGCGAAGGTCGGGCACGGCGTGCATGGCTCGATGGTAGGGATACTTTGCCAGAAATCGAATGGCCAGACCCAGAACCGGTCCAAGTCCTTCCACCGGCGATCATCGAACGAGAACCTCGTCCCGGAATGACTCCGCTCGGCAAGTTCGCGGGCATCGCGGCGATCGTCATGGGTGCTACTGGGATCGGCGCGGGCGGCGCGTACCTTGGGCATCTGGCGTCGTCGGGTAAATCGGATACGCCTCCTGCTGCGGTCGTTCCCGGTGAGGCGCAGGCCGACGTTCTTCAGTGGTTGAGCGAGAACGGGTACAACAGGTCGCCATAACAGGAAGGGCATGGATGCGTCTCAAATTGCACTGTTCGCGACTCGGCTCGGGCCTCTACTGCCTGCACGATCTGCCGATGATCAACGCCACAGTCAAGGGTGCGGACCGTCGAGACCTGTACCCTTCACCGGGCGAACCGATCGGCGTTGGTGGCCTTTGCCCTGATGGGGTCGCGAGATTGTTCGACGGAATGCGTATCCGGCAACTAGAATCGCGGGTGGTTTATCTTACCGGGGAAGTGGCGGCCCATGCCGACCAAGCCGACACGGGTGGAGTCCTCATGATAGAATGACCGAGAGTATCCGGACCGGCGCACGTCTCGGGGGAGAGGTCACGCCGGACCGGTGACTCGACCTCGGCGTCGTTCGTTGGGTTCGTCATGCACCTGACGAGCGGCGTCGGGGTTGCTTGTGTTGCGAGAACGGCTTCGGGTGGATAGGATCAAGGGTAGGGGGATCGGATGCCGTTTACGACTTCGACGCTCGACTACACGAGGGAACAGGCCGATGGGTCGTTCCTATGCCGTGAACGGCATACGCTCGGTGATCGAGCGTGGGTAGCTTGGCGGCGTCGCGGCAAACCGGATCGCGGAAGCGCAATCTACCGGCGCCGATGTTGACGAAAAGCAAATCAGAAAAGACGTGTTCAAGGGCGGTAAAAGCGGCGCGTCGCCTGATGAGATCGCCCGTGCGCAAAAGGAGATCGCGGATGCAGAGATCAAGAAAGCTGCGAAACAGGACGGCTCAAATCAGGATATACTCGACGCGATGAAGGCGCAGATCGGCGCAGTAATCGAACAAGATAAGGTACAGGCGCAAATGAAGGCCGATCTGGAAGCGCTGAAGCAATTGTCAACGGCCATCGGCAACGGCGCGCGTGCCCGCCGCCAACGATCGGGCCGATGAACTGCCTAGCCCCGTGCCAGGTCCATTTCTCGGGGGAGCTTTTGTGAGGCGAAGCGGGACGGTAATCCAACAAACAGGGTGAATCAAATGAGCTACGACGCCAACAATCATGCGGTATATAGCGAGCGTACGAAGAACTGGTGCAAGGCCGCGCAGAATCTGATCGAGGAAGCAAAGCGGCTTGACGCTATCTACGTCAACGAAACGGCCAGCGGAGCCGATCCCGAGTTCGTCGCCAATGGCAACGGTACGACGGCTGAACATCAAGACGTAGTCACGATGTGGCGAGCTTACATCGATTACATCGAGGGATCTGCCGTCGCGACGCTGGACCGTCGGCCGGTGCTGTCCCCGTTCACGCAGCAAGCGTAGGTGACCCGTGGCGATCGATCATTACGTTGACAGCGCCGCAGCTGGCGCGAATGACGGCACGTCGTGGACCGACGCCTGGGTGTTGCTGTCGTCGTCGACCGGGGCGGCAGCAGGCGCGGAGATTGCTGTCGAAGATGGCCATTCTGAATCTGCAGAGACGACCGTCTCGGTGAATTGGACGAATGGAACGCTTGCGAATCCGGTCAAGATCATCTGCCGAGACAAGGCTGCCGATACGCTGTCGACGGGCGCGACGATAGCAAATACCACATCTAATAACAGTGTCAGTTTGCTTGGCAAAATCTACGTTTACGGGCTTACTTTGAACGCTGGCCGGTATGTCAACCTGGCAACACAAACAGCCGATGTGTTCCAGACCTACGAACTGTGCACGTTCGGGCATTGGTCTACCGATGGAAGTAGAGCTATCAAAATAGGTGGGACCGACACGTCGGACTCAACATCGGTAAACGGTGACTTCATCAATTGCACATTTAACCCGGAATCGAATCCGATCAGGCTCGGCGCACGCGGGATGTATCGCTACCACGGTTGTACGTTCAATTTGGAAACTGCCGCTGGGTTTATCGCTGCAGAGATGCATGGTTCGTTCCACCGTTTCGAGGGGTGCAATTTCGCCGGCGACGCGAACCCGACGACGTTCTTCACTTTCGACACTGGGACGGGAACTTATGGCGAATGCCATATCCGAAACAGCAAGCTCCCGGGCGCCATCACCACAGCCAATGGGGCATCGAACACGAACCAGCAGCTATTCATCGAGAATAGCGCAACCGGTGCTGTTACCGATCCTCCGCTCGGGTTGAACTGGTTGGAGAATCCGTTCGGGACGATCAAGTCGACGCTGGCGAAGTACAGAACTGGTGGCGCTGACGACGAAGAGCAGGCGAACGCCTATTCGTGGGAGATGATAAGTTCGACTCGCTGCATCGAGGGGATTCGCTGCCTGGAGTCGCCACCTATTTCGCGATGGGTAGACGGTGGATCTGCGATCACGTCTAAGCTGTTCTTCGCTGGCGGCGCTACGTTGAATGATGATGATCTAGCGGTAATTTGGAAGAATCCCGATCAAACCGCATCGCCGAACGCAACGGCATTGCATGAGCATACGTCGAGCCGGATAACGGACGTTGGGCAGGGTACACCTGCAGCGCATACTACCGATTCGGCGTCGACATGGAATGGGACCGGAGTAGGGACCAAGCAGGAGGATTCCATAACTTATACGCCGACCAATGCTGGGCACACATACGCACGGGTGCAGCTGTTCAAGCCGTCGACGACGGTATACGTCGATCCGCAGATGGTGAATAGCTGATGGCAAAACAGACGTTTTTCGGCGGTATCCAGAACGACGACAGGGCCGA
>JAQBZB010000311.1 GCA_027622275.1 Planctomycetota bacterium | reverse complement strand
CGTCCATGCACGTGGCCTTTCGCTCCGCGAAAGAGCGCTCTTTCGCGGAGCGAAAGGCCACTATCTAACGAAGGAGCGAACTTGTGTCGCCCCCCATCCCACCATCTTCAATTCCAACGCCAGACGCGGACTTATCGGGACGCCAGTTTGGTGACTATCTCGTACTTCGCCGTCTGGGAAGGGGCGGTATGGCGGACGTATATCTTGCCGAACAGAAAGCGTTGCGTCGCCAGGTCGCTTTCAAAGCCCTGCACGCCCGACTGGCCAGCGATGAAAGTTACATCCGCCGCTTTCACAATGAAGCACAAGCCGTCGCAGCACTCGTTCATGCAAACATTGTTCAAATTCACGGTGTCGACTGTATCGACGGGGTTCACTTCCTCGTTCAAGAGTACGTGCCGGGCCAGAATCTACAGCAGTTGCTGGCTAAGCGCGGAACGCTCAGCGTGGCGATCGTTGTGAATCTGATGCGGCAAGTTGCGGCGGCACTTCAGAAGGCCAGCGACCGCGGTATCGTGCATCGAGACATCAAGCCGGAAAATATCCTGCTCAGCCCGACGGGTGAAGCAAAGGTCGCCGATTTCGGACTCGCTCGAATTGCCGATCCCACCAACGACACCGGCGTCGGAATCACCCAGGTCGGGATCACGATGGGAACTCCGTTGTACATGAGTCCCGAGCAGGTCGAAGGGCGTGAAATCGATCATCGCAGCGATCTCTATTCGTTTGGCGTCAGCTGTTACCAGATGCTCGCTGGCCGCCCCCCGTTCCAAGGCGACACGGCCTTGAGCATTGCCGTCCAGCATTTGAAGAACGAGCCGCGGCCACTCAGCGATTTGCGTTCCGACGTGCCACTGGAACTCTGTCGCGTGATTCACAAACTGCTGGCGAAGGCGGCCGATGATCGGTATCAAAGCGCGGCGGCACTCTTGCGAGATCTTCGCAAATTGGAGTTCGAATCATCGGACGAAGACTGGCCGAGCGAGGTAGGCCAGTGGACGACACAGGAGTTGTTGGCGTTAACGGCGGGTAGGACCGCGGCCACGCAACAGCTGCAAACCGTCATGCTGTCCGAGGCCAAACTGCGAAAGTCTCGCCCGGCAGTTGTTTGGATTGCGGTCGCGGCCTTTGCTGCGTTTCTGTTCGGCTGTGCGGTCGCTTGGATCACGCGTCCCGAATCTTTGCTTGCTCACGGCCAAGTGCCTCGAGTTGAAAGGTTCGAAACAGCAGCGGAGCAGTTCAACCACGCAATGCAAGTCGGCAGTGAAGCTGCCTTTCAAAGCGTGCTCGACTACTTCGGCAAGGATGCGGCTGCGGTGAGCGAGTCGTACGTCAATAAGGCGAAGCTGCAGCTGGCGTACCTGTACTCGGATCGGGAGCGAATGGAAGAAGCCATGCAGTTGCTTGCCGAGCTATCGGACCAACCGACCGATCTGCAACTTCGAGCGATGAGCCTCATCCGACAAGCCAACATTCATGTCCAAAGGAACCAGATTGCGGAAGCCAACCAGAAGACATTCGCGCTCGCCAAATTGATCGAAGACACCGAATCATTCACTCCCCGGCAACGCCAAACGCTACGAACCGAAGCCCAAACGACGCTCGCCCCGCAACTCCTCGCCGACTTCCGCTTGCAGCTCCGCGACACGCAGTAGTTCGTCGAATCGGAATACCCGGCGAGGTCGACCGGGAGTTGACAACATTCGAAAGCCGGACAAAACTAGTCACTTGACTTGTTGATTGTCCGCGACAATCAAGGCTACGCCCCCTTCGTCTAGTGGCTTAGGACTCCGGATTCTCAGTCCGGCAACAGGGGTTCGACTCCCCTAGGGGGTACTCAAATGCCGCTAAAACAAGCGGCATTTGGCTTTTCTTGGGGAAAGTGGGGCGAATGCCGGGGACATTTTCGGGCCGTTGCGAGTCGTTTCGGGTAGTGATGTCCCCACCTGTCGCCCCACCCTGAGCCAAGGCAAAGTGATCATCGGTTGTTTGGAGATAGTGCTTGCTGGCGATGGCCTCGGTGTTGCCGAGCCAATCGCAAACGACGTGAGCGGGGAAGCTATTCATCAGCTCGGTTTGTCGCGAAGCTCTGAGGTTGTGAAAGAGCCTCGGCCAAGCGTCAACATTGGCCCTGCGTAGGATTCGCTCGAATTGCGTTCTCAGATTGACGTTCTTTTCCCGATAGCGAGTGACGACGTATCGAGAGCCTTCGCCTGTCGCTGCCACTTCGTGAAGCTCTGCAAGAATCGCTCGCAGCTCGGGGAATAGCGGCACGACTCGCCACCCTTTGCCGTGTCGCTTTGTTTTTGGACTCGTGACCGTGAACTTGTCCGCCTGCCAATCAATGTGAGTCCACTCTAAGGCGAGAATTTCGCTTGGGCATCGCAAGCCGCCAAATCGAGCCAAGGCAATTATCGCTCGCCATTCGGCATCGGGGGCGGCATCGAGAACCGTAGCGATAGTCGCCAGCGAGATAAACGCTTTCCTGTCGGCGTTTTCCTCGCCGCCAGCCTTCAAGTCAACGAAAGGGTTGCTCTCGAAAAATCCCTTACGAGTCGCTGCGCGAAGGAATTGCTTGGCGTGTTTCACCGCCTTGCTTACGGTGGCGTCGCTGTAGTCCTGATTCACAAGCGACTGCCGCCAATCGTCCGCGCGCCCAGAGGTAATTTCTCGCAGGCCGACATCCTCGCCGAAGAAATCCATAAGCTTGTCGCGAGAGTTTCTCCAATTGCGAACGGTGTTCGCCTCGGCATCGCCTCGGCCGGCGATGTATGAATCAATGAACTCGCCAAGCTTCGCCGACTGTCGAGGCTCAACGAGCCCACTCTCAGCGAGCTTGGCGTGCAATTCGTCGCCGATGTCGGTGAGCCATTGGGCGACGGCGTTATCAAGCGTGCGTTGGGAAATACTCGCCGATACGATCGCTGTCACCTTGCGGGCGATGGCATCGGCGTCTTTGCGATTGTCCAACTCGCCAGCGAGCCGCATCTTATGCCGGCGTTTGTCGCCGTCTCGCCACTCAATTCGATATCGCGTCCTGCCGTTGCGGCTCTCACTTGTTACACTTGCCATCAGCTCACTTCCTTTGCTCTATAAAGGTTGTTGGGTTAGAGTCGCTCGAGTGTTAGCCGCACTCGGGCGACTTGCTTTATACCACATCGACGTTCTCTGCGCGAACTCGTTCTCATTGGCTGTCGAGTCCAACGCATTGCGACAACCGTCGTAAGTCACTTTGCAGCGCGCCGTACATCGCTCTCGGGCCGCTTGGGCCGCGTCGCACGTCCGCTCGAAGCCAATAAAGGAACTTTGCCGCATCGACCACGGTTTCCGCCGGGCCGAAGTCGAACGGTGCCGCCGGTAGGTCATCCACCGACAGCAACAAAGCGAAGTCGGCCATCGCTGCCACGTCTGCGGGCCAGTCGCCACCGCTCGTCGGATTCGGCCGACGCGACCGGGCCACGTGCTTCGTGTCCGCAGCCGGCGCGGCTGAGAAGTGATCGACCAGTGGGCCGGGCTCGTTTGGTAAGTTTCTCGATTCGGCCACCGGCCTGGGGGCATCCGACGATTCGGCCACGGAAATTTCCGCCGGCATCGCCGAACCGAACAGTCTCGCCAGAAAATCAGCCGCGTTGTATGTCGCTTTCATTCGGATTCCTACTTTCACTTGGAAACGTGCCCCACGTGCCCCATGTACCCCCGAGGGCACGTTAAGCGTTCAACCTACCCCCGGCGAATCCCTTGATTTCCCAGGTGTTGTCGCGTTTTGGGGGCACGTGGGGAACTTAGGGTACGTCGTCGGGAAATGTACCCAGAACTACCTTTCATCGTTCGCATCCAGCCCCAAATCGACTGCGTATGTGGTTTGAATCCGGCGCAGGTCATCGACCGTTACCTTGCCGTACACCTTGCGGCCGTGGCTCTTGTTCGTCGTCAATCCATAGCGTTTGAGGTGCGCGGATACCGCCTTGGCGCTCCAGTTTTTGAACGAGTCCGATTCGCCATTCTTTGCCTTCGCCAATACGTCGCCGGGAGTCGGTGGTTTGCCGAAGCGAATTTCGTCCGCCAGAATCCGCAAAAGCGTCTCATCAGCGTCAGGTGTTTGGTCATCTTGGTTTTCGTCGATCGTTGCGAGCGCGTGGGATTGCAACAGCCCAAGTAGCCCGCTCGCCCCGGCAGCTTCAATCCAGGACGCCAGCGCCAACAGCGGTTGCCACAACTCGAAGTCGCGCCCGCTCATCGCCGGACAAACCCCGGTGCGCGTGGGTAAGTCCAACCACGTCGCGCCATTCTCCAACGCCATCTCGTGCAAGCCATCTCGTATCAGTTGCCAGCCGACTGGGTCCGCATCGATCCGCCTGCGTGGTTTATCCGAACCAGGTGGAGCGCGAAACATCATCAGCGGTATACATCGGCTCGACAACGCCGGGGGCAATCCAGCGATACACGCGAGTGCCTTTGGGCCGTACACGTCGAAACTGACTGTGCGGAATGTGTCGCCGATCGGTTCCAACCGCGTCGCCTGCCCGCCACGTTTGTAGCCGGCCAGTAGCATCGAATTGATTTCGCCCGTCGCCGGATCGCTGGTTTGCTTCAACCGTTCCGCCTCATCAAACAGCAGTGTCCCGCCCTGATTATGCAGCGTCCGAAATAATGCAGCCGCCGTCAGGTTCGACGATGAAAGCGGTCGAAATACTAACCGGCTCAATATCTCAAACACACGGCTCTTGCCGCTGCCGAGTGGACCACCGACGAACAGATACGGCACGGCGTCCCAGACGGAAAAGCAGTACGTCAAGATAGTCCACAGCGCTAACGTCGCAGTAGTTCCCGCCGCGTGCTGTGGTGGCAAGTCGATGAAATGCGCAATGCGTTCGCACAGTCGCTTGAACAGTTCGGCTGGCTCGGGCGCATCGCTACCGTGCAACCACTCTTTCCGCGCGTCGCGTGACCAACCGGGCGACATACTCGCCGTCGGGGCGCTTGGTTGGGGATGAATCCACAGTCGCGACCGCGCCGGCAAGTCGATGCTCATTGGCATCGCACGGCGTTCGCGCCGCCCATCCGCCCAGCGCAGATAAAGCAGCATTCGACCAACCGGCCGGCCATCCAATTCGGTCATCGTGGGAATTGCGAGCGAGGAAACCTCGGGCGAGATGAAACGCTCAGGCCGCACAATTCGCGACGTGTCGATTTCCGGCAGTTCGGCCGCGTCCGTGCGCCCGTCGCCATTGTTCTTGCTCGCTACTTCGTCCGCGATGCGAAGTAGCTCGGAATCCAGACCGTTGCGGTCGATGCCGGGCCTGCGTTTGCAAACTTCGGCCGCGAAGTCCGCGCGGGCCTTGCCCTTCGCCAAGTTGAACGAGTCAACCGCGATTGTCTCGCCGTTGCATCGCGCCGTCAGCGTCGCGGTTCCATTGCGACCGCTCGGCGTGTACTCAATCGACAGTTCGTTATCTTTGGGCGTCGGCATGGTGTCCTACCTTTCGAGTCGTGATCGTCAACAGACGTGCTGGGGCCGCGTCGATCGTTGATTGCACTTCGCCGCGAGTTGCTCCGCAGCGCTTCCATTCCCGTGCGTCTTTGCAGCCACCCGTTGGCGCGATGACGCGCACCGATGCAGCGTAAGTGACCAGCACGGCCGCAAGGTTCTCCGCGCCGCGATTTCCGGCATCGTGCGCGTCGGTGTCCGCGACAATGACCACTTCGGCCGCTTGTCGACGCTGAACAAGATCGACGAGTAGCCGCGTGCCACCGCTGCAACTGGGGCGACCGACGGCGTTGAATCCCAAATCGAGGATCGCTGCTGTGTCGGTCGGACCTTCACAAATCAGCAGCGGGCCGGCATTGGACAAGTCAGACGGGATGAACAGCCCTTCCTTACCGCCGCATACCGACAGTTTACGACCGTTCGGCAGTCGCAGCCGAATTCCCAGCACGCCGCCGCTGGCGTCTGACATCGGGAACGTGTAGGCACGATGCTCGCCGGACCAGCCGACGCGCAGCCGGCGTAGCGATTCGATCGACAGCCCTAAACCTTCGGCCAATCGGTCCAGCACATCTGGCCGGATCGCCTGAGAACACCGTTCGGCGAGACTCGCCAAGTCCGGCGTGGTCGCCACCCCCGGCGCGGCAATCCGAACCGTTCGCCGCCGTGGCCGCTGCCAAGATTCATCATCCTGTAGCCGATGAAGCCAGCCGGCATCGCCGCTGCGTTTGTCGGATTCGATCCGAGCGCAGATAGCCGCCGTGGGATTGCCTTCGGGTCCGGTCACTAAGCACCAGTCACCCCGTTCGCAAATCGGACAGCGCTCGCACTTACGGACGCGCCGCCAAGTCGTGTTTCGAGTCATTGCTGCGTTCCTTTGTCGTCGGCTTACGAGGTTCGGGATTGCGACAGCGCCCACTCATCAAGAGCGGATGAGAGAAAGCGGTATTGCTTCCCTACGCGAAAAAATGGAACGGATTGGTCCCTCGCAAGTTGCCAGAGAGTGCGTTCACTGACTTTCAGTTTTTTGCTTGCCTCGTACAAAGTTAAAACTTCTGTCTCTGGCACGATTGGAAACTTTGGCGTAGCTGTCATCTCGATCACCTCGCTTGCGGTTTTCTGAATTCGCCAAACCGTTTGGCGTATACCTATGCGTAGGCGTTCGGTAAGGCGAGCAACCGAACAAGTGATGGCGGAAGCGAATCGCAACGAAAAGCAAGCGATTCAAGCCCCGTGAGAATTCTGCCTTTTTTTGAGAGCGTTCGGCAAACCGAACCGAACAACCGAACACCGAGCAAGCGATAGACTACGCCTCTTTGTCGATGTAAAGGTTCTTGAACGCGGGGACGTCCCCAGGAACAAGGCGAGCCAGCTCAAGGCTCAGCTTCTTTGCTCCAGCCCGGCAGGCACGTTTGTATTCGTCGTTTCCGCCATCAGGAAACCATTTGCTAAAGAAGCTACTGATTGTGTCTTTAGACTTCACGCCAGAAAGCTCACAGAGTTTCAGATAAGTCGCTGGCTTCGTATTCGCTACGCTTGAGAATTCATTACCTTGTGGACTTTCGTATTCGTGATGCTTCAGCAGAGCAGAGATGATCGCGACATCGGCGTCGGTGAACTTGCCCGAGTCTTTCAGTTTCCCCTTCGACTTGCCGCCTGTCCGCTTGCCTTGTTTGGACTCAAGCACCGCTCTCAACTGGCGGATTGTCTGTTGCCACTCGCTGGTTACGACAACGCGATGTCCAACGAGTGTCCGAATATAAGAGAGCCCGGTGCAACCCATTTGTCTCATTTGGCGAAGCTCGCCGGAAGCGGTCGAGGCCATACTCGGAGGCGTCGTCGGAATCTTTATGCCCTGATTCTGGCAGGCGGCGTAGAGCACCGCGTCATGCTCTCGTAACGCTTCCCACTGCTCGTCCGTCGCGTGGGATTCAGTAGCGTCGATCAAGTCACAGAATTGGTCGATCAACTTGCTGAGTGAATCCACGCCGATAACCTCCAGCCGGGCCGGTCCCGGCGCGCCGTGCTGGAGATTAGCCACGGTCGCGCGGGGGCCTGTCGGCGGGGATCAGCCGCCTACCCGTTACATCAGATTCTACCCGATGCACGCGCTGCTGCAAAACTCAGCACGCGCAATTCAGACGACCTACCAACTCGGCTGATTGCGTCGGCGGTTCGCGATGGTAAAATCAGATCAGCTCGGCAAGGTTTCTGCCCCACCTTCCGAGATAGGCCCGTCGAGGATTCTGCCCCTCTTCCACGGGCCGATTTTATTTCTTGGCGTTCGCCGCTCTCGATTTAGGTGGCCATCGCCTGCTTCAACTGATCGGCCAGTCCGAGATAATCGACGATCAATCCGCCTCGCTTGTCGCGGAAGACTCGGTTTGCTCGGCCGATGGCAACGCGGGCAAACCTAGCTGATCCAGGAACGCATTGTGTTTCCCCGTCGCCGACCTGATAGCGTCTTCGATTCCTACCAACTCGCCATGAGTCGCCGCTAGGTCGATCTCTGCCTCAGCCTGGGCCGTGCTTATGTAGCGGGAGATGTTCAGGTTGAAGCCTTCCTTCGCGATTCGCTCCATGTCGATGCGCTTGGAGTAGCGGTCCTCTTCCTTTCGGAATTGGTAAGTCTCGATGATCTTGGCGATGTGCTCGTCCGTGAGTTGGTTCTGGCGTTTGCCTTTCACGAAGTGCTCAGAGGCGTTGATGAACAGCACGTCGTCGGGCTTCTTGCATTTCTTGAGCACGAGGATGACGACGGCGATGCCAGCGGAGTAGAACAAGTTCGCGGGCAGGCCGATGACGGTGTCGATGTGGCCGTCTTTGAGCAGCTTGGTGCGGATACGTTCCTCGGCACCGCCCCGGAAGAGCACGCCGTGCGGCAGGATGATCGCCATCACGCCTTCGTCTTTGAGGAAGTGGAAGCCGTGCAGCAGGAAGGCAAAGTCGGCGGCCGACTTCGGGGCGAGGCCGTGGCTTTTGAAGCGCACGTCATCCGCCAGAGCATCAGTGGGTTCCCAGCGGTAGCTGAAGGGCGGATTGGCGACGACGGCGTCGAACAGTGGCTTCTTGGCGGGATTCGGCTCTCGCATCATGTCCCATTCGTTGAGCAGCGTGTCGCCGTGGAAGATCTCAAACTCCGAGTCCTTCACCCCATGCAGCAGCATGTTCATGCGGGCCAGGTTGTAGGTGGTGATGTTCTTTTCCTGGCCGAAGATCTTGCCGATGGTTCCCCCGGCCTTCTTGATGCGGTTTCGCACGTTCAGCAGCAGGGAGCCGGAGCCGCAGGCGAAGTCCAGTACTCGGTCCAAACGCTGCTTTGGCCCGGTCTTCGGTTCCTGACTGTCGAGCGTCACGATGCCGGACAGGATGCTGGAAATCTGCTGCGGGGTGTAGAACTCGCCCGCCTTCTTGCCTGAACCGGCAGCGAACTGACCGATCAGGTATTCATAGGCATCGCCCAGCGCGTCGATGTCCGTGGAGAAATCATTCAGACCCTCGGCGATCTTCTGGATGATGGTGCAGAGCTTGGCGTTTCGGTCCTCATACTTCTTGCCCAACTTGTCGGAGCCGAGATTGATCTCGGAGAACAAGCCCTGGAAGGTGCTCTCGAAGGATTCCGTCTCGATGTATTTGAAGCCCGCTTGCAGCGTGTTGAGCAGCTCGCCGCTTTGGGTGCGGGCCATGTTGGCGATGCTATTCCACAAGTGCGGCGGCTGGATGACGTAATGCACCTTGCGGCGCATCTGCTTTTCGAACTCCGGGACGTCTTTCGGATTGTCGGCGTACCACAGGACCAGCGGCACGCTGCGGTCGTCTCCATTGACCTTGGGATAGTCCTTCCCCAGCTCTTTCTTTGCCGCGATCTCGTAGTTGTCCGAGAGATATCGCAGGAAGAGGAACGACAGCATGTAGTCTCGGAAGTCGTCCGCGTTCATCGCTCCGCGAAGATCGTCGGCGATTTTCCAGAGTGTGTTTCCGAGTTGTTTTTGGTTGGTGTCGGTCATGTTGTTGCCATTGCAGCGGGTGCGGGGTTTGGTGCGGGCGCAACTGCGGCTGCTGGGTTCTCCAGAATGTCCGGCAGGGCGAACTGAAATTTGGTGGTAAAGTCTCGGAGAATGCGACGGAACAATTCCTTGTTGTCTTCGCCCATTTCTGTCGGTTCGTGGATGGCGTATTTTCCGCGGCTGAGGAGGTTCAACGCGCGGTTGTAGAGCGCTCGATCTTCTTCGTTGTCCAAGGCCTTGAGGCAGAACGAAATGTCCGCGTGCCCGAAGAAAGAGGCGGTCTTCTCCATGATGCTGCGCAGAGCATTGAAGTGGAACGTGTAGAGTTTGCCGGTGTTGGGATCGGCAGCCCGCTGGAGTTCCGCGAGGGTCGCGACGTGATGGAAAAACGGCGTGTCCTCGGTGGCACGCAAGGTGTAGACGCCACCATCGGCGCGGTGGAGGAAGTAGCGCTTGTGCGTTACCCGAGGCTCTCCTTCTTTTGACCTGCCGATCTCATTGCACATCACATTGAAGAACAGAGCGTGGTGAGATGAGAAAACGACTTTGATGGGAGCCGGAGCGCCAGTCTGGTCTGTCCGGCTGGCCGCACGGCGCAGGAGTTTGGCGAGGTCGCAGGCGACAGAGATCGCGTTGTTGTCATCCAGCGAGGAGATCGGGTCGTCGATGTAGAGATACTTGTTCGATTGATACGAGACGTGTCCATCCAGCATCCGCTCGCAGATGGCCATGAAGAGGCACCAGATGAAAATGTTTTCCTCGCCTCGGGAGATCTTGATGTTCTCCTCATCGTCTTTGCGGAAAGAGACCTTCCATGCCCCGTAGTCGATATCGAAGTCGAAGTCGGCATAGCGGCTGAGGTAGCCTGCAATGGTTTCATCAAGCGCGAGGTCTTTAAGGCCATTGAAGAAAGTGGAGTCGGGATTGAGCTGCAGATAGCGGGCCGTATCACCTTCGAGATCATTTTCCCAAGTGAACAGGTCTTCGGTGTAAGCGTTGAAATAGAGGGTGTCGGCGGTGCCGTTGTTCTTGCGCTTTCCGATGTCCTTAAACTCCATGGAGAGCCGCGTCTTGCCAGTCCGGTTGTAAGCGTAGAGGAGAATAAGTTCCGCACCGCCGTGATCATCACGCAGCTTCTTTGCCAGTGTTTTCAGGTTCGCGTACTTGTTGATCTTTGGCTTGCCGCTCATGCCTCAATCTCCTCCGGGGATGGGAAAAGTTGCTGCATCAACCCTTTCTTGTGGGTCTTGAGGGCTTCGAGCTTTTGGGTTTCGGCGGTGATCAGGGCGTCGAGGCTGCTCAGGCTCGTGGCGATGCGTTGTTGTTCGGGGACTTCGGGCAACACGATTGGAAAATTGGCGACGTCCGATCCATAATCCGTTTGGACGATTCAAGCTAGTGCCCATGAAGGACATCGCGGAAAGCAACTGAACGCTGGCT